>JANPES010000345.1:0-13082 GCA_031423035.1 Cyclobacteriaceae bacterium | reverse complement strand
CACGTTCCTGTGATTTGGGCGACGCAGGTGTTGGAGACGTTGAATAAGACTGGCTATGCAACGCGTTCAGAGATCACCGATGCGGCCATGGGCGGAAGGGCGGAGTGCGTCATGCTGAACAAAGGGAAATATATCGTTAAGACCATCAAGATGCTGGAAGATATCCTTACCCGACAAATGGGGCATATTCAGAAGAAGCGCTACATTATGCGGCCGTTGAATATTGCGAAGAAATTTTTGGAGGAGTGAGTTGATTCAAAAAGCTGTATTTGATCTGCTCGACTAAAGTGCATTTCCCGCTGATGCCGCAATGATCAGCGCGATCTGCGGGAACTGTATTAATCCGCGCAAATCCTGTATTTGATCTGCGGGGACAAAACAATAATCCGTTTTTTTGGTTGATCAAGAAATAGTAATTTCGGAGTCACCTATGCACAAAAAGATAACCAAATCGATAAAGCCCATTGAAAAGCATTCGGATGTTGTCCTCATGGGGGCCGGCATCATGAGCGCCACGCTGGGTATAATTCTTAAAGAACTGAACCCGGACATTACCATCCAGGTTTTCGAACGGATGGATGACGCGGGTACCGAGAGCTCGGATGCCTGGCATAACGCCGGAACCGGCCATGCCGCATTCTGCGAACTCAACTACACCCCGCAGAAAGCCGACGGCCATGTTGATATTGCTAAAGCAGTAAAAATCGGTGAAGCGTACGAAGCGTCACGTGAATTTTGGTCCTACCTGGTTAGGAAGGAATATATTTCTGACCCGACATCCTTTATCAGCCAGGTTCCGCACATGAGCCTGGTGTGGGGCGATACCAACGTCAACTTTCTGAAAACACGTTACAAGGCATTGCAAGGAAATCCACTTTTCACCGGGATGGTCTGGTCAGAGGACCGGGATCAAATCTCACAATGGGCCCCCATCACCATGCGGGGACGGTCAGAAAAGGAACCGCTGGCAGCAACACGAATGGAGATCGGAACTGATGTCAACTTCGGTACTTTGACCCGTGCGATGTTTCGCGCCCTCAGCAAGATGCCGGGTGTAAAGATTCATTATAATGTGGAGGCCCTTGACCTTGATCCGGATGGGAAGGGCGGATGGAATATAAAAGTAAAAAACCTGCTTAACGACCAGAAAGATTCGGCGAACACCAAGTTTGTGTTCATCGGCGCTGGCGGTGCTACACTTCACTTGCTGAAGCGCGCAGAGATTGAAGAACGAAATGGTTTTGGAGGATTTCCGGTGAGCGGCCTATGGTTGAAGTGCCATAATCGGGAGTTGATCCGGGATCATCACGCCAAGGTGTATGGCAAGGCGTCGGTAGGTGCCCCGCCTATGTCAGTGCCGCACATCGATACGCGGATTATTGGAGGTAAGAAAGAACTGCTGTTCGGGCCGTTTGCGGGATTCTCAACGAAGTTCTTAAAAAACGGATCGCTGATGGACTTGCCAAATTCCATCAAGTTCGACAACATGATTCCCATGGTTTTCGCCGGACTTAAAAATATGCCGCTGACGAAATACCTGATTGAGCAGCTGCGACTTTCTCCTCGGGATCGACTTAACTCACTGCGCGAATATGTCCCAACGGCTGCATTGGAAGACTGGGAACTGTTGGAAGCCGGGCAGCGGGTTCAAGTGATCAAGAAGGACAAAAAGGAGGGTGGCGTGCTGGAGTTCGGCACGGAGATGGTGGTATCCAAAGATGGCACGGTCGCTGCGCTGCTGGGCGCTTCGCCGGGAGCATCCACGGCAGCAACCGTAATGATGGACCTCATTATCCGTTGCTTCAAGAAAGAAGCGCAATCGGAATCCTGGAAGAGTAAGTTCAAAGAGATAGCACCTTCTTTTGGTCATTCACTTTCGAAAGACCCTCATGGTGTTGAAACGTCGAGGGCACATACGGCAAAGATCCTTGGTCTTGAGGCCAAGAAGGCCTTGATTTAGTGGTTCTCATCCCAATTCCACCCGTACAGATTTAGCTCCAGTACCATTCCACCTTGCAATGATCGGTTGGGGAACGGAAATAATCCCGCCGCACAGATCTGAACTCGGTGGCCTATGTTATAGACTCCACCTAAAGTTGTAAGCGATTTTTTATTGTTGCCGGAAACGATATCACCCATTAGCCAGAAGTGCCTCGAAATCGGAAAGTCGAAGCCAGCCATCCAGCCGATCACGTTGCCCGGACTTCCTGTGTATACCTCATTGGATACGTATGTCCCTACTGTCCAATGGCCCTTGTCTGGGACATGATATTCCATGAGTGCATAAGTGAAATGCGCAAAGCGAACATTCGCCGCTTCCCCAGTTAAATTTGCCCCCGCCTGTGTGCCGAGATTGAAGCCAATAGTCTCGTCCAATCTAAATTGTTTTTGCATTGTAAACATGGCGAGAGGATAAAGAGGCATTGCTGATGTGTCATCGTTTGATCCCAGGATCTTAGAGGTTCCATCGAAATTCAGCGGTAGGTCTACGATGTTGAAGCCTGTCTCCCAGTTGCGACCAATCCCTACAACAAGTTGTGACTTTGACTCCATCTTGTTCAGGCTATAAACATTTATCTGGTGTTGATAGAACACCTTTCCTGGCTGTGTGATATCACCCGAGGGAATATTGAAGTAATTCTGCTGTGCCCAAGACAGGTTGGTTGACAAGAGCAGAAACAGAATCCAGTACCCAACTTTAGGTTTACCAATCATGAATTTTCGCTTGTGGGATGACATCAGGCTGCGTAGCTGCTTTTTTTGGTGCATTTTGCACCATTTTCGACGCAAAGATAGTAATACACTCGTATTGCGATAGTATTAGTATTATGTTGACGAATCGGTCAAATAATGCGGCCCGTAATACGGCTGTTATTGCTGAATGAGACTGATCGAGGAAGTGCCTCTAGGAGGCGGGCTGAGATATCAGCTTGTTTGATGGCAAACAACCACTGAACGCTCCCACGTGGCAAAAGCTTCCAGTTCTTGTTGCGCACTTCGAATTACCCAAGCCAGTACAGCCAGATCATCTGTTAGTCCAATGCCGAGGATTGCATCCGGGATTAAGTCTATGGGATTGAGAAAGTAAATCATGGCGGCGACAACAGCGATGAGTGTCTTCAGGGGAATTGCCCGATACTCCCTTCTTGCGTAAGCGGAGATCAGTCGTCCAAGCAAGTAGAACTGTTCGCGAACGGCGTGGGCTGTGAGATCTGTACGTTTGGTCTGATAGAGACGCTGCCCCAAGCGGACAACAAGATGAACCAGACGGCCTGGTTTTCCCAACAGTCGCGCAGCCTGCCCGAGGGCGATACGGAAGAACGGATTCAGCATCGGCTACAAAACAAACTACTTGTCGGGAATAGTTCAAGTAAGTTCACGGGAGCCGTTTTTGGCCCTAAGCGTACTGGTTATTCACTATTCGGCATTGCCAAAGGCTAGTATTACGGATTATCAAAATCATATTTTGAACTGATTTCAGTCATCAGCTATGTGTGCAACTATGTTCAATTTGACCTTTAGAAATCAAGCGTATGAGGATTGCCATTCTCGTTAATATCCTGCTGAGTTTATCCTGTTGGGCCCGTGCCCAACAGGATAGTAGCGGAGTGTATTTAAGCATAGCGGATTTCCAACGCGGAAAGCTCGCTTATGCGATCAACTGTAATACTCAAAAACACAAGATAAAACTTAGTGGCTTTTTAGACAAACCCTACATCACGGTAGTGCATGAGGGTAGACGTTATGAGCATCAGAAGACAGATATTTTTGGATTCAGGGATTGTCAAGGAGTCGACTACCGTTTTGTGAATGATGTGGATTGCAGAGTGCTTAATCGCGATGAGAGCATTGTTCTTTACAGCCTTATTCAAGGCATGGATTCAAAAACGAGCAGGAAAACAGTCTCCTATTTCTTCAGTGTAGGGTTAGCAGGCAACGTTTTGGCACTCACGCTGGATAATCTGAAAAAGGCATTTCCGGACAATCATAAATTTCACGACATGCTGGATACAGAGTTTGCCTCTGGTGCTGTTGCGTTAACGGCTTATGATTCCTATCATAAAATGTACAAGGTATGCAGAGTTTATTTAAACAGTTTAAAGTAAAATAGTAACTACAAATTGATTGTATGAGAAGTTGGAATTATAAATGTTGATTCTGTCTGCTTTACTAATTGCATTTCTTGCTTATACAGCAACGGCTCGAAGGTAAAGCGCTTTGGCAAAACCATCACTTGCTCCTCTTGTCATCAAATGTACGGTCAGTGTGCTTACATGAATTTACCAAGACCGAACCGAAAGAACGAGTAGGCGTTGCCATCATGTTTGCGGCGGCCCGGTATAACGCATTTGAAGCATTAGCTAAATCAAATAATATTAAAAATGACAAAGCAAATGCTCTTACCTGGTACGGCGATGAATACAAAAGAATGCTGGAAGCAAACATAGATGACTTGATCGAATCGCAACACTAAGGAAAGAACAAACAGTTAAAGGAATTCATTTCAAAGGGTATCCTTGATGCAACGGTTTGGTCAATTAAAGATCCGAACTCACCGGCAGTTAAAAACTCAATAACTTGTTTCCCATAGGAAAGTCTATGACTTCTTCTTTTCTGCTTCATGTAAAAAGTCATTTTTAAGACTGACGAAGATCAGGACCTATTCTCGTGTTGGAATATAGTTTTGTTTGTGCTTAAAAAATGCAATGGCTATGAAAAAGATGGAACTTATAATCGCGCTTGTGCTAATTACACTTACGTTATCAGCACAGGATAATACACCCGCCAAACTCAGCGTGGGGCTGTATGCAAACGGTGGAACCAGTTCACTGGTGCAAGGCATGGGCATGAACATGTACGGAAGCGGTTACACGTATGGAAATGATATGACCATGTATAACTATACCGGTTCCTTTGGTGGCGGTGTAAGCCTCACTGTACCATTGCACCAAAGATGGTCATTCGTAGGAAACCTGGGCTACATGAATCGCGGAGCTAATTATGGTGATATGAGTTCTTCATCGTACGATTCACGTTACCGCCTCTCCTACTTAGATGTATGGGCATTGGGACAATACAATAATTTGCCTAAAGGGCCTGTAAAGTTTATAGCGGTTCTTGGTCTTACAGAAAGCACGTTGCTTTCGGCAAAGGATGAAACCTCCACCACCAATCAAAACATGGTGGACAATATGAATCGTGTGGATTTAGGAATGGTGCTCGGTCCCGGACTGGAGTTCGGTCTGAAGAAAAAGGGCGCCATCCAAACCCGGCTTCTTTATACCTACGGATTCATGAATGTTTTCAGCGGCATGTACTATGATAGTGGGATGCAGTCTAACAATGCTTCCTTTTTATTTCAGGTGGGGTATCTCTTCAACTAATTAATATGAGGATTATTGCTTTAGTGTTTGTAAAACAAAAATCCAAGAGTGCGGCTGTTCTGGCCAAAATTTGGTTAAGCAAATCTTGAATATTTTTTAAACATTGATAAATGAAAACTTATTTAGTATTTCTTATTCTATTTACTACGACTCAGTCGCTGTTTTCTCAAATTGATTCAACCAAGACACAAACAGTTGACCGTGTAATCTTCACTTGTCCGATGCATCCTGACATAATATCGGACAATCCCGGAAAATGCCCGAAGTGTGGGATGGAATTGGTTCAAAAGAATTCGTCATCAGGGCACAAGATGAATATGATGAGTTGCCCCATGCACGGAATGGTAGATATGAACCACAAACACGATGGGCAGAAAAAAGATAATATGAAAATGATGAAGGGAATGGGAATTGCAATGGGGGTAATGATGGTGGGGATGATGATAGTATTCCTTAACAGAAATTGAACTTCGATGGATTGTTATCGTTGAACTGGCCGTCAGGCATAGACTTTGATAGACTTTATGTAATTTATAGGTCTTATACAGGCATAAGTCAGGTCTTAATCAATTAAAGACATGCATTGGAATCTTTTCTCCAATGTGGCCAATAAAAAGGATGCGTTTGGCAGTCCTTCTGTTATGAAAGTAGAAGTACTGAAAGCCAGTGGAGAAAGGACCCTTTAAACCGGATAAATCGCCTCGCTCGCTTTTGAAATCAGGCTGCCAAAGCTCTCTCGATCATCAAACAGTGATGCCATGAAGACCATTGCAAGAGCAGAACTATTCAATTCTACGCCAACGGAAGTATTTCAGGCCCTGGACGATCTGGGCGTAACAGGAACACACATGACAAATTCATCTGCAATGATGCTAGGTAGCAAATTGCACCTGGAATTCCTGACTCCCCATCATACAGGATTTGGTTCAACATACCGATGGACGGGTAAGATGATGGGCTTACGCATGGATTTTACTGTAAAAGTGACTAAGTGGATCGATGGCAAAGAAAAAATATGGGAGACAATAGGCGAAACGAAACTGATCATCTATTCCTGGTACCGGATGTATTTAGAAATATCTGCAGCAGAAGCAGGAACGCTGGCCGAGCTCTCCATAAGCTTTGAAAAACCTCGGGGTTTTCCAAACCGGATACTGGCTTTCCTCTTTGCCAATTGGTATTGTCGGTGGTGTCTAAGAAGAATGTTGGGTGATGCCAGACATGCAGTACAAAATCATAAAAAGAAAAAAGTATTGCGTACTTTAATGGAACATGATCAATAAACTCATCCATTGGTCCATCAGGAACAAAGTGATTGTCATCATTTTATACGTGTCCATGACGATCTATGGTATTTACTCAGTGATGAATACACCGGTAGATGCGATACCGGACCTTTCGGAAAACCAAGTTATCATTTTCACCGAGTGGATGGGGCGCAACCCGCAGATTATCGAAGATCAGATTACCTATCCACTCACCAGCAACTTGCAGGGAATACCACGAGTTAAAAATATCCGCGGCGCAAGCATGTTCGGAATGAGCTTCGTGTTTATCATTTTTCATGATGATGTTAATATCTACTGGGCCAGGGCGAGAGTGCTTGAACGATTAAATTATGCCACCCGGCTTCTGCCACAAAATGTCACACCCACCCTTGGCCCGGACGGCACTGGCCTTGGGCATGTTTACTGGTACACGCTCGATGCTCCAGGCTATGATCTGGGAGAGCTTCGTGCGCTTCAGGACTGGTACATCCGTTTTGCACTTCAGACCGTAGAGGGCGTAAGCGAGGTAGCTTCCTTCGGTGGTTACCAAAAACAATATCAGGTAGTCATTGATCCCCTTAAGCTTCGGTACTATGGTATAAACCTGAATGAGGTGACGCAGGCGATCAAAAACAATAACAATGAAGTCGGTGGAAGAAAGTTTGAACTGTCGGACATCGGCTACATCATTAAAAGTACCGGGTACATTAAGAATATGGAAGAGGTTGAAAACATTGCTCTTAAGACAGTAAACTCTTCCGCGATCCGTATCAAAGATATAGGTACGGTGCAAATGGGCGGCGAATTGCGTCTGGGCATTATCGATGAAAACGGTGAAGGTGAAAAGGTAGGGGGTATTGTTATTATGCGTTATGGTGAAAATGCCAAAGCCGTCATCGACCGGGTTAAGGAAAAATTTGAAGATGTCAGCAAGGGACTGCCGGCAGGAATAAAAATTCATGCAGCATATGACCGGTCCGATTTAATTGAAGCTACAATCAGGACACTTCGGGAGGCTGTGACCGAAGAAATTGTCGTGGTCTCCATTGTGCTCTTTATTTTTCTTTTCCATGTGCGCAGCGCCTTGATTGTTGTCATCACCATTCCGGTTTCTGTGTTGTTTGCATTCATGATGATGAATTGGTTTGGTATAACCTCCAATATCATGTCGCTGTCGGGAGTTGCTTTGGCTGTCGGCGATTTGGTAGATGCCGGAATTGTCATGGTGGAAAATGCAATGAAGTCGGTTAGCGGAGAAACTGAAATAACTTAGATTAGCCATGGACGAGGAAAGAATAGAGAAGATAGAAAAATCGTCACAGCTTATTGGAAAAGCCGTAGTGAGTTCTATTCTCATTACGTTAATTTCCTTCAGTCCGATTCTTTTTCTCACCGGGCAGGAGCATAAATTATTCGCTCCGCTCGTCTGGACAAAAACCTTCGCCATGATAGGTTCCGGTTTTGTGGCCATCATGCTTGTTCCGGTGCTGATGGTGATCTTATTGAAAGGAAAAATACGCCCTGAGAGCAAGCATCCTGTAAGCCGTTTCTTCACCTGGATATATGGACCGGTTATACGCTTGTGCTTAAAATGGAAAAAGGTAACACTAGGCTTAGCACTCGCGCTGGTACTTGGCAGTATTCCTTTGGTAGTTAATCTCGGCACGGAATTCATGCCGCCGCTGGATGAAGGTTCACTGTTATTTATGCCGGTGACTTTACCGGATATTTCCAATTCGGAAGTGAAGCGTCTCTTACAAGTTCAGGATAAAATCATCAAGTCGCTTCCTGAAGTGGAGAATGTACTGGGAAAGGCGGGTAGGGCCAATACTGCTACCGATAATGCGCCGATCAACATGATTGAGACCATCATCATACTCAAAC
Organism: Cyclobacteriaceae bacterium; assembly: GCA_031423035.1. Lineage (GTDB taxonomy): Bacteria > Bacteroidota > Bacteroidia > Cytophagales > Cyclobacteriaceae > ELB16-189. The sequence goes on along the minus strand of JANPES010000345.1, from coordinate 4,546 downwards.
CTCGACGGGAATGGCGTGAGGGTATTTCGAAGAGTGATATCATTCAGGAACTAAACAGCAAACTGTCGATTCCGGGCGTTATCAACAGCTGGACCCAACCCATAGATAACCGAATCAACATGCTGTCCACCGGCATCCGGACAGATGTGGGGGTAAAGATTTATGGACAAAGCCTGGATTCCATCAATGAGCTGGCACAGGAGTTCAAGAAGAAACTTGAGGGCCTTGACGGTGTGGCCGATTTGTATGTGGAGCCCATTGTTGGCGGAAAGTACATTGATGTACTAATCAGGAAGAAGGAAATTGGACGCTATGGTTTATCGGTGGATGATATCAACATGTTTGTTCAAACGGCTCTTGGCGGAATGAATGCCTCAACTACTATTGAAGCTCGTGAACGTTTTCCAATCAATGTGCGATTTGCTCAGGATTTCAGAAATACAATAAGCCAGATTGAGAATCTCCAGATTCAGTCACCGTCACTGGGCCCTCTTCCGCTCTCGGCCGTAGCCCATGTACGGATAACAGAGGGGCCTCCCATGATCAATTCAGAGAATGCCATGCTGCGAGGAACGTTGCTTTTTAATATTCGCGGAAGAGACATGGGGAGTACGGTTGCAGAAGCGAAGCAAAGATTGGAGGAAGCTGTGAAGCAATTGCCCAATGGCTATTACGTGGAATGGAGCGGGCAGTATGAAAACCAGGTGCGAGCACAGAACAGGCTGAAGATCATCATTCCTATTGTGCTGGTTATTATCCTCGTGATTCTGTATCTTACTTTTAAGAACATGCGGGAGGTGCTGATTGTATTGAGCAGTATACCCGTTGCGCTGGTGGGTGGTGCCTATTCCATGTATTTCTTCCATGTGAATTTTTCTGTGGCAGTAGCCGTTGGTTTTATCGCATTGTTTGGTGTTGCTATTGAAACGGGTGTGCTTATGCTGGTGTACCTGAATAATTCGTTGTACTTTAAAATAAAAAAGCATGTTGTCGGCCAGGTTACCCATTCACATATTGAAGATGCTATTTATGAGGGAGCTGTTCAGCGGTTGCGCCCGAAGTTGATGACCGTGCTCGTTGATATTTTCGGGCTGCTGCCTGTGCTTATGGCTACGGGCGCCGGGAGTGACATCATGAAACCAATCACGATTCCATTTGTGTTCGGCCTAGTAACATCCACCTTATTTGTGCTGATTGTATTGCCTGTACTTTATGCCTATATAAGAGAGCGGGAACTGGAAAGAAGGGGAAATCTGATACCTGAGCTCTTGCACGACTAACCTAGATCTAAATGTCTCCTGAAGGACCTGGAGGCTCTTTTTCCGGCGGATAGATGAATTTTGTAAGGGATTTTTGCGATAGTATAAACCCCTTTCGGTCTAATTCCGTTACATTTGACTATCCAATGAAGCATTACCGCTCCATACTGTCTGCAACATTCGCCTTTCTGGTGCTTTTCTCAAGCACCAGCTTCATGGTGGGCGTTCACTTCTGTGGCGGGCAGATTCAGAATATCGCCCTTTTCACTAGGGCTGATGGCTGCGAAATGGAAAAAAGAATACCTCCCTGCCACAAACACCAGTCCAAAGCTTGCTGTGAGGATGAAACCATTGTCCATCAGGGCGAGAACTTTAAGGTTTCCGCGACAGAAATCATGCTTTCTCCTGTGCCTGCATTGGAAATAGAGTTGCCCCTGGTCCCTATTTCAGAAGTAATTCCTTCGGCTTTTGTTTCGGGTGCCCGATTCTACAACTATTCCCCTCCCTTTCGAGCGGCTGACCGTACGGTCTCATTCCGGGCTTTTCTCATTTGATTTTTTTCTTTTTCCTAGAAGAGTATATCCTCTTCCTGTAATCGCTTTGTCTTAGCGAATACGTCTTTTTCATTTCTTATTATTCTTTTTATTTATCGTCATGATTGAAAGTCTAATTTCATTCTCATTGCGCAACCGCTTTCTGGTATTGCTTGTTGCTGCGGGATTATTCGTCTGGGGAATATACTCCGTAATCGTGAATAAGATTGATGCCATACCAGATCTATCCGAGAACCAGGTGATCGTCTTTACCGAATGGATGGGCAGAAGCCCTCAGATCATGGAAGACCAGGTTACCTATCCATTGGTAACAAACCTGCAAGGCCTTCCACAAGTAAAGTATGTGCGCGCTTCTTCCATGTTTGGTATGAGTTTCGTATATGTAATCTTCCGCGATGATGCTGATATATACTGGGCCCGTGAACGTGTGTTAGAGAGACTGAACTATGCTACGCGTCTCCTTCCGGAAGGAGTTACACCAACACTTGGTCCGGATGGAACAGGTGTCGGCCATATTTTATGGTATACACTGGAAGCTCCCGGAATGGACCTCGGCGAACAACGCGCCATCCAGGATTGGTATGTGAAGTTTGCGCTTCAAAACGCTCCAGGCGTCAGCGAGATCGCTTCCTTCGGAGGGTTTCAGAAACAATACCAGGTTACACTAAATCCTAACAAGCTAAACTATTACAGCCTGTCAACTCAGGAAGTCATTCAATCGGTACGCTCCAATAACAATGAGGCAGGTGGAAGAAAATTTGAAATGAACGACATCGGCTACATCATTAAAACGACCGGCTATTTGAAATCCATTGAAGAGATTGAAAACATACCGCTAAAGACAGTGAATGCAACACCGGTAACTGTCCGCGATGTTGCTACCGTTCAAATGACAGGCGAAACACGCCTCGGTATTTTTGATGCAAATGGCGAAGGAGAAGTCGTGGGTGGCATTGTGGTGATGCGATACGGTGAAAATGCCGATGAAGTGATAACCGGTGTAAAGAAAAAGATGGAGGAAGTAGCAAAAGGATTTCCAGAGGGCGTTAAATTCAATATCATTTATGATCGAAGTGAACTGATCCGGGAATCGATATCATCCATCAAGACCACGCTCATTGAAGAAATGATCGTTGTATCCTTGGTGGTGATCATCTTTCTCTTTCACTGGAGAAGCGCTGCAAGTATCATCATCCAGATACCCATTACGATTGCCACCGCTTTCATTCTTTTAAATGCCGTTGGTATTACATCAAACATCATGTCGCTTACCGGTATTGCGCTGGCCATTGGCGTGATCGTGGACAATGGAATTATTATGGCTGAAAATTCCTATAAAAATCTATCAACCCGCTTTGCGGAGCTAAATCCGGAAACTGAAAAATAAGGTATGATCAAGAAACTGTTTTCACGGCCCTATACGAAGATCGAAGAGTCTGAACGACTGGAGATCATTGAGAAGTCATCCAAACAAGTGTCGCGCGGTGTATTCTACTCTACGATTATTATCATCACTTCGTTTCTGCCTGTGTTCATGCTTACCGGCCAGGAAGGGAAGCTCTTCCACCCATTGGCCTATACGAAAACTTTTATCATGCTGGTAGATGCAATCCTTGTCGTAACCCTTGCCCCGGTGATCATTTCCTTTTTCATGAAGGGAAAATTTAGCAGCGAACACAAAAATCCGATCAACCGATTTCTCGAGAGAATCTATGAGCCGGTCATCCGGGCCTGCATGAAATGGAGGAAGACCACCATCGGTGTGAACCTTCTCGCGCTGACCATCAGTATTCCGTTGTTAATGAGTTTGGGAAGTGAATTTATGCCGCCGCTTGACGAGCAATCCATACTTTTTATGCCGGTTACGTTGCCGAGTGTTTCAAATGAGGAAGCTAAGCGCATTCTACAAGTGCAGGATAAGATCATCAAATCGGTTCCTGAAGTCGACAAGGTATTGGGCAAGGCAGGCCGCGCCAGCACAGCAACAGACAACGCACCCATCAGCATGATTGAGACGATCATCATGCTCAAACCAAAATCGGAGTGGCGTAAAGGATTGACCAAAAAAGACATTGTTAACGAACTCGATGCCAGGATGCAGATCCCCGGTGTAGTCAACGGCTGGACGCAGCCCATCATCAACCGGATCAACATGCTTGCCACAGGGATCCGTACCGATGTGGGTGTTAAAGTATATGGTCAGCATCTGGATAGTATCTACGCATTGTCGGAAAAAGTTAAGACGGCTTTGGCTGGAATTGATGGTGTGAAGGATTTGTATGTTGATCCAATTACCGGTGGAAAGTACCTGATCATTGACGTGAACCGGCAAGCGCTTGGCCGTTATGGCCTTTCGGTAAACGATGTGAATGTGATTGTGGAGTCGGCTATTGGAGGCTCGCCGATTGGGCAGACCATTGAAGGCAGGCAGCGCTTTACGATTAGTGTAAGGCTTGCACAGGACTATCGTAACAGCATTGAACAGTTAAAAAGAATCCCGATCAAAACTTCATCACTCGGTACCATTCCGTTATCATCGGTGGCAGATATCAAATTTGAAGATGGCCCGCCCATGATCACTTCCGAAAATGCGATGCTTCGTGGAGCTGTGCTGTTTAACGTTCGTGATCGTGATCTGGGAAGTACCGTGAAAGAGGCCATTGAAGAGCTTAACAAGCAAATGGGTGTACTGCCCAATGGGTATTACCTGGAGTGGAGCGGGCAATATGAAAA
>JANPES010000344.1:0-16432 GCA_031423035.1 Cyclobacteriaceae bacterium | reverse complement strand
GTGTTGATCTGTTCCTTTCTGAAAAGGGTGAAATTTATGTTAACGAGATCAATACCATCCCGGGATTTACAAACTCAAGTATGTTTCCCATGATGTGGCGTGAACGCGGAGTTTCTTTTACCGACCTGATCACACGGCTGATTAATTTGTCCCAAAAGCGACATCGCGCTATCAGTAGAATTGAACATCAGTTTTCATCTTCGCTCAACTATTAATGAACCTTCAGCACATTAGATCGTACTTGACTTCCAGTACACTGGGTGCCCTCCTCACCCACGCTGGACTTGCTGTGTGCATTGTCCTATTGATTTCAGTTGCCTACTTCTATGTGTTCCTGCCCAATACCACAAATCATGGACAGGTCGTGCAAGTACCTGATCTCGTGGGTAAAGATATTTACCGAGTTGATGCAGAACTGCCTCCGCTCCACTTGCGCTATGAAGTGGGTGATTCATCTTACTCTTCCGATTTCTCGCCATTGACCGTTCTGGCCCAAGTACCGAAAGCAGGCCACTTCGTCAAGGAAAACAGGAAGATCTATTTGACTGTAAACCGCCGCTCCCCGCCCACTTTGCCTTTGCCGAATCTATTTGGAGAAGGCGGGGCCGGGTCGTTAGAGAATGCTGAAGCTGTACTTAGAAGTGCCGAATTGGTGCGTGGAAAGATTATTTTTAGACGGAGCCCTAACTACCACCTGATAATGGAGGTGCGATGGAACGGGAGGGCCGTAACTCCCGGAACTCGCGTTCCCAAAGGGTCGATGATCGACCTGGTGGTTGGCGATGGGGCCGGGCCCAGAGATTTTATAATCAGCAACTTCCTCGGGATGCCCTACGAAAATGTGCTCCTGCGACTTGGGAACCTGAGTTTGCACCTTGGATCCGTTCAAATTCCGGAAGGTGTGGATACCACAGGCATCATTAGTTACGTTATCAGGCAGGTTCCTGAACCTGGTGATTCGGTGAGCATTGGTGATCCGATCGATTTGTGGATTGGGCCCAAGGGTTACCAATTCAAGGATCCGGAGGATAACTGATATGAACCCGGAAGGCGCGTGAAACGACTTGCAGCATTTATAGGTATTTTGTCCTTCGCGGCCAGCACTTCAGCTCAATTTGTCGAGTTCCCTCTTCCCTCCAATGCTACGGGACGGAGAAAACCAACATCCACATCGCGGGTACAGACCGTGGACCCTACATTCCTTCCTTTTTGGGATGACTTTGCTTCATCCGACACATTGCTGCAAGACAGCCTGTGGCTTTACGGAAATTCTGTCTTGCTTAACAATGGAATTGGGATTCGCCCGCCATCCAAAAATGTTGTGTCATTCGATGGCGCCGACTCCCTTGGAAAACCATATGATGTCAATGACGTACTGGCCAAGGGTTTTGCAGACCGCCTGACCTCGCAACCCATACGGATGGATCTTGTTGACATTTCCCTAAGGAATACCGTATACCTAAGTTTCTTCTATCAACTGCGAGGCCGCGGCGAGCCGCCTGACCCAGGTGACCAACTCATCCTTGCGCTCAAAGGGCTGGACGGAATCTGGGAAAATGTTTACGTCCTTGAAGTAAATGCGACAATGGAACAAGACCTATTCTACCAGGTGATTGTTCAAATCAGTGATCCGAAGTTCTTTCACGATGATTTCCAATTCCGGTTTTCTAATTACGCCCGGCTTTCAGGACCCTATGACACCTGGAACCTCGACTATATCTACATTAACAGCGGCCGATCCCCAACTGACCTCTATTATCCCGACCGAACCGTGTCTACACCATTGACCTCTTTGTTCAAGGGTTACTTCGCGATGCCGGCAAAACACTTTTTAGAGGATGTCGCAGGTAATCTGATGGCTCCTTCACTTGAATTGTACAACCTCAAACTTTTTAACATTCCCCTGCTTGATCCCCATGCTCAACCCATTAATTATACAACGACGGCACAGATTACATCGAGGGTGAACGCCGTGACAACCAGCAATACTGTCAATTTGGATCTTGACTTCTACCCTGGCGCTGATTTAACGGGATTACAATTCCTTCCCATCACACTCAACACAATACCCACTGCGGCTGATTTTGATCCGATGGCCGATTCCATCCACATCCGGCTGAACTATGGCATGAACACCAAAGATAATATCCCCATCTCGCTAACCGGAGATTACGACCCTGCTATATTCAGCCCAATTGATTTTAGATATAGCGACACCACGACAGTCGACTATGTTCTGTCTTCGTACTACGCTTATGATGATGGAACGGCAGAATACGCTGCTGGCCTCAACCAGGCCGGATCGTTCCTTGCCTTCTTGTTCGACATGAAAACACTAAACCCTGATACGCTCACTTATGTGGATATCTATTTTCCTGAATTCGGAGATAACACAAGTCAGTCCTTGCAGTTACAGATCAGAACCATACTCACAGACAATAACGCTGTCCCACTTTTTGAACAGAATATTGTTGTTGACCGCAAAACAATGAATACCCTAACGCGCTACAAGCTAAACCGTGCCGTCCCGGTCAACGGCCCATTTTATGTTGGATGGAAACAGCTATCAAATACCTCGATTCCTGTTGGCTTGGACAAGAACACGGACAACGGCAACAAGATTTATTACAACACCAATGGGGTTTGGGTCCAAAATACAAACGTAAAAGGCACCATCATGGTACGCCCTGGTTTTGGAAAAGGCGATGGAAATCTTGTCACCGGAATTGTCCATGAAGGCCGAATGCCAGCCATCTATCCCAATCCATCCACAGGCACCTGTTATCTAAATGGGCACCCCGAATCGCTACAGGTTATAGACATCACGGGAAGAAAAATTATGGTAGATATCCAGGATTGGGGGGAAGACACCAAAATCACATTTCCTTCCGGTACCTCTGGTATTGTGGTCGTTCAATTTGTAATGAACAGGAAGGCCATGGTTCAGAAGGTTATGGTAATGGCGGACTCACGATAATCACCTCAATCGGTGCAGGAGCAAAACTAACCACAAACACGAGGAGGGCAAACCAGCCAAGCAGTTTTCGTTCATCATTTAGCGGCTCCTCAATTTCACAGCGGGGATGTTCAATGCCGATAAAACGACCAATCAGAAAAGCAAAGAGCAGCCACCCCGGATACCCTTTGATCGCGGGGATTGCCCAAGCCAGCAGGAACTGCACTGAAAAAATCAGCATAGCATACAACAAGGTATCCTGCCAGGGTTTTTTAAGCCCCAGCAAACTCAAGTAGAGAAATGCAACATACAATGGCGTATACCATACCGGATCTTTGGCGGGGCCAAAGAAAGTGATCGCTCCAAGCCCGGCGTAGAACAAGAACAACATGAATATACCCGAGGCGACCTTACGGTGCCTCTCATACCCCAATAACCCATAAAGAACATGACCGCCATCCAACTGGCCAATTGGAAGAAGATTAATGCTGGTAAAGACAAGGGCCAGAAATCCTGCAAACAAATAGGGATAATGGATTATCTCATGCACGTTGGGAATCCGGCTTGCGTCACCTACAAATTTCTCAAAGAAAAGAAACAGGATATTCTTTCCTATGACAACATCGACTACCCCCGACGTAAGATAGGAAGACGTGTACACGTAGTTTCCGTAATCGAGACCATACGCTTTGTACTCAGGATGAAACTGAAAAATGTATTCTGCCGGTGGCAAAGTTGAGAACCCATACCAGAGAACAGCCAGCGTTGCTATGAATCCGGCCAGCGGGCCCGCAATGCCTATGTCAAAATTTTCAAGCTTGCTAGGTACCCGGCTTTTTAGTCTGATAACGGCGCCGAGCGTACCAAACATGAAAGGCAATGGAGGAAGTGGCAAATAGTACGGGAGTGTGGTCCGCACTTTGTAGTGAATTGCAGTAAAGTAATGGCCAAATTCGTGAACGGAAAGAATTAGAAGAAATGGTACAGAATAGGGCATACCGCTAAGAAAATCAGACCAAGCATAGCCCGGCATAAAGATCGACCTGCTATGAATCCACTCTGCACCTGCCAGCGTAGTGGTTACGAATGTTAATAGAAACAATCCGAGATGAAGGGCAATTTTCTTGGGAGTAAGTTCCATGGGTGGGGTCGCGTGTAAACAAAAAATGCGGCTGAAAACAGCCGGTCGTGCATTGCGGTGTCAAGCCCGGTGGAGCCAGCCACCGGAAGGTAAGTCGATAATGTGGGCCCTGTTGGATTTGAACCAACGGCCACCTGATTATGAGTCAGGTGCTCTAACCGTCTGAGCTAAGGGCCCAATACTTACAATATTCAGTTCTTCTCTCGGGCACCCTGATCATGAGTCAGTCCCGATGACTATCGGGATAACCGTCTGAGCTAAGGGCCCAATAAATACAATTATGTTCGCTTTTCCGGCTACCTGTTCATGCGTAGGTCCTGGTACCTTTCCGGACAACGGTCTGTGCCAAGGGCCAAAAAAGAACGCAAGTTTACGGATTTCTGCCTAATCCATCAGGCAATTGCCTCTGGATTCAGCGCAAAAGTCACTCAAATTGAGGACTTAATCGAGTTGATACTCACTTGCCCGGTACGCGCAGTCAAAATTATACTGAACTGAAGTTCCTCAGTTTGGAAAAATATACTAAAATTGAAGGCCCTAATTAAGTACGCCTATGACGCCCTAGGCAAATTAGGTCTATATTTGGCAGGCATTTAAGTCCAGAAATTAATAACATCTTCTATGAAATTGAAACTGAATACGTTAGGTCTCTCCCTTCTATCCTTGATGATTCTGTCGGCTTGTGGACCCAGCAAAAAGGATGATTCCTCCTCTGAATTTGACAAAGCAAAGACCTTGAGCGAAGAGATTAAGGATATCACGTACAAGATTCCCAAGCCATCAGAAATCCCTTATACACTGATGCAAACCGGCGCAGATTATAATCAAGGCCTGGTGAACTCGCGTGATGGCATTGACGGATATGTCGCACAACCCGACAAGGCTGCCCTCAATCTGGGGGTATATGCTGCTGACATGGCCTACCTTAGTTCCTATGAAAAGACGCAGGAATGCATCGACTATTTTAATGCATGCAAGCGTCTGGCTGATGAACTCGGAATCATGGGCTCTTTCGACCCGACCATGGTTCAACGTGTGGAAGGCAACATTGGAAACCGTGACTCACTAACCTCAATTCTTGACGAGGCCATTGCGAAGACAGATTACTACCTGAAGACCAACAGCCAGAGCAAACTTGGAGCACTCATGGTTACGGGAAGTTTTGTGGAGAGCCTTTACCTTGCAACCGGTGTGATTAAGTCATATCCAAAGGATGCATTTAAGGACCCGAAGCAGAGAATTAATGTGCTTACCCCGTTGATGCAGATCATTGTCAACCAGCGCGCCTCTGTAGCAGAAGTCTCTCATATGCTGAAGAACGTGGACCAGACGGAATCTATCACAAGGATCATCAAGGACATGGATGAGTTGGAAGCCAGCTACGCAGCACTGAACATGGATGCCCAAATCAAAACCGGCAATGCCACCTTTACCGAAGAAACCCTGGTGGGGCTAACCAAATTGATTGAGAAGCTAAGGTCAGATATCGTGAACTAATAAGCTGCACTACATTGAAAGGGATTGGCAATAACCAATCCCTTTTTTATTTTAGGTCTTTAACCCTTGACAAAGAAGCCTAACCTCCTCCCCCCATGAGTGAACCGGTTTTGAAAGCCATCCTACGACTCTTTGCCATAGTCGCCAAAGAAGATGAGGTTACCCAGCAAGAGCGAGACTATGTGCAGGCCTTCCTTCATGATCACCTCGGCAGAAAATCCGTCATCGAACATATGGCGTTTTTTGATAGCTATGCAAAAGAGCTCTCGGTAGACCAGAAAAAAAACATCGAAGCCCTTTGTATCGAGATTAACCAGGATGTTACACAGAAGCAAAAAGCTGTAATCCTGCTCGAACTGATGAGCGTCGTTTTGGCCGACGGAATTATTTCCGAAAAGGAACGGGCGTATGTCAAGATGATCGGTACCAGCCTAAACGTAACTGAAGAAGAGATTGACTTAATGACCCATTACATTCTGGGAAATTCACGACAAGCACTTGACTCTGATAAAATTCTTCTCATTGACGCGGTGACAGAAAAGCCCGGCCGTTGCAAGCACATTTATCGAGAGAAGTTGCAGGGGTTTATTTCCATTTTGCATCTTGTCAATGGCGATATGTATTTTTTCAAATACGTCGGCCATGAGGATGTCTACCTCAATGGCGTTCCTCAAAAATCAACCAACATCTGCCCGCTGACCAGAGGAAGCAGTATCCGTTGGGAAGGTACAAGCATGCACTGGGAAGGAAATGACCCCGTGTACTTCGGTGAAATTCTCGGTCAATTCAAGAAGCAGGGAAATACCCCCAGAACCACCTTCGAGGCAAAAAACATTTCGTATCAATTCAAGAATGGGCGGCTTGGTCTGCGCAACATAACCATCGCAGAAGAGTCAGGAAACCTTATCGCCCTTATGGGGGCCAGCGGAGCCGGAAAATCAACTTTACTTCAAGTTCTTAATGGAACAGAAAAGCCATCTGCCGGGCATGTACTCATCAATTCCATAGACATCCACAACACGCCCGAAAAAGTAGAAGGTGTTTTCGGATTCGTTCCCCAGGATGACTTGCTCATGGAGGATTTGACTGTGTACCAAAATCTTTACTTCGCCGGAAAGTTGTGCTTTGACAACCTGAGTGAAAGTAACCTGAGTGAACTCATACTAAAGACGCTTAGCGATCTGGGGCTCGATGAAATCAAAGACCTCAAGGTTGGTTCCCCGCTAAAAAAGACCATCAGTGGCGGTCAACGGAAACGCCTCAATATTGGACTTGAACTTCTTCGCGAGCCGGCGGTTTTGTTTGTTGATGAGCCAACCTCCGGACTATCGTCCAGAGATTCAGAAAATATCATTGAGCTGCTCAAGGAGCTGGCCCTCAAAGGAAAATTGGTATTCGCAGTTATTCACCAGCCAAGTTCGGATATCTTTAAGATGTTTGACCGGCTCGTCATTCTCGACACGGGAGGTTACCAGATCTATTATGGCAACCCGGTTGATGCCGTGACTTACTTCAAACAAAATATTAACCTCATCAACAGCGATCAAGGAGAGTGCCATGAATGTGGCAATGTAAATCCGGAGCAGATATTCAATATCATCGAAACCAAAGTGCTCGATGAGTTTGGGAACTTTACAAACGAAAGAAAGATTGCTCCAGAACAATGGAACGGCTTCTATAAGACAAAAATAAAGCCATCTTCAGTAACACCTTCCACAGAGGCTCCGGTTTCGAGTCTCCACCGGCCATCCTGGTTAAAACAAATGAGACTATTCGGGCACAGGGATCTCCTCTCAAAACTTAGCAATCGTCAATACCTCACCATCAACCTCCTGGAAGCTCCTTTGCTGGCACTTATCCTGGCCTTCATCACCTACTACTACAATACCGATGATGCGATGCACCAGGAATACACATTCCTCCGGAACCTGAATCTCCCTGCTTACTTCTTCATGAGCATCATTGTTGCCCTATTCATGGGGCTCACCGTGAGTGCCGAAGAAATCATTCGCGACCAGAAGATCCTCAAACGAGAAGCCTTTCTACACCTGAGCAAAGGGAGTTATCTCATTTCCAAAATCGGTATTCTCTTCACCCTCTCAGCCATTCAAACCTTTCTTTTCACCCTCGTGGGAGGCGCCGTCCTGGAGATTGAAGGAATGCTATTGACCCATTGGGCCATATTGTTTACTGTCTCCTGCTTTGCAAACATGGTAGGTCTCAACATTTCTTCGGCTTTCAATTCTGCTGTTACAATCTACATCCTGATCCCCATCCTGCTTATACCACAACTTATCCTGAGTGGTGTGGTCGTAAAATTTGATAAACTCAATCCCCTGATCGGAAACCAGGAAACTGTTCCACTGGTGGGTGACCTCATGGCCTCGCGCTGGGCATTCGAGGCATCCATGGTGGCCCAGTTTAAGGATAATAAATTTGAAAAAGAGTTCTATGAACTTGAGCGGACAATAGCTGAGTCAGATTACAAAAAGGTGTATTATATCCCTACCCTGCAATCGAAACTCGACAATGTAAATCTGAATGGTCGCCGGGCTGATTCGGATAAGTCTGTCATTGATCGTGACCTCAAACTCCTGCAACACGAAATAGAGATGGAGCTCGCTGGAATTGGGAAGCATCACTTTCTCGAAGTAGCGTTGCTGCAGCCGGAAACCTTTGATTCCACCGTCTATACCAAGACTCGAACATTCCTGCTGACCCTAAAGCAATTCTATACCAATCGGGCAACAGCTGCCGTTAAGGAAAAAGAGAAAAGAAGAGAAGCCCTTACCTCATTGCTGGGAGGCCCAAAAGAATTCGAGTCCTTCCGGCACACCTATCAGAATGAGGCGATCTCCGTACTGGTAAAGAATCAGGATGAAGCCCTGCGCATCATTGAGTCCGGAGGGCGGTTGATCCAGAAGATCTATCCGATCTACAAAGATCCGGAGCCAAATCACTTCATCGATTTTGACGCCCAATTTTATCTGCCAGCCAAGCATTTTCTCAACGCAACGATCGACACATTTTACTTTAACATTGGGGTTATTTGGGCGATGTCAATTCTCTTGTACACTACCCTCTATTTCGACCTACTCAGAAGCGTGCTTCGACGATTGGAAAATATTTCATTCGGCAAATAGATGTTCTTCCTGCTCTCCAAAACGCTTGGATATCTGGTAAGACCCCTGGTTATTGTCTGCGGCATGTTCCTGATTTCCTGGCTTGCCCGAAAGAAGCCGGTTAAACGGGGATTCCTGATATCCGGCATCCTGCTGCTTTTCTTTTTCTCCAATGAATTTATGGCCAACGAAGTCATGAATGCATGGGAGTCAAAAGCAACTCGATTTGCCGACATGAACCGGACTTACGCCTACGGTATCGTGCTTTGCGGCACCATCCGATCGGAAGTCGGCCCATCAGATCGTGTCTACCTCAGTTCTGCAGCCGATCGTGTAACCCATACCATGCAACTTTATAAGATGGGCCGTATAAAGAAGATTCTTATCTCAGGCGGCATTGGCAAACTCATTGAAGTTGGGCCGCGCGAAGCCGATGAGCTGGGCTCACTTTTTCGATTGATGGGCGTTCCTGCCTCCGACATCCTGATCGAAAACGAATCACGAAACACATACGAATCAGCAGAACAAACCCGGAAGATGCTGTCAGGCAAAGCGAGGCCCGCTGATTGCCTTTTGATCACGTCGGCGTCACATATGCGAAGGTCAGTAGCATGTTTCCGCAAGGCAGGATGGCCATGCCAGCCCTTTAGCGTAGACTTTCACGGCCATGCACGAAAGTTCACTTTTGATGTACTTTTCATTCCTAAACTTGAAGCTGTGGTTTGGTGGCAATCCCTTCTCAAGGAATGGACTGGATACATAACTTATTGGGTCGTCGGGTACATCTGAGTGTGGTGAATATCCGATCAGGAACAAGGGCACTCCCTGGCAGGTTACCCCTACTCCTTCCGTAGCACTTGAAGCGGCGGTGTATTGATTACTTCGCGTGAATTGAACCAACCAATTGCAACGGTCAGGAGGGTCACCGCAAATCCAACGGCAAAGAAATCAATCCACCCCACACCAAGCTGCACTTCGAAAAAGAAGCGACAAAGTGCCCATCCCCCGACCAGCGCCAAGGTCATTCCGGTGAGGGCAGAGAATATTCCCAGGTAAGTGTATTCGATCACAGTGATTTGCATGATCTGCCGGGTGCGTGCACCGATGGTCCTCAACAATACATTCTCACGGATGCGAACAAACTTGCTGTTGACAACAGCTCCCGCGAGGACAATGAGTCCGGTAATAATGCTGAAAAATGCAAGGAACCTGATCACCAGTGCCACTTTGGCAAACAACGACTCAACGGTACTTAAGATGAGCCGCAAATCAAGAAGTGAAACGTTGGGATAGCCCATCACCAGTTCCCGCTGGAATTGATTCGCCTCTCCACCTTGCCCGACCCGAGTGGCCGCAACCCAAATCTGCGGCGCCTTGTCGATAACACCCATGGGAAAAACGAAAATGAAATTCGGAGGGTCCTTGGGCCAGTCCACTTTCCGGATTCCACTTATCCGGGCCCGAAGTGGGACACCCTGTACATCAAACGTCAATGAGTCACCCACATCAACTTCCAATGTTTCCTGCATACCCTCAGAAATGGTTACCCATGTTGAATCCCTGGAACCGGGCCGGTAGGAATGAATCTCCCCCTTTGTTAACTCTTCGGAGCGGTGAAGGCTGTCTCTGTACGTCACGCGATATTCCCGGCTAAGGGCCCATTCTGGAATGTGCACGGATGTATCTTGAAGCATGACCTCAATCTTCCGCCCCTTCAATTCCTGCAACCTGCAGGTTACAATGGGGACAACCTGATTCAGCGGTAACTTATGTTCCTTAATCAGGCTAATCACACCATCTTTTTGTGACGGCTGAATATCAAACAAAATTGTATTCGATTGATTCTGGTTTCCGGCAAACTCAACCTGACCCAACAAACTATGTTGAACAATATTCAACGTGGCGATGATAAATCCCCCGAGGCCAATGGTGACCATAAGGGCCTGAGTCTGGTTATTAGGCCGAAAGAGACTTGACAAGGCATGCCGAAAGACAAACGTCGCTGACAGCGGAAAAAATTTGCGCACCAGTTTCAGCAGTCCCACTGCGACCAGCGCGAGACAACCTAATGCAACGGCAAGGCCACCTGCAAATCCCAATCCCACAATCCAGCTCTTGGACTGATATGCCGCCGCAAAGACCGGAAAAAGAATAATTAGCAAAATAGCCGACCACCTCATCTTTGAGAATCTCCTGATGGGTGCAGAGTCTGCGCGAAGCACCGTAAGCGGTGGAACGAATCGAACAGCCACCAGGGGTAAAATGGTAAATAGAACAGACACTAAGGCGCCCAAGAGCAATCCCTCGCCAATGGCTGGCCAGGACGTTGTAAAGGGAATATCCAGAGGAATAAAACTATTGAATACGAGGGGAATTGTGCGCTGGATGGCAGCGCCGAGTGCCGCTCCGAAAAGGCTCCCCATTAGCCCCAAAGCAAGAACCTGTATGAAGTAAATATTAAATGCCTGCCAACCCGACGAGCCCAAGCAACGCAATACGGCGACTTCATCCCGTTTTTCACGCGCATAAATATGGACCGAACTCGCAACACCAATGCATCCCAAAATCAAGGCCACAAAGGCCAGCAGTGAGAAGAACTGATAAACCGATTGAAGACCACGTCCAAGGCCCTTCTTCCGCCCTTCCACAGTTTCGATGGAATAGCTCAGCTTCTTCACCAGGGGCCGTATGGATTCAATGGTGGATTTTGTCTTTTCTTCACCCGATGTCTTTACGAAAAGGCTATATCCTACCCGGCTGCCGAACTGAACAAGGCCCGTTGAATCGAGGGCATCCATGGCGATGTAAACGGAAGGGGCAAGTGTTGAGGTCAGCACGCCTCCCCCCGGAATCTTGTTGACCACGCCGGCAACCTTAAACATCCGGTTACCAATTTTTAATGAGTCCTCCGAACTGATTTCAAACTGCCGTGCCAACGACTCATCCAACATGGCATACCTTCCGGTTTTCATCAGGCTCAAGGCATCAGTTGGTTGAGTCTCCAAGTTCCCATAAAAAGGAAAGTCCCCATACAGCGCGGTCAATTTGACCAACCGGGACTGCCCGGTATTCATGAACATCACCATCGAGGCCATTTCAGCGTCTCCTGCAACGGTGACTCCAGCCGAATCGAGTGCGGCTACAATGGAAGGATCAAATTTCTTATTGCTGTTCAATACCAGATCCGCGCCCAACAACTCTTTTGCATTCTGATCCAGCGTATTTTGAAGCGAGTAGTTAAGGGATCCAATGGATACAACAGCGGCAATCCCAGTGATCAGGGACGCAACCAGCAAAAACAACCGAGAATAGTTATGTCGGGCATCGCGCCAGGCCATGCGCCAAATCCACAGGTCTCGCCAGAATGGCTTGGTCTTTCGCTTGATCGAAATGATGTATTCGATCATGAAACAGACAATCGTTTATCCTGCACAATTCGTCCTCCTTTCATTTCCAAAATCCGGTCCGCCCTTCTTGCCAACTCCAGATTGTGAGTGACAAGAATCAGGGTCGTCTTTGACTCTCCATTGATTCCAAAAAGTAAGTCCACTACTTGCTGGGCATTCTCCTCGTCAAGATTTCCGGTAGGTTCATCAGCAAAAAGAATTTTGGGAGACGTGATAAAAGCACGTGCAATGGCAACCCGTTGCTGTTCACCTCCTGATAACTGGGTCGGGTAATGGTGAAGCCTGTCACCGAGACCAACACGGTCCAGTAACGCCTTTGCTTTGGGTTGGACATTTCGCTCACCCCGCAATTCAAGTGGCACCATTACATTCTCCAGGGCCGTGAGGGTAGACAACAACTGAAAGTTCTGAAATACGAACCCTGTAAATTGATTTCTTAAATAAGCTCGGTCATCCTCACTCATCGCATTCAGCTTGAATCCCATTAAGGATACTGTTCCCGCCGAAGGAACATCCAGGCCAGCACACAGTCCCAACAGCGTCGTTTTCCCACTGCCGGAAGGCCCCATGATCGCCAGGCGTGCACCTTGCTCTGCCTCAAATGATACGTTATCCAAGACAAGCAGTTCCCGGCTTCCGGATGGATATGACTTGGTCAGGGCTGTTGCTGCTAAAAGTATTTCTGGCATAGTTGTGGCAACCCCCGTTAGCTTAAGTCGTTATTTGTACAAATTGTTCAGAACCTTATCGATATAGTCTATGGTCGGCAAGTTAGCGGTCTTTATTGTAGTCGCCATGCTTTTTCAATCAGGGAAAGCCAAAGTGGTGTTGTTTTTCGGCGACAGTCTTACCGCCGGGTACGGCCTTTCACCTGAAGATGCGTTTCCGGCTGTTGTGGAGAAATCCTTACGGAAATCGGGTGCTGACGTACGTGTGATCAACGCCGGGCTGAGCGGCGAGACTTCTGCTGGGGGACTAACCCGAATCGATTGGATTCTCCGGCAGTCCATCGACGTCTTCGTGCTGGAACTTGGAGCAAACGACGGCCTACGGGGGCTTCCTATAGCGGAGACCAAGAAGAATCTCCAAACCATTATTGACAAAGTGAAGGCCAAAAACCCGAATTGCAAGATTGTGCTGGCCGGTATGATGGTACCTCCAAACATGGGCAAGGAATACGCCAATGGATTCAGGAACGTGTTCCCGGATATTTCCAAAAAAAATAACGCGGTGTTGATACCCTTCCTGCTGGATGGTGTTGGCGGCATCGAAAGATTGAACCAAGCAGACGGAATTCACCCTACGGCCGAGGGTCATGCTATTGTTGGCGAAAACCTCGCGAAGGTTATTCTTCCCCTCGTAAAATAAGTTCTGATTACCGCTTTGGTGTGAGGGCAATCAAAATACGCTCAACCCATAACCCATACATCACGCCAGATGGGTGCAGTCCGTCACCAGCTACATACGCTGGCTTATCCAGCCCTTCACGGGTAAGATCAGTGATGTTGACATAGGTGATTCCCATCCTCTTCGATATGGATAGGTTAACCTCGTTGAAGTCATCAATTGCCTTTGTTATTTCTTCTTGTTTAGGTTTCCCAAAAGGGGTAAACCCATAGTCCGGGATTGAAACGACGAACACATACTCTTTCTTCCCACCGGCAAGCGCCACGGCCATGTTCAACAACTCCTCAAACTCCGGCGCATAGCTTTCTGCCGACTTCTTTTGGTACTGGTTGTTAACCCCGATGAGCAGGGAAACCAGGCCGTACTCATTTTTCAGATTGGCATCCAGGATCGCTTTCTTCAGCTGATCTGTTCGCCAGCCGGTGGTAGCGATGATGCGGGGATCATCAATTTTCACACCGCCATTGCGCATAGCAGCTGCAAGTTGAACTGGCCATCGCTCCTTTTCGGCAACGCTTTCACCAATGGTGTAGGAGTCACCGAGGGCAAGAAATTTCGTATTCACAGGGATTGGTTTTTGGGCTCCGAGGTCAGAACATGCGACGATAATGAAGAAAATCAGTATTCGGGCCATGGTTGAGGTTGCAGTTGCAACATAGGCACCAGTTTTAACAAAAAAAAGCAACATCGGGGCTATTACCGAACGACTCGAAGTAGATTGTCCCGCGCCCTGTTTGCATTGCAAAAAGGGAGAGCGGACCATGTTGACTGGTGAAACGCGAATCACTTCACAGTTACTTTTTGGACAATACCCGTATATTAGGGTATAATTGTAACCTATGAAATTCCTAATCTTTGCTTGCTGCCTGATGGCGTTCATGATAGCCTGTACCGAAGAGAGCACGGTCACTTTGAAAGGGCAGAAAAAGATTGTTTCTCTGAAGTTTAGCGGGGTAGATATCAAAAGTGGCTCCCTCCCAGGGAGGACTTCCGAATTTGATCCTACCTATTGCTTCATCGAAGTCAAGCAAGGAAATGAATACTATGCAACCGGTGTATTTAAAGGCCTGCCGGAATCGCTGGCCCTTTCCCTACCGGATAACACCAACTTCTTGGTGAACATCAAAGCCGTTAAGAAGGGTTGGTCATATGGAATCAGACGTTTTCTGGAGAACGGCAGAACCACTATCAACTGGGCGGAAGCCAAGGACTCACTGGATTATCAATACCCCATGCACAACGGCGCAGATGCGGGTCTTTCCTGGGTTTATACAAAAGCGGACAGTTCTGAAACCAACTTTCAGGCCTTCCCTCAAACCGATACCTACGCAGCAAGACTCGAGTTTAATTCGGGCACAATCAGCGACACCTCAGTCGTTGAACTCAAGCGACAAATCTGGGGCATTGAAAGTCGCGTTCATCATTTTCAACGAGGCAAAGTCAGCGTTGTACTTGCCGAAGGCTTGTATGACAATGCACCAAATGGAACATCTCGCCAGGTATTGCAGTATCCCGACTCAAGCAGGCTAGACATCTTCTCCCTGGGCTTCCTCCATCAGGGCGACAACTATGTTCGGATGCGGGTTATTTACAACGACGGCACTGAAGATCACATCGCCTTTGACGGCTATGTAAGTGTGGCCCGGCTCGAGAAGAAAATTCTTGATATCGATCTTGGCCGATTCAATTCTAGCGGTGGAAGAACAATTGGTTTTGATTTGTTGGAAGAGGCGCTAACGTCAGGGGAAACCATAGTCGTAAAATAACTGAACCGGTTTTTTTCTCCGCTTGTGACCAGAGGCCTGTCAACGCTTCTGAAGCAGCTTCGACCGGTTATCGCCGGGTAGCTCTGGGATTGGCGGAGAGACAGGGATTACCTTCGATGATCCCTTCGGGGAGTAGCTTCAAGCTCAGTCTCGACACAAACCTTCGGCTGCATCTCGGCCTTCGAAATACTTCAACATGAAATTCTCGAGTCTAACTCTTGATAGGTTCTTGAGCTTCCTTTCCAAATCCATCGCCTCAGCCCTGGTCAATTTAGTGCCCAACCAAAACAACTCCCAGGGTACATAAGGCGAAGTTGATTTCTCATGGCCTTTATTATGACGAGCCAATCTTGATTTGATATCCACTGTCTGACCAACATAATACCTATCAAATCCAGGTGATTTGAGTACATAAACAAAGAAAATCATATTGAAAGTGATGACCCAGAAGCTGATTCAGTGTCGATGGATTGGCGGAGAGACAGGGATTCGAACCCTGGATACTCTTGCAAGTATAACGGTTTTCGAGACCGCCCCGTTCAGCCGCTCTGGCATCTCTCCGGAGCCGCAAAGAAAAGAAATTATCTCGGAAAATACTTCAATTGGACCAACCGATTCAATGAGCTCCATTTTGACCTGTGGAATCTGGTCCAAGGTAATTCTCTGAGCTGGATGGATTCGAATGCTGACGATTCTGTCAGCACCGAGACCAGCCTTAAGGCTGCGTCTCGGCCCTGGATACTCTTGCAAGTATAACGGTTTTCGAGACCGCCCCGTTCAGCTGAGGACGTTACAGTCATCATCGAGACAACCGCAAGGCGGTTCGCTCGACACTCTGGCATCTCTCCGGGGGCGCAAAGAAAAGAAAATATCGTCTGGAAATGAAGCTTATTCGAATCGGAGCGATTCAATCGGATCAAGCTTTGCTGCCTTATTCGCCGGATAATAGCCGGAGAAAAGTCCTACAGCAACACACACGACAAGCCCGACAAACATCCAAAGCCACGGAAGTACAAAGGACATACTCAAGGCCTTCGCAGCAATATTGCCGATGGCCACGCCAAGTAGGATCCCCGCAATACCGCCCAACAGGCAAACGACAATGGCTTCAACAATAAACTGCTGCCGAATTTTCA
>JANPES010000343.1:0-8838 GCA_031423035.1 Cyclobacteriaceae bacterium | reverse complement strand
AAACCGCGTTCAGGCTGATTTTCTCAAATACACCTCGCAGACGATGCTGAGGCTAATGTTGATGAATGGCTCAGCACTGTATTCGGAGTTGGAGGTAAACAAGAAAGACAGAAAGTACCAGGTATGGATGCGAAAATCATTGAGCGTTCCATTGTGGACGCCAAAGGTTCTCAGACAAAAGGTCAATTACATACACAACAATCCAGTAAAAGCAGGCTTGTGCAGAAATCCCGAAGAGTATGCATACTCAAGTGCTCGTTTTTATATTCGCAATGAGAAGAATTGGGATTTTCTGGTACACTATGATGGATAGGGTAAGCAGTCGTGTTGGTGTCGGCGACCTAACACCAACACGGGGCGGGTGAGAAGGGGGGATGCTCGGCTATATCGTGCGCAGTCGTGTTGGTGGCGGAGGCCTAACACCAACACGGGGCGGGGGATTATGACCAATCCTCCTTTTTTCATCACCAGAAATTGGAATGACCGCCTTCAGAAATAGCTCGGTGGCATGCCGATAGCAGTAGACGATTGGGAAAACCACTTCAAAAGCCTCACCACTAGAGATGGAAGCATCGACAAGCAGGTCGCCTGCGATTTTATAGGATTTCGCCAAAGCCAGCAAGTCAGTATCCATGAGCAATACGCCGGAATCAGCGGATAGACCCTCCATGTCAATTGGTGGATCCTTAAATATTGGTGTCTCAGCAAGGGCAACTTCGTAGAATGGAAAACCACGGTGCTCACCGACGTTCAAGCCAGACTCAATGGAATCAATGTCAGGATCTTCGTCCCAGTACGCTGAAACGTATGCGAGAACGCATAGATCAACAACAGAAAACAATCGTGGAGCCCCATCAACAGAGCGAGAACCGTTGCTTAAATACGAAGAGAATTGTGCTGCCCATTTTTTCACCATTGCGTTATCCACCTTCATTATGCGGGCAACATCAGATACCATAAATTTCAAATCGTAGTTGGGTCCTTGCATATTCAATGTTACGACAGCTCAACTTATTTTGGCTCTAACGCTTCTCTTAACACCTGTTGCAATAGTCGCTCATTCTGTGCCTGGCTTTGCTTGATATTTTGTTCAAGCTGGTCGCAGTTCAGCATGAGCTCTTCAAGCTTGGCTACTATGCGTTGCTGCTCGTAAAGAGGAGGAATAGGAATTGGCATGCTCTCAAATTCATCATATTTTAAACTGTGAACAGTCATTCCGTACTTCACAAATTTAGTCAGGATAATCTCCTCAAGTCCCCTTAACGTCAATTGAATGAATCTATTCATTGTAACAACATGCGGTATTACGACTTTCATATCCTGATTAACCGTACAGTCAACCGTATTAATAGCAACTGGCAATCTTCTCTTCAATATGCCAGATCGCCCAACAATCAGTATTGATCCCTTAGGTATCATATTGGCTGTTGATTCTATGACGCCCTTCTCAGTTATTTTCATTTCTGAGTCAGAAACAAATTCAACCCACATGTCCTTAGGACTTATCCAAGGAATGTCGCCACTCCAATACTCCGATCGCGCCATTGATGGAGTCCCGCCCCCAGTAATTTTTCCCACCTCTCCCAGCCTCCCCCACACCCACCCTTTCGGCACCTCAAACGGAATCTCCTCCTCCTTAATCGGCGGCAAATCTTTCTCCTTCTTGATCTTCTTCTCCTTGACCAAATGCTCCTTCTCCGCCTTGATCCTTTTCAGCAGCTCACTTGAAGGCTCATCGCTGGGATCTTGCGGCACCAGCTTGCCCTGCATGGCCTCCCGGAGAAAGGCCTGGCGGAGTTGCTTGACTAAATCAAGTTGGCGTGTAAGTTCGGTGGATATTTGCGTCCCCACAAGCTGACTTGTATGTAACTCAATAATTCTAGCTTCGATCAATTCATTGAAATAGATCTTATCTTCTTTAATCTTATCATTTTTTAAATCGTTTAGGAATTCAATGATACCCTTCTGAATATTTTTGCGGGGAAACGGAAATTTCAATGCCTCTATTTGCTTGGGACTTACATTTGGAATGGCTGCACCCCAAGCCAAATCCTTAATTATACTTTGAACACTTCTTGCTATCCAATAAACATACTCCGCTTCAAATTCGTTGGGATTTAGTACCACAAACTTTCCAACACGTTGATTTAAATACAATTTACCCAATCCACGTTGTACTATCGCCAGTTTTGCAATGGTACCTCCCGTTAACGCAATTACTATATCACCCTCATACAATTCAAATCTCTTTAACTCTTTTGATTCAGTGTAATAAGCAGGGTCAAATAATTTAATTCGTTCGTTACTAAAATCTGAAATTCTGATTATTGGAACGCCCTGCTTCTTATACTCAGTGCTTTTGAAAGCATATCCTCCAAGAATATTAATATGCTTATTTAGCGGTTCTGGCTTTAGTTCCTTTGCAAGCTCGCCATTAATGCATTGAACATATCTCCCAACAGAATTATAGAAGACAGTTTCCCACTCTGAACCATTGAGTACAATTGATTTTCGTCCTCTGCTCATCTTACCGTTTCTCTCAATTGACTAAGCAGTTGACGACTCTTAGTGAAGGATCTATCAAGCAATTCAATCAAATCAACACTATTGTATTCGTGCTCTTGTGCCTGCTTGTGGGGGTTTTTAATGTCAAGGTCAAAGCCACGATCAACAATGGTCTTGATATCAACCATCCAGCTCACTTCGCTCGCAATGCGCCCTGTCCACCATTTCTTAATCGGCTCAAACTCCTGTACCTGAATTGTCTTGGTCTTGCTGTAGGACTTTTGTCCCTCGGGCAAACGGTGCTCATAGTACCAGATGTCCTTGGTGGGCTTGCCCTTCTCAAAGAACAAAAGGTTGGTGGCCACTGTCGCATACGGCTGGAACACCGAGTTAGGCAAGCGAATGATCGTGTGAAGGTTGCAGTCTTCGAGCAACTTCTGCCGCACCCGTTGCTTTACGCCGTCACCGGTCAGGGAGCCGTCGGGCAAGACGATGGCCGCCCGGCCGCCTTCTTTCAGTAAGTGAATGAACAGGATGAGAAAGAGGTCTGCGCTCTCCTTGGTCCGGTAGTTCGCGGGAAAGTTGCCTTCATTGCCGTTGGCCACCGTGCCGCCAAAGGGCGGGTTAGCCAGGATCACATCCACGCGGTCTTTCTCGCGGATGCTGTTGTATTCCTTGCCCAGGCTATCACCGTAATCGAGATACGGTACTTCTACATCATGTAAGATCAGGTTGGTCAGCGCCAGCAAGAACGGCAGGGGTTTGTATTCCGTGCCGCGCACATTTTCTTGCAGGGTCTTGCGGTCCTTGATATTCTTGATCTGCTTTTTCAGGTGCTCAATGGTGCATACTAAAAAACCTCCGGTGCCACAAGCCGGATCGTAGACAATCTCGCCCAGCCTGGGGTTGATCATGTCGGTCATGAACTGGGTCACTGCACGGGGTGTGTAAAACTCGCCGCTGTCGCCCGCGCTTTGCAGTTCTCTTAAGATGGTTTCGTACAAATCACCGAACAGGTGCCGCTCATCGGTCTTGTTAAAGTCGATCTGGTTGAGCTTGTTCAGCACCTTGCGCAGCGTGATGCCGCTCTTCATGTAGTTGTTGTTGCCTTCAAATACCTCGCGCACCAGGAGCGACCGGCGGTCACGGGCTGTCAGTCCGCTCAACGCAGGAAACAACTGCTGGTCAACAAACTTCTGAAGTTCCTCGCCGGTCATCCCTTCCGGATCAGCGGCCCACTTGCGCCACTGGTATTTCTTCGGGATCGGAGATTTGTAATTGTCGTCAAGGAGTTCGAGTTCCTGGTCCTTGTCGTCGAAGATCTTGAGAAACAGCATCCACCCGAGCTGTTCGATGCGCTGGGCATCGCCATTGATGCCGCGGTCTTCGCGCATGATGTCGCGGATGGATTTTATGAGGCCGGAGAGGTTGGTCATGATCTAGTCTTTAACAGGCAGGAAATTTCGTTCACTGAGGGCCTTGATGATTCCGCGGAGCAAATAATTATTATTGAAGCGCATAACATACTTCCTGGACCCTGGCGCCTGGGGCGCCAGCATCTTCCGTTCAATCAACCTGCGTATTTGCCGCGATACCTCCGGGGCCGCTTTGTCCGGAAACAAGTCTTTTAGATCGCCGGCTGCAATCACCTGTTTCTCAATCACCCGCCGGAGTATTTTGGACTCTGTCTCTGTGATGATCTCCCGATCCAGGGCATGCACAACCGTGGGTATCAATATCTCCTTTTGAAGATAGCTGTAGTCCAACAGCCGGTCAATCTTTTGAATCTCTGCCTTCAGTCCACCCAGCACATACTCACACCAGTCAAGCATCCCGGCTTCGGTGCCTGTATCCGCCTTGGTCAAATGAGCATAGTAATCGTCGCGGTTGCTACAGAAGACCGCAGTTGGGTTAATGATACGACCCACGTCCACGTTAAAGCCCTGCCTCACCAACATGGCATAGGTAAACAACCGGACCGTGCGCCCGTTTCCGTTGGTGAACGGATGTATCCAGACAAAGCGATGATGTGCAATGGCGGTCTTTAGCAAGTCATATTTGGAAGCGTCGGGACGGTTGATAAACGCAAGCAGTTCTTCCATGTATTCGTCCACGCGTGTCCAATCCGTCGGCTTATGGATTGACTTGGCGATGGTGACATTACTCTTGCGGTACTCGCCGGGTGTGCGGTCACCCTCCCCATCGGGCGGAGGCAAAAGGCCACCAACGATCATCTTGTGCATCTCGCTGAGGAAGGCCCGACTTATAGGGCGTTCTTTTACCACCGACTCCACGAATCCCATAGCGTTTTCAATGTTCTTGATTTCCTGGATGTTCGCAGTCATCTTCGCCGGCGGGTTCAGGCTGGATTCAATGTACTCGGCAACCGTAGTATTGTTTCCTTCGATTCGTGCCGAACCGATGCTTTCCACGGTATGGAAAATCTGCTTCAGCTGAAAGAACACACTTGGTGAGGTGGATCCTCCCAATCGCCTTTTCCGCAATTCTTCCAGCCCCAGGATGAGGTCAGTCAATGTAGACCCGAAACTGGGCTCAATAAGCTTGAGGTCTTGGTGGGTGAAAGAAGGGGTGGACATTTGCCTTGGGGGAGCTCAACAATTAACAAGTACAAAGGTAATCAATTAACAAATACACCAATATCTGTTTATTAATCAGCCTATTACAGGCTTTTCAGCCTTCGTAGGATGTACCCGGACGGAGGTTATTAATTAACAACCTGCGTTAAGCTGATTGGTAGATTTGCTGTTCCAGCTCCCGGATGGCCTGTAAATACTGGTCCTTACCGCCAAATGATTTTACAATCTCCATGGGCGTTCCGAATGCATCGAAGGGGTTCACTTTAAGCACATCCATGCTCTCCAGATTCTCCAGGCCAACATCGGCGTATTTGTCGAGCAGCGTCTCAAGCACCTTCCTGGCCTTCTCGCCATACTTGGCAAAGTAGTTCCGTTTTTTCACATTGTTCGCCCGCTCTTTCCGGGTTAGAGGCGGCGCATCAAACGCCGTGTGGCAGATCAGGTCAAACAGGTCAAGTTCTTTGTTTACTGCACTCTGCAGGGCATCCACGAGTACACCCTGGTCTTCCAGTTCTTTGACGATGGCCTCTTTACGGTCGGCCTTGTTCCAGCTGGTGAGAAAGGAATCCAGCGATGTGTATCTCGAGCGAACTTTGCTTCGGGTGTAATCTTTCAAGCTCTCGGTGATGACCTTACCCTGGGCATCGAAGTACATTTCGCGGGCAAGCAGCACGGTAACATCCACGCCGTTGACAAATACTTTTTCTGTTGCGTCATTGAATATCCCACCCTTGCGCGGAAGGGGATAGGGTTTCGGGGGGACAAGGACAATTTCCGCCCCGGTTTCTCCATCCACCAGGGGCGTTTCATCATTTTCCTCTTCACCTTCCACGGTAGAAATATCTTCGCCTTCAGTCGTGACCTTAATCCGTACCGGGTCGCCATCGAAGTTGGGATCGGCGAAGAGGTCGGTGACATTTCTGAAATCGAGGATGGTGAAATAGAGTTTCCCAAAGTCCTCATTAATGCGTGTACCCCGGCCAATGATCTGCTTGAACTCGGTCATGGACTGAATGTTGTTGTCCAGCACAATCACCTTGCACGTCTGGGCATCCACCCCGGTGGACATGAGTTTTGAGGTGGTTGTAATTACCGGGTATTTCTCTTCAGGACTGATGAAATTATCAAGCTCGTTCTTACCTTCCTGATTATCGCCAGTGATGCGCATCACGTACTTCGCGTTTTGCGATGCGAGATCGGAATTCTCGTTGATCAGCGCCTGGCGCATACCTTCCGCGTGCTCGATGTCCACACAGAATACAATGGTCTTATCCATGCGATTGGTTCCGCGCAAAAATTCGGAGATTTTCTTCGCTACAACTTTCCTTCGCTCTTCGAGAACCAGGTTACGATCAAAGTCCTTGCGGTTGTAGATCCGATCATCGACCACGTTGCCGAACTTATCTTTAAATCCTTTTGGCGGCCGCCAGCCGTTCATATCAACATCAAGCCCAATCCGTACCACGCGATAGGGAGCCAGAAAGCCATCGTCAATACCTTGTCGCAGGGAATAGGTGTAGATCGGGTCGCCAAAGTATTCGGCATTGGAAACATCAGCCGTTTCCTTCGGAGTTGCCGTCATGCCGATGTGCGTCGCGGAAGAAAAGTAGTCAAGGATTCTCCGCCACGATGAATCATCAGACGCACTCCCCCGGTGGCACTCATCGACCACAATCAGGTCAAAGAAGTCACGACTGAAATCTTTGTAAGCATCTTCAATGCCGTCTGTATCTGTGAGACCCTGGTATAGACCCAAAAATACTTCGTATGCTTTGTCGCTGGAGTCGATGCCCCGTTTTCTGTTGGAGACCAACTGCTCATCGCCGTCTACCTCAATGACCTTCTTCTTGATGATGGTCATCTTATCGCGGAAGTGTCTGAAGTCACCCCGACGGGTTTGATCAACCAGTGCGGTGCGATCGGCGAGAAACAGAATGCGTTTCTTAACTCTTGCCTTCCATAGACGGAAGATAATTTGAAAGGCGGTGTATGTCTTTCCGGTTCCCGTTGCCATGACAAGCAGGATTCTGTTTTGTCCTTTGGCGATGGCTTCCACCGATCGGTTGATGGCAATCTGTTGGTAGTACCGCGGAGTTCTCCCGGAACCATCGGTAAAATACTCCTGGGCGGCGATGCGGTCTTCTTCCGTTGTCTCCAAACCTTTGAAAACCTTGTATCTCATCCACAGCTGCTCAGGAGAAGGAAACTCTTCGAGTGTGATCTCTCTTTCTATATCGCCCTCAGCTACCGTCCGATCATGGAAAAGGAATCCGTCTCCATTCGAACTGAACACGCAGGGAACATCCAGGATCTGGGCATATTTCAGCCCTTGCTGCATTCCAGCACCAACCGAATGGTGATTGTCTTTGGCTTCGATGATCGCTACAGGAATGCCTGGCTTGTAGAAGAGGATATAGTCAGCCCGCTTTTGCTCCCCCCGTGCAGTGAGTTTGCCCTTGACATAGATTCTCCCATGCGTAAAGGCGAACTCCTCCAATACTTGCAATTGAATGTCCCACCCGCTTCGCTCCAGGGCCGGAGTGATGAATTTGGTGCAGATATCCCGCTCGGTGAGGTCTTTCTTGGAGTACATGCTGAATGACCCTTAAAATACAGATTTTTTGGGGATCTGACTGTTGCGGAATGCTCCCCATTCACCGGTGGCAAGGTCTTGCTTGTTCATAAAAAAGTTCGATATTGATCGCGTCAATTGATGCAAAAGTTTCCGCGGAAGTACAAACAGGAGGTAATAAAGGCACTCCTTGCAAGGTCGGGAAATAGGTGCGCCTTCCCAAACTGTGATCAACCATTGTTCACCGAAAGCAATTTGCCCATTAGCCAACTATGTCATATTGAGGCTGTTTCCCCTGGGGGTCCAAGGTACAATGGTGACACAACAGTTGAGAGAGTCAACTCGTACGAAAACCTTCTCTTCCTCTGTTATCGTCATCACAAGGAAACGGATGATGAAACGATGTATACAGTCAGCAGAATAAGACAAATGAAAGAAGACCATGAGAAACAATTCGCAGAGGAACACTTCACCCTTAGTGAGGATTCATTGAGTGCGTTTCTAGGTGAGATAAATAGCTACTGGGAATCAATTGAACAGATCAATGTCGATGAGCATCTCTTCCCCGAGCAAAAAGTAGATATCGACGCAACAGCAGATTCTGAAAAAATACTTGCTGACATCAATGAGCAGATACTCAACTTGCATGAGTTAAGCGAAATATTTAGAAAGGAACTTAAAAGGGAATATTTCGAGCTTGTTTGTCTTGCGCTACCAAATGTAATCACTCGACTCCAGGTGCTTGTTGACCAATTGGAAATTCGGATCGTTGAATTGAAGATGGCAAATGAACCCGATAAGGAATCACTAAGAATTCGCCTTAGTGAACTAAGGGAGAATTTTAGAGGAACTGCCAAATCCACCGGCCTCAATGATTGATTCGTACTTGGTTGGTATTTTTCAACAAGCCTACACAATGAAGAATGAAAAAGTGTTCACCAATTGACTCCCCTTTTACATTTTGCATTCAATATTTTGCATTTTTCATTCAAAATGTAAAAGCCAGTAGCATCAATGCAAACCCTCAATAAATAAGCGGGAGTGCCAACCCACCGGCAACTGGCAACCGTCAACTCTTCCCCGTCTTGCTCAGACCATCCCCTTTACCCTCACTCCCGTCAGCATCCGCACCATCAGCCGACCCATCCGACCCGGCAAACATGC
>JANPES010000342.1:0-12742 GCA_031423035.1 Cyclobacteriaceae bacterium | reverse complement strand
CTAATAACTCCAATGTAGTTTGGGTTGCGGCTGTAGGTCCGCTTTGGAGTTATTAGGATCTACGATAATTCTTCCAATGTGTTCTGATGTCTTGAGGCCCATATTCTTCCAGGTAGCACCTCCGTCTTCGGAACGATACACGCCGTCTCCGTAGGCTACGCTTCGCTGGTTATTGTTTTCACCTGAGCCTACCCACACCACGTTGGTGTTGTTTGGGTCGATGATTACGCAGCCAATGGAGTAAGATCCCTGGCTGTCGAAGATTGGCTCATAGGTAGTGCCGGCATTGATCGTCTTCCATACTCCACCTGAGGCTGTCGCCACGTAGTACTCATTGAAGTTGGTAGGATTTACAGCAAAATCAGAAATCCGACCCGAGGTTACGGCCGGCCCAATATTTCTGAACTTCATTCCCCCCAAGGGAAGTTCATCTTTCTTTGCTTCCTTGGCAGGCGTTGTTGCCTTGGTGTCTTTCTTTTGCGCGTTGGTCGCGATTCCTGTAGCGATCAGGGCAAGGATCAAGAGTATTTTTTTCATGGATGAATGATTTTATTGTTTCAAACGGGTTGATTGTGTTTCAGTTGAGTATCCGAGTTAACAATTCCTCCCTGACCGGACAAGTTGTCTGGGATGAGCGGATTAACGCCCAGCCTAATCGATAAAACCGCTATATTTACCCTGCTGAAAACGGACGCATATGCCTCAAGCAGTTGTGGAAAAGAAAAGCGAGGGTACCTCCATTGATCCTGATATTCTTCTTCGGGCTTACGAGCTCATGTGCATGGCCCGACGGATGGCGGAGACGTACGATGAGAATCGGGAAGTATGCAGCAAATACGTTCACAGCACGTCTCGTGGTCATGAGGCCGTACAGTTAGCCGCTGGGTTTCAACTTACTCCAATTGACTACGCTTCCCTTTACTATCGCGATGAGTCCATGCTTTTGGGTATGGGCCTTGAGCCCTATGAACTGATGCTTCAGCTGATGGCCAAGCGCGACGACCCATTCTCTGGAGGCAGATCTTATTATGGCCATCCTTCCCTGAGGCGGGAAGGATTTCCTGTTATACCCCACCAAAGTTCGGCAACTGGCATGCAAGCGATACCGGCCACCGGAATGGCGCATGGTATCGCTTATCTAGACACCCAAAAACTTCTAAAAGGAAGAATCAAGCCAATGGTACTTTGCTCTCTGGGCGATGGCTCGGTGACCGAGGGAGAGGTGGCAGAAGCATTTCAAATGGCTGTACTCAAAAAATTACCAATCCTCTTTCTGGTCCAGGACAATGACTGGGGGATCTCTGCGACAGGAGAAGAGATGCGAACCGGCGATGCCTATGACTTTGCTGCAGGGTTTAAAGGGCTTGAACGCCGAAGGGTTGATGGTTCTGATTTTGTTGAGAGTTACCTGGGCATCAAGTCAGCCATCGAATATGTTCGCGGGAAGCGTGCTCCATTGCTGCTGCATGCAACCTGTCCGCTTCTCGGTCATCATACCTCTGGCGTGCGGAAGGAATGGTACCGAGGCGACGATCTGATGGAGCACCAAAAGAGAGATCCATTCGTGAAGTTGGAGAAATACCTGCTCGATTCAGGCATCGCAAAAACACGGTTGAATCAATTGGCCAAACAGGCGAATGAAAAAGTGAAGGCCGATTACAATCGTGCCGTTGCATCCCCGGATCCTGAAATAGATGACTTTGATTCGCATGAGTTTGCTCCGACATCGATTGTAGAGGAACGGGGACAGCGTTCGCCCAAGGGCGGTGAGAAAGTGATGATGGTAGATTCCGCATTGCATGCGGTAGATGAAATTCTCAAGGCGTATCCTGAATCTTTGTTCTACGGTCAGGATGTTGGTCGGAGGTTGGGCGGCGTCTTTCGGGAGGCGGCAACGCTCGCTGAGAAATATGGCGATGAGCGCGTGTTCAACACACCCATTCAGGAAGCTTATATTATTGGTTCTACTGCAGGAATGTCCGCAGTAGGCTGCAAGCCTATCGTTGAAATTCAGTTTGGGGATTATATCTGGCCGGCATTAAACCAACTTGTCGAAGAGCTTTCAAAAAGCTGTTACCTGACCAAAGGAAAGTTTCCCGTTCAATCCCTTATTCGTGTGCCCGTAGGGGCCTACGGCGGCGGCGGCCCCTATCACTCTGGCAGCATTGAGTCTACCTTGTTGACGATACGTGGAATTAAGATTGTGTATCCTTCCAACGCGGCGGATATGAAAGGACTGCTCAAGGCGGCATTCCTGGATCCCAACCCGGTTGTGCTGCTGGAGCATAAAGGACTCTATTGGAGCAAGGTACCCGGAACAGCGGAAGCCAAAACCATTGAACCGGATGAACAGTACATCATCCCATTGGGAAAAGCACGTCTTGTTCTGCACGCCGAAGATCAGAGCATAGATTCAGGCTCTTCTGCCGTGATCATCACCTACGGCATGGGCGTGTATTGGGCGAAAGAAGCATGCAAGAATTTTCCAGGCAGAATTGAGATCATGGACTTGCGGACGCTGAACCCCATCGACTGGGAAGCGATTGTGTATTCCGTAAGAAAACACAGCCGCGCGTTTGTTCTTACCGAGGAGCCGTTGATGAATTCTTTTGCCGAATCATTGGCTGGACGCATTTCCAAAGAATGTTTCAGCGACCTCGACGCACCGGTGTGGACATTGGGTGCTGCTAACCTTCCTGCGGTACCGTTGAATGTTGACTTGGAGAAGATGATGCTTCCCAATGCGGACAAGTTGACGGCGGCATTGGGCGGATTGTTGGATTTTTGACCGCCACCCCTACGCCCCTGTTACCTGCTACCGGTTACCTGTTTACTGTTTACCTGTTACTTGTTCCCTCCTAAAACGGGTACCCAATTCCAATATTATAAATCACTGGTTCCCGGTTGCTGTCATAGGGTCCGGTGAACCGGAAGTTACCGAGGACAAATCGGTCTCCCTCAGGCCGGGCAGGGTCCCATACTTTGATCCCGACATCCACGCGGAGCACCAGGAAGGAGAAATCCATACGCAGTCCGAAACCTGTTCCTATGGCAATCTCTTTGTAGAAGGAGTCAATGAAGAATTTCGTGTTTCCCTGATCCGCCCAGGGAGCTGTAGTCGGTTCGGTTGAGCTGGCCGGTGAAATTTGTTGAAAGGTCCAAACGTTGCCCGCATCAATGAAGATGGCGCCGTTTACAAATCCAAAAAGTTTCTTCCGCCACTCCACGCTTCCTTCAAGCATGATCTCGCCAGGGCGCTCATATTGGTAGTTGAACAATCCATTTGCACTTTGATCCGTGCTGAGGGGAGGCGGAGCAGAGCCAATTCCAAGGCGCCGGGGTCGCCAGGCCCGGACGCTGTTGCTCCCACCAACAAAGAAATACTTTTCATAGGGGAGCGACTTGTTGTCACCGTACGCGTAGGCCACACCAGAATTAACTCGGAAAGCCATGGACGTGTTCTTGTCGATGACCTTGTTGCGGCGAAAGTCGACCCCCAAGCGAACATATTTATAAATCTCCAGGCCCCGGCTTATGGCGTAACTGGGTGTGTAGAAGTTAAAAAGCGTGCCCCCGCTTTCTGCCTGGACGCGCAAGAAATAGGAACTGCGTTCCTGATTCCCGTAGTTCTGGGGGTTCCAGGTCATGCTGAAAATCATGGAGCTAACAAGCGAGGGCTTAAATGAATTTTTCAGATTATTTCCCTGATTGTTCTGTAAATCACTGAGTAGTTGGTCAAATGCCGGATCCAGGGTGGACTGAATAATCTGTAAATTGGTCAGCGTAAACGAGTATAAGGTTGTCCTTTTGTTCTCCCATGTATACGTGTTTGAGATCGTCACGTTTGACCGTTGGTATTCCGGGCGATCGGTATAGGTATACCCGATCAACAGTTTGGTTTTTGGGTTAAACTTTCCAAGATCGTCAGCGCGTTTTCCAAGGGGAAGGAGGAACTGAGGGAAAGTAACGGAAGCGTTGATGTTCGCTTCTGTACTCTTATAAACACCGCTGAGGTCTGTAGCACCCGCCACACCTTCAAATCCGTATCGCCCATTGAGTTCAAAAATCTCCAGCCCATGAAAGATATTTCGTTTTTTGAGGCTGAGGCTATAGTACGGACCTGGGAAACCCTGGTTCACCGTAACTCCGGCTTCGTTCGTCCAGGAATAGCGGTCAAGAGCGCTGGCAAAAATGTTGGCGATAAACTTTCCACCTGTCGTATCATAGTTGATATTGACGAACTTGAAGATATCGAGATTAGCCAGCTGTCGTTGGGTAGCAAAGGTCTTATCCCGGCTGTATAGGCTGTCATGTTTAATGAAGACACGCTGGCTCAGGATTCGCTTGCTATACTGATCGACAAGATAATTGAATCTGATCCCTTTATACATCACTGACTTTCGCTTGCCAGCCCGGTCCATGATACCGGCATCTGTGCGAAAGTTGATTGAATCAACGGTGAAAGTTTTGTGTGATGCGCGTGTAGCGGGATCGGAAATGGAAAACTGAAGGGCAATCGAATAATGATGTTTGTAGGCCGTATCGACCTGGAAGTCGATGTACTGCTTGCTGAAGTCGTAGTACCCGTGGTCTTTCATCAGGAAGTCAAGTCGGTCTCGCTCATCGCTCAGTATTTTCTGGTCGTAGCGGTCACCCCGCTGGATCCTGCTGGCGTGTTCTGCTTCGTGCATAATGGCAAGCATGGCGGAGTCCGCCACACGATAAATGATGGTGTCATAGATAAAAGGCGGACCTGGGAAAAGGTCATACTCAACTGAAACACGTTTCTTTTTTTCCAGAATGATTGCCTTGGTTGAGGCATTGAAATATCCCCTGTTAAAGGCAAATGCATTTATTTTTTCGACAGTCTCCGTTACCGTTATGGAGTCGAAGACTGAAACTTTTTCCCCCCACTGCATGGGCAAGTTTCCATTTTCAATTTTGAAATTGATGTCATCAATTTTTCGCTGCTTTCGGAACTGTATGTTATTTTTCTTGCGCTCTGTCTTGGCTTCGGCAATCTTGGCGTCAAACTTTTTTTCTTTTTCTTCCTTTTTTCTAATGAAATCATTCTTGCTGTGAATGATCCATGAGTGCTCCAGGTGAAACCGCCTGAGGCCCAGGTAGTACATCCAGGTGAGTGTGTTAATGGGAAGACCCAGAAAGCGGCGATTAGCCTTCTGGATGTAGATATCCTTCAGGCCTGTTTTGTCCATATCGCCTGGAACTTTGATGGACTGACGGTACAGAAGCTTTTCATCTTCCTTGAGATATTTCGTTCCAAGGCACCCATTCAGGAGTATGCATACGCAGACACCAACTGAAATTTTGGTAACTTTCCCGTTGAGTGTTTTTAGAATGATTTCTAAGCCTAAAGCCCGCTTCATAAAGTCACTGCAAGTAAAGAAATACCGCCTCGCGGAGCAATGCTTTATCGTGCAGGGAGCCAAGGCGGTCAAAGAAACATTGGCTTCTGACTTTGCCGTCGTTACGCTCTGCGGCACCGAGAGCTTCCTCCGTGATGTAAAGTATGCGGGAAGGGTTCAGGAAGTGATTGAAACCTCAGAAAAGGAATTGACGGGACTCGGCTCAGTCGATGTCAATACGTCAGCCCTGGCGGTCGTTCAAATCAAACCTGCGCGAAAGCCTCACTTCGATCCAAATTCTTTTACGCTTGTTCTGGATGATATCCGGGACCCTGGAAACCTGGGGACCATCATCCGTACGGCCGATTGGTATGGTATCTCATCGATCGTAGCCTCGCACGAGACGGCTGACATGTATAGTCCAAAGGTGATCAACGCCACCATGGGATCCTTCTTGCGCGTACTTGTTCACTATGACTCTCTGGAGGAGATTTTGGCGACTGCAAATCTTCCCGTGTTTGGAGCCTTTCTGGATGGACAAGATGTGCATACCATGAACTTCGGAAAAGGAGGGCTCGTGATTGTGGGAAATGAGTCGAGAGGAATTTCCCCAGCAGCAGAAAGATTCGTCACCCATCGGATTACCATCCCCCGAATCGGGATAGCTGAATCGCTCAACGCATCGGTTGCCACTGCCGTTATCCTTGATAATATCAGCAGGCGATCATAAAAACTGCTGACTCTGAGCCGAAGCGTCGTCGGACATCTTCTGCGCTTGTTCTTTTCCCAGGTAACGGTCAATTACATTGTGTCCGAGGTAGATCAGTGGCGTAAGCAAGATGGCAACCACAAACTTGTATAGGTAGTTGGTGATGCCGATCGCAAGGATCTGCGTGGTCGAGAATGTTCCCGCAAAGGCGATGAAGAGGACCACAAAACTGTCGATGAATTGGGATACCAACGTTGATCCGGTTGCCCGTATCCAGAGTTTTTTTGGCCCAGTTATTTTTCTTAGTCTTTGAAAGACGAAAACATCGGTGAGCTGACCAATCAGAAAGGCAGTCAGTGAACCGAGGATGATCCGCTGCCCCTGCCCGAAAATCTTGTTGAAGGCGAAGTTCATATTGAAATAGTTCCCGGCGTCATCCACGCTGTTGGCATCCATCCACCATCCGGCAGGCGGGAGTTTCATGGTGATGAAAATGACAACGAAGGAGTAGGCAATCAATCCTGCCGTTAGATAGCTGATGCGTTTCACCCCGGTCTTCCCAAAATATTCGTTGATCAGGTCTGACGTGATGAAGACTACCGGCCAGATGATAGCTCCTGCGGTAAGATTGAAGTCCATATTGAAGCCAAGGATGGAGAGGTTTGCCGGTGAAAGCCCAACCGCTCCCTCTGCGGAAAAGATTTTGACACCGATCATCTCGGCCACCAGTGCATTAGTGAGAAAGATTCCACTCAGGACAAGGAACAGGCGGTGTTTTTTTACTTCGAGGGTTGCTTCCATCAGTCAGCAAGTTGGAAAGTTTCACCCTCAATGGCCAATGCTGTGGCGGGAAAAATGTTTTGGGCTTCGGCCAGAACCTCGTTGAGATCCCTGTATCGTGCGGAGAAATGTCCGATCAATAGTTTCCCAACGTGGGCTTGTTTTGCTACGGTAGCCGCCTCGGCGGCGGTGCTGTGTTTTGTTTCACGGGCTTTGTTTTTTTCATCTTCCAGAAAAGTAGCTTCATGGTACAAGATGTTTACCTCATGAATCAGCGGCAGTATTTGTTCAAATGGTTGTGAGTCGGAACAGTAGGCGTATGACCGGGAGGGTTTGGGAGGGAGGGTGTAATCACTGCTGCGGTAAAGCACTTCGCCCTTTTCATTGACAATATCTTCCCCGCGCTTTAGTCTAGCGAGGTAGGCTACAGGAATTTCACTGGAAAGCTTTGATATATCTATTGGTCGGCTCCGGGCCTTTTCGCGGAATACAAATCCACAGGTTGGAATCTTGTGGTCAAGCGGGAAGCTTTGTACAGAAAGCAGGTCACTCTCAAAGATCTGTTCAGGCCCATTATCACTCAGCGGATGAAGTATTATCCTGAAGTTCAAGGTTGAGTTGGAGTGTCGGAGTTGAGCCAGGATAATTTCCTCCAGCCCGCGAAAGCTATACACATGCAAGTCATTTTCCCGTCGAAGCAGGTGCATTGAAAAAAGTAGCCCCATCAATCCAAGGTAGTGATCGCCATGAAGGTGACTGATGAAGATGTGATTTATTTTATGGAGACTGAGGTCAAACCGGCGCAGCTGGTGCTGGCAACCTTCGCCGCAATCAATCAAGAAGTGCTGATGGTGATGGACTAGGTATTGTGATGTAGTATATCGCCCGTAGGCTGGTAGCGCGCCGCTGGAACCGAGGATAGTTACACTAAACGTGCTCACTAGCTTTTAGAATTTGGGAATGAGCTGATTTGGGAATTTGAGAATGAATTATTACTCCCAAATTGAGTAATTCTCAAATTACTCCCCGTCTTTCATATCTTTTTCAATCTCATGCATGAATACCGCATCTACCGCTTCTTGCACCGAGTGAACGATATTCAATACGCTATCCAACTGGGAGATTTTGATGAGTTTGGTGGTGTGCTCGGAAAGGCTTGCGAGAACAAACACACCGCCATCTTCTTGAAGGATTCGATTTCCTACAAGGAGGGCACTTAGGCCTGAGCTGTCTGTGTACTTAACCTCTGCCAAGTCCAGGATAATATTCTTGATCCCCTCTGCGTGGAGAGTGATCAGTTCAGTTTTAAGTGATGGGGCAACACTGGAGTCAAGTTTTTCCTCGTGGAGGCGTAGGAGGCTGTATTTTTCCTGCTTATCGATCGTGTATTTCATTTGTGGGGTATTGGCTGGCGCAAAAGTAGGTTAATTTAAGTAATTAACGATGTTCCGCTCAATTCGTTCCAAAATATTTTGAGTGGACAGCGATTCAAGTTTCGTACCCGTCATTTGTTCGTACAATTCACGATAACGGTCTGAAATGGATGAAACAATTGCATCGGTCATCTCTGGGACAACCTGGCCCTCCTTCCCTTGAAAATTATTCTCAATCAACCATTGCCTCACAAACTCTTTTGATAGTTGCTTCTGTGGTTCCCCTGCCTTTTGCCGGTTCTTGTATCCATCGTGGTAAAAGTATCGCGAGGAGTCAGGGGTGTGAACTTCATCGATGAGATAAATCTTGCCCTCGTGCTTGCCAAATTCATACTTGGTGTCAACGAGAATGAGTCCACGAGTAGCTGCAAGTTCTGTTCCCTTCTGAAAAAGTGCAAACGCATACCGCTCCAGGATGGCATAGTCTGCTTCACTTACCAAATTTCGCCGCAGGATTTCTTCCCGGGAAATATCTTCGTCGTGCCCGACGTGCGCCTTGGTTGTTGGTGTGATTATCGGTTGGGGGAGTGGATCGTTTTCTTTCAGTCCTTCGGGAAGTGCCACGCCACATACCATTCTTTTTCCCAGGCGATACTCACGGCCAGCGTGACCCGCCAGGTAGCCGCGTACTACCATCTCCACCGGAAATGTGTCACAACGGAATCCGACAGTGACATTGGGATCGGGTACGGCCTGCACCCAGTTGGGCACCAGAGATTTAGTTGCTTCGAGGTTGGTGGCAGCGATCTGGTTGAGTACACGACCCTTGTCTGGAATCGCCCTTGGGAGGACAACATCAAATGCCGAAATACGGTCGGAGGCCACCATTACCATACGGTCGCCGAAGTAATATACATCACGCACCTTGCCACGGTAAAAACCGGTTTGACCTGGAAATTTAAAGTTCGTTTCTTTGATTGCCGTCATGGACTAAGATTTGAGGATTATAGGATTAGGATGGTATAAATTGAAGAGGTGCAGCTTGACAGTTGACAAATATACAATTGACGAGATTCGTTACCATCAGTTCAACTATTTTCACCACCTTTTACTGATTACCTCTTACTGATTACTGGTTTCTCACTTCTTTTCTTCCACTAAAATACCCGCCTGAAAAACAAAGGTCGTTGTCACGTTCCCCTGCTCATCAAATTCAGTCCAGGTCTTGTGCTTCTTGCCGGCCACAAACTCTCCCTGTTCTTTTATCTTTCCGTTGGCATGGTAGGTGATATGCATCCCATGCGGACGATTTGCCCTGTACTCTTCCACCATCGAAGGCTTCCCGTTCTCAAAGTAGTTTGTGACTTTACCTGTGATGAGGTTGAATTGGTATTCTTCTTCCAGCTTCTTGCCTCCTTCAGGGTAGTAGACCGTTCGTGTGCCTTGCAATTTTCCGTTCTGGTATGCCTCTCGGATACTTACTGAGCGGCCGTCATCACCGAAATAGGTCCAGATGCCCTGAGCCTTTTGTTTGCGGAAGGTTTTTTCGTAGGCCTGGGTTCCATCAGCCCGGAATTCTTCTTCATTCAGGTCTTGTCCATTGAGTGAGACAACCTCTTTGGTCTTTATCTTACCGTTGGCATGGTACTCGATATTGGTTCCTACTTTGCCGCCGTCACTGTAGGTAAAACGGTGGCGTATTGTGCCGTCAGCGAAATAGCCCAGGTTTTCACCAGTCAATCGACCATTCGTGAAGAACCCCTCCAGGAGCAGGTGACCTTCTGTATCATAATTCTTGAACTGGCCCGTCTTCTCGCCTTCTTTCATGGTCGACACGGTTTCAAGCTGACCATTTACGTAATAGGTCTTATAGTAGCCGTGGATGATGCCATCGCGGAAGTTGGCTTCAGTCTGAAGGGTACCATCTTCGTAGTAGGTTGTGGCCGGACCGTTGGGTTTCTGGTTCTTGTAAGTCATCTCTTTCTTCAATTTCCCGGAAGGATAGTATTCGCGCATGACCCCATCTGGTTTGCCTTTGACAAAGGAAGACTCGTGGTGCATTTGACCCGTCAGGTAAAATGATTTTACACTGTCGATGAGTTGGTTGTTTTGATATTGCCCTTTCTGAATTCGCTTGCCGGTCTCATCGTAAATTTCCACAGTCCCGTGTCGCATACCATCCCGGTAGGTTATCTTGCGCTGGAGTTGTCCGTTGGGAAAGTATTCTTGAAAAATTCCGTGCCGCTTTCCGTCCCGAAAGCCTCCTTCCATCTCTACTTTGCCATTAGGGTAAAATCGCTTGTACGGCCCCTCCAGGATTTGATCATTTTCAACGGTGACATAATAATCTTCGTGGATCCGCTTCTTGGCGCCATCGTAGTAACTCTTAACCTGCTGCTGAGCGAGGAGGCCAAGGGGGAGAATAAATAGAATAAGGAACAAACGAATCATACTCTTTTGTTTGAAGATAACGATGCGCTTGAATAAAAAGTCTAAAATTTAAGGTCGAAAGTCGAAGGTCTAAAGAACCCAGTATCCCCTCACATCCTTTCGATCACAATCGCCGACGCCCCGCCACCGCCATTGCAGATTCCAGCCACGCCAATCGATGCGTTGTTTTGCTTGAGCACATTTGCCAGTGTGATTGTAATTCGAGCACCGGACGCTCCGAGGGGATGACCCAGGGCAACAGCACCA
Organism: Cyclobacteriaceae bacterium; assembly: GCA_031423035.1. Lineage (GTDB taxonomy): Bacteria > Bacteroidota > Bacteroidia > Cytophagales > Cyclobacteriaceae > ELB16-189. Next base: position 1,817 of record JANPES010000342.1, on the reverse strand, counting down.
CCATTCACGTTTACGGTATTGCTATCTAAACCAAGCTTCATGTTGTTGGCAATCGCCACGGCAGAGAACGCCTCGTTGATTTCATAGAATCCAACATCCTTCTTCTCTACGCCTGCCATCTTCATGGCTTTGGGTATCGCGAGAGAGGGAGTAGTTGTAAACCACATCGGGTCCTGGGCGGCATCAGCAAAACCGCGAATTTTTGCAATAGGTTTCAGGCCTAGCTCCTGTGCTTTTGCTTTGCTCATCAGAACGACGGCTGCGGCGCCATCGTTGATGGTAGAGGCGTTGGCTGCAGTAACAGTGCCTTCCTTCGTGAAGACCGGCTTGAGGCCTGGGATCTTGTCGAAGTTGACGTTTTTGTATTCCTCATCTTCGGCAAACAGGGTAACATCTCCTTTCTTGCCCATGAGTTCCACCGGCACAATTTCATCTTTAAATTTTCCCGCAGCCCAGGCAGCCGCTGACCGCTTGTAGGAGTTGATTGCATAAGTATCTTGTTCTTCGCGGCTGATCTTCATCTCTTTTGCTGTATTGTCGGCACACACACCCATGGCACAACGGTTGTAGACATCCGTGAGTCCATCGTGGGTGAGACCGTCAATTAACTCGCCGTTGCCGTATTTGAATCCATACCGCGCTTTGAGCAGATAATAAGGTATGCCCGACATATTCTCCATCCCGCCTGCGACGATAATGTCCTGGCTACCCAGCATGATCGACTGAGCGCCGAGCATCACCGCCTTCATTCCGGAGGCACACACTTTATTGATAAGCGTACAGGGAATTTCATACCCCATTCCCGCTCCCACCGCGACTTGCGTTGCGGGAGCCTGTCCAAGGCCGGCAGAGATGACATTTCCAAAATACAGTTCCTGAACCATCTTCGGGTCAAGTTTGATTCTCTCCAGCGCCGCTTTCACGGCAATGGACCCCAGCTTCACGGCACTGAGTGTAGAAAGTGAGCCACCGAAACTTCCAATCGGTGTGCGTACGGCGGAGACAATGTATACTTCGTTCATTTGTAGTGTCTTTATGTTCTGTAATGCTAAAAGTTGCAATCTCATTTAAGTTGTTAGTTGATAGTTGCTAGTTATTGGTACTACTAACTTCCAACCAACAACTACTAACTACTCCTACCAATCTGGCTTCCCCTTAGATTTAGGCTTAGTCGCCTTCCGTTTATTCTGTTGTAAGTACTGCACCTCCTGGTTCTTCATAGCTTCGAGAACCATTTTTGCTTTTTCCTCACTGATTTTCATCTCTTTTAGCTTATCAGACTGGGAGGGGGGTTTATCTTTTTTCTCTTGTTCCTTTTTCTTGTCGTCCTCTTGTTTCTGATCTTGTTTCTCTTTGTTTTGCTGATCCTTTTTTTCCTGGTCTTTTTTCTCCTGTTCCTTCTTTTCCTGATCTTTCTTTTCCTCGTCCTTTTTCTGCTGGTCGTTCTGCTTCTGATCCTTGTTGTCTTTCTGGTCTTTGTTATCCTTCTGGTCTTTCTGATCCTGTTTTTGATCGTCTTTCTTCTGCTGATCTTCCTGCTTCTTTTTTCTCTTGTTCCTTCTTCTTGTCGTCTTCCTGCTGCTGATCCTTTTTATCTTTGTTTTGCTGATCCTTTTTTTCCTGGTCTTTTTTCTCCTGTTCCTTCTTTTCCTGATCTTTCTTTTCCTGGTCCTTCTTCTGCTGTTCGTTCTGTTTCTGATCCTTGTTGTCTTTCTGGTCTTTGTTATCCTTCTCGTCTTTTTGATCTTGTTTCTGATCGTCCTTCTTCTGCTGATCTTCCTGCTTCTTCTGCTCCTCCAATTTCTTCTTCACAATTT
>JANPES010000341.1:0-8361 GCA_031423035.1 Cyclobacteriaceae bacterium | reverse complement strand
TATTGGGGTTTACGTGCTGATGACGATGGCTGCCTTTGGCCAGGATCCGCTGTTTTCTCAATACTATCAATCCCCGCTCTACTTGAATCCGGCGTTTACTGGGAATACTCCGCAGCAGCGATTAACATTCAATCACCGGCTGCAGTGGCCAAACCTCCCTCAGGCATTCTCGACTTTTGCAGCCTCATATGATATCTGGGTGGGGGAGCTCAATAGCGGATTTGGAATTTTGGCGACAACGGATAAGATGGGATCAGCAGGGTGGAGGACAACCAATATCAACCTACTCTATAGTTACAAAATCCGCCTGAGTGACAAATGGGTATTTTCTCCTGGCCTTGCGTTTGGTTACGGAATCAATGGTCTTGACAGGAGCAAACTTACATTGGGCGATGGCCTGGAATACAACAACCAATCACTTGATCCGGATCTCAACCGACTTGGAAACCAGCAGTACTTTGATTTTAGCGCAGGGTTTTTGGTGTATTCGTCCATCTATTGGATTGGAGGGTCATTCAATCACATGAACGAGCCGAATATGTCGATCCTTAATGATGTGACCCGTCTTCCAATGAAGGTCACCATCCATGGGGGCGCGAGAATACCGCTCTCGGGTGGGATGAGGACATCCAGCAAGGTTTCCTATTTTACGCCTTCATTTGTCTATCAGTCGCAGGGAAATATTACTCAATTTTCCTTTGGGGTTAATTATCATATCGATCCGGTATTTATCGGCTTGTGGTACCGCGGCAAGCCTTGGGAAGAAAGTGTTATTGGCACAGTGAATCACGATGCGCTGGTATTGGAACTCGGGATGTACCTGGGCAAGATGACAATTGGGTACAGTTATGACTTCAATATTTCGCCTATCGCAACCGCCTCGGGTGGTGCCCACGAAATCTCCCTGATGTATGAGTTCAGCGCCAAGCCGATCAGTCGGGGCGTCAAGAAAAGGAATCGCCTGATTCCTTGTCCTACCGGAGGCCGCAATGCAGGGTTCTACGGCAAGTAGTCTCAGGTTATTGATCCACAATATCTACCTCTTTTTCTCATACTAACTGGATCGACTTATCTTCTTGGTCATCCCAATATGAAATATGTTTCGAGCCTACGGCTCTCTATTGACTAGGGGTTCCAGACGACGGATTAAAATCCGTCGTTATAAAATGTTTTGAACCTACGGCTCTCTCAAGAGTTATGAAAGGTTACAAGAGGCGTAGCCTCGACCCGATATTGTAACAACGGGCTTCAGCCCGTTGGAAAAGGAAAGACAAATGATAATTGAGAACCGTAGGTTCGTCCCATCTAAATAGGCTCCGTCACTGACCTGCCGTAATCCGCATCTTGTCGGCGTAATATGCCATTCACCCCTTAAGGTGGTTCCCTTCTACGATTTACGCTAATCTATCTTTGTCTAAGCTGGCCTTAATTGATTGCTATACAATCAACTATGGTCTATTCAGTTTGGTCTATCCGAAGCCTGTCTATTTCGGTGTTGTTGCTTCTGGCAACTCTTACGGCTCAAAGTCAATGCGGCGGCATCCTTGAGCCCGGCTTCGCATTTCTGACCAGCAGCCGCGGATGCGCTCCATTTACCGCCAATCTTCAGACCATCTATCTCTCCTCAGTGCCAGGCACCCAATATTTCGTTCAATGGGGTGACGGTACCCCCGAAGAGACGTTTATCCAAGTGGGTGCAGTAGGAGTCACCATGGCACATACCTATCCGCTGGCCTCTGTCAATTGCGGCTACGATGTTGTGATTGATGCATCAAATGCCTGTAACCCACGCGGCAGCGTAGTGCCAATCAACACCCAAGTTATCGTATGGACGAATGATGTGGTCTCCATAAACCCTGCTACGATCCGGGTCTGTGCTGGTTTTGCGGCAAACCTTCAGTTTACTGATAACAGCACCTGGAATTGCTTTCCCCGTGCAACTCGCGAAAACAACGAACCAAGATGGATTCAATGGCTATATGGGACCGGCCTGCCCGGGAATCAAATACCGGGAATTCAGGTGAATGGAGTTGGCCCCGGTGGCTTTCCTTATCTGGACCCTGCACCTGTACGAAATCCAATCTACCCGGTCCTCGCCCCGGGTCAATTGACTCTTCCCATAAATGTTCCGGTCACGGCCCCGGTTGACATCGGCAAGGAGTTCGAGATCACACTGAAGAACTGGAATCAGTGTAATGCCTATGATAATAATCTGCTAGACGGCAATGCGTTTAACCCAGTGGGAGGGGACTTGGTGAATGGAGACAATCCCTCTCAAATAACAACCGCACGCATCGTAATTGTCGCAGCCCCGCAGCCTGCCTACGTAACCCGCCTTGGAAATGCAGGGGGACCAATTCAAACAGTGTTTTGCATCAATGATCTGATTTTCTTTGACAACAATACGCCTCCCATTGGTGGCTCTTCATTTCAGTATTTATGGGAGTTCTTTGACAACCCAACAGGAGCGGGATTGCCGCTGAGTACACAAACTTCTGCGAACCCTGTATTTACGTATTCTGCGTCAGGCCAGAAGCTGATACGCCTTTCGGTCGTAGATGCCAATGCTGCAGGCAGTTGCCAATCGTCCTTTGATGCGGTAATAACAATTTCCCCGTCGCTCGTAGCCAAGGTTTCGACAACTGATTTAAGCAATAACCCCATTTCCCCGCTTTTTTGTCAAAGCGCTGTTGCTCCATTCACGGGCTTCCCGGTCCGATTCAACGATGTATCGGTTGGCACTGTATTGCCAACTACACAATGGAGGTGGGAGTTCTATGATGAGAATAATGCACTGGTATTTGAGGTGCCGGCGCTGGGTGCGTTTTCTAATGTGCCACTTGGACCATTTGACCGCGTGTTTACTACGCGCGGTATCTACCGATCAAGATTGATTATTCGGGATAACGTTACCTCTTGCGTGTCCATGGATGAAGTCCAAGTGATTGTTTATGAGAACCCTGTTCCGGTCTTTTCGTCTACGCGCGGTTGCCAGGGCACTCCTGTCAGCTTCAGCGAAGCTTCAACGGTTTTGCCTGTAAATGGTGAATCCATTGTTCTGCGGGAGTGGGATTTTGACTATGATGGGGTCACATTCACAAAGGATCCCGCTTTTGACAATCAATCCACCTTTAACCGCCTGCTCGGCGCTGCCGGAACTTATTCTGTAGCGTTGCGGGTGACTACAAACCAAAATTCTTGTGTTGCTATGCTGGTCTCACCGGTGATTGTTGATGCGTTGCCCAATGCCTCATTCTCGCCCAACACACTTTCTGGATGCAGTGTGTTGTCTGTGACCTATACCAACACTTCCGTTCTGGGGCAGCCAGATGTCGTCGACCGCTTTATTTGGGAAGAAGACAACGGGTCCGGCTTCCAGATCGTGGGTACGCAATTACCCACTGATCCTGGCTTTTCAAATTTTTTCGTGCGAACCTACACGAACACAACAATCGCAAACCAGTCCTTGGATGTTCGCCTTCGTGTTGTCACAGTGAATGGATGTGAAACCATATCCCCAACGGTTACCGTGACCATTTTCCCAGGTACATGGTCTGGCTTTTTCCCTACCAACTATTCACCATTCAATGACAACTGTTCACCCATCTCAGTAAATTTTGTTGTTGATGCTGGAACCCAAGCGCTTAACCCTACGGACTACCGATGGCGGGTGAGTGATGCGGTAGGCTTGATTTCAGACATAAGCACGGGTACCGCCCCAGGATACACCCACTTTTTCACCAATGCCGGAGTTACTATTAAAGACTATTCAATAGAACTCACAACTACCTTGGCAACCGGCTGCTTTGGCGACTCCACGCGCACCATAAGGGTGAATCCTGTTCCCGCCTCTGTATTCACCATTGACACACTTGTCTTCGATTGCCAGCGTATGCGCGTTCGTTTGTCCGCGGCACAAAAGGGATTGGAGTACCATTGGGTGGTTTCAGAGAATGGGTTAACCATGGTCAATACCGTGGGGTCAAATGACTTGCTCGAGTATGAGATTGCCCGGGCTCTTTTGGATATTAATTTATCGATCAGCCTCGACACTCGAAATATTGCGAATTGTGTGAGTTCTGTAACCACTCAAAGTTTGGTGGTGCCTTCGCGGGATGTGATCAATACCTCTTTTACGGCAACGCCGGCGGTCCAATCTCTTCCTTCCTCGACCGTGTTCATTACCAATACAACTACCCCAGGCCCGTGGAGCTACCAATGGGATTTTGGGGACGGCACGACTTCATTGACGGGAGCCGTTAATCACCAACACACATATCTGACCTACGGAACCTACGTGATTACACTCACTGTGATTAATAATGTTTGTGTGGAGACGCATACCGAGACAATCACCATCCAGGCAGTGCCTCCAGTCATTGACTTCAGTCTCGATCCTCCATCTGGCTGTGCACCCTTGACAGTTAGTTTCACCAACTTATCGTTGTACGCAGAGACTACTTCATATGTCTGGCGATTTGGGGATGGACAGGCTACCTCGGGCGCCATTAGTCCCACTTACACCTACTTCGAACCGGGGACTTACACGGTATCCCTTTCCGGATCAAACATCACCAACCAGGTGATTACCGAAACAAAACAGGCAATCGTCGTGGTGTATCCAAAACCCAGTGCGCAATTTGACGTGAAGCCAACACTCTTGTATATCCCAGGCGGGATCTTGTACACAAAGAACAATAGTTTTCTTGCTGGAAGATTCTTGTGGAATTTTGGAGACGGTTCAACATCAGAATTGGTTGAACCTCAGCATAGCTATGAAAAAGTGGGCAGTTATGATATTTCTCTTATTGCCATTAGTGCTGACAATTGCACAGATACTGCCCGGGTTGAAAAAGCGGTTCAAGTCCAGAACGGTGGAACAATCGTAGTGCCCAATGCCTTTTCACCTTCCACCAGCGGCTCATCGGGTGGATCGGGCGGAGGCGGCATCGGCTCTAAGAACGACGTGTTCCTGCCCTTGATGATTGGGGTAACGCAATTTGAAATGTTTGTTTTCAACCGGTGGGGGGAGATGCTATTCCAAAGCACGGATCCGAACGTTGGATGGGATGGGTACTACAACGGCAACTTGTGCCCCCAGGATGTGTATGTATACAAGATCAACGCTATGTATGACAATGGCGAGCGGATCGTACGAACAGGAGATATTAACCTTATCCGATGAAAACCGCAATAGCATTTGCTTTCATCGGCTACTTTGGCCTCGCCATGGGACAAGACCCTGAGTTTTCGCAGTACTATGCGGCGCCCCTTTATCTGAATCCTGCTTTCACCGGGACCACCAATGACCACCGTTTTATTGCGAACTACCGAAATCAATGGCCCAATATTGCACGGGGATATGTGACGGCAGCTTTGTCGTATGACTACAACATGCAGGCCTACAACAGTGGCATTGGATTTTTGGTGAGCATGGACCAGGCAGGGACCGCAGGCATGAAGTCATCGCAATTCAACTTTTTATATTCCTACCGGGTAGTCGTAGCCGACAAGTGGGTCATCGCATCAGGGCTTAGTTTTGGGTATGCGTTCCGTACAATTGACTATAACCGTCTTGTCTTCGGTGACCAACTTCAATTCGATTCAAAGGCTCAGGTTCCCAGTGATGATCCGGCATTGTTTAATCTTGGGATGGGGAGCTATTTTGATTTCAACTCGGGAATCCTTGCCTATAACAAGACCTTTTGGATTGGCGTTTCCGCCAGTCACTTAAACCAACCCAATCGCTCGCTGCTAAATCAGGAAGCCATTTTGCCAATAAAAACAAGTATTCACGGGGGTATACGCATTCCACTCAATCACGGGTTGTTTAAGCGTAGCCAGGAGGCGGTATTGTCTCCATCGTTTGTGTATAAGCGGCAGGGACAGTTTGATCAACTGGACATAGGAGCCTATTTCCTGTATGAACCAATCATCGTAGGCCTTTGGTATCGAGGAATTCCCATTCAACAGGAAGTAAAGGACCACATGAGCAGAGATGCAGTCGTGGTGATTCTTGGATTTCAACTGCCCAAGATGGAAATTATGTACAGCTATGATCTCACCGTCTCGGACCTGGGCAGTATTTCTGGAGGAACCCACGAGCTGGCGATTAAGTACAAACTTGAAATTGTGCGGTCATCCAAAGGAACGAAGCGCGGAAAGTTGATCCCCTGCCCAACTTTTGCGCACAGCAAATAGGCGGCTTTTTATCCACCATCCGGAACCTTACCTTTGCCTAATAAAAGGGCTGCCAAGCGGGTGAAAATGAATTATTCTGCTGAATTGAACCACCATCCGATCTTCCGGGCGGTTGCAGCTATTTCCGGGGAAATGGGCGTGGAGGGCTTTGTTGTGGGTGGATATGTGCGGGACCTTATCCTCAAGCGTCCCAGCAAGGACATTGACTTCGTATGCGTTGGAAGCGGCATTGATTGGGCGGAGCGGGTCGGAGCAAAGTTCAATCAGCCGGTTACCGTATTTAAGAATTTTGGCACCGCCATGATCAAACATGATGGCTACGAACTTGAATTTGTTGGGGCCCGCAAGGAATCTTACAGGCATGAATCGCGGAAGCCAATCGTCGAAGATGGAACGCTTGAGGAAGATCAGCAGCGCCGTGACTTCACCATCAACGCCATGGCGATCAGCCTCAATGAGGCAACCTATGGAGACCTGCTGGATCCGTTTGGTGGAGTTGAGCACCTGAGGGAGGGAATGATCAAGACACCACTTGATCCTGCCATTACTTTTTCAGATGACCCTTTGCGAATGATGCGGGCGATTCGGTTTGCCTCGCAGCTGCAATTTGATATCGAGCCAGATACGTTCCAGGCACTTATCAATCAGCAGGACCGCCTGAGCATCATTTCCATCGAGCGAGTTATGGAGGAGACGAATCGGATTATTTTGTCCCCCGTTCCTTCATATGGGTTCAAGCTCCTCTTTCACAGTGGCCTGCTTAAGCAATTCTTTCCTGAGATGATCGCTTTGCATGGCGTAGAGTACGTAGACAGCAAGGCGCATAAAGACAATTTTTATCACACCCTTCAAGTGTTGGATAATGTATCCAAGATGTCAGATGACTTATGGCTGCGGTGGGCCGCAATTCTTCATGACATTGCCAAGCCATTAACCAAGCGATTCGAACCGGGCCATGGCTGGACATTTCATGGCCATGAAGACAAAGGAGCGCGTATGGTTCCTGGAATTTTCCGTCGCATGAAGCTTCCGATGAATGAGAAGATGACGTTCGTGCAGAAATTAGTTCGTCTTCACCTTCGCCCAATTGTGCTGGCCTATGACGTCACGGATTCTGCAGTGCGCCGCTTGTTGTTTGAGGCAGGGGAGGACACGGAAGCCTTGATGAAATTGTGTCGGGCAGATATTACATCCAAGAACCCGGATAAAGTCAAGAAGTACCTCACTAACTTTGAACGCGTTGAGCAGAAGATGGTTGAGGTCGAGGCAAAAGATCATGTGCGCACTTTCCAGCCACCCGTTACAGGGGATGAGATCATCCGGATGTTTAGTTTGCCGCCTGGCCCGATTATTGGAGAACTTAAGGATCGCGTAAAAGATGCGATTCTTGAAGGAGAGATCCGCAACGACCGGGAGGAAGCTCTTCTTTTCTTGCAGAATATTGCCCGTGAAAAAGGAATTAACCCAATTAAAATAACCAAAAGCATTTCATGAAAAAATATGTCTTTACCCTCATTTTTGCAGTTGCAATAGCCTGCGCAATGGCTCAGAAGCCTAAAGCCAAAACCCCGCAGACAAAGAGCCCCGAACCGGCGGCTGCAAGCCCGGCTCAGGTTCCTGCAGCGCCATCATTACCGGGCCTACTGACTGAACATTTTGCAAGGAAATATTCTATTGCGCAGCGATGGGGAGATTATGATGTTGCAAAGGATGCCCTCTATGATTTAGTGACCGAGTTTCCGGGCAACGACTCGCTGATATTTTCTATCGCCTATTTCTACTTTGAAAATCAAAAGTATACTTCTTGTGCCCTGGTATGCAATGACCTTCTTACCAGAAATTCAAGGAACCCGGCAGCACTCGAACTGTCAGCGGTGAGTTATGAAAATTTGAATATCAAGGATCGGGCATTCCAAAGTTATGAATCCCTTTATCTGATCAACAGTGATATCTCCACGCTGTATAAAATGGCTTCCCTCCAGTATGATCTGAAACGATATGAGGAATCCCTGGTAAACGCGGATATCATGCTTTCGAAACCGCAATCAGATTCGTTAAAGGTGGCCTTTACTGATGCTAGCAATGTATCGAAAGAGCATCCCTTGAAAGCAGCTTTGCTTAATCTGAAAGGACTAACCTATAAAGCCCAGGGAAATGCCG
>JANPES010000340.1:0-6056 GCA_031423035.1 Cyclobacteriaceae bacterium | reverse complement strand
CAGCCTTGATCAGGTAGGCTTTCGTGTTCTTGATCTTATCCGATTCAATGCTCAGCCATTTCAAAAATGTCTCCTGAACAATATCCTCCGCATCCGCCTTGCACCGCACCAGGTTGTAGGCGATGCGTTGAAGCGTTGGTCGGTAAAGTTGAATGGCTTGGGCCTGGTTCATAATCAAGGACAAAGGTACGGGTAAATTGTGGTTTCTCCATGCGGAATTTACCATCGCTAGGCTTACAGGTGTTTGGCTGTCAGGGATATACGGGGAATCAGATTGGCCACAAACTCCTTACCTTTGCAATTCATTTAGCGCAATCACCATCATGGACGCAAGTCTTACTCCGGAGGTACGGAGAAAACCTATACTCAAGCAGGAAATCGCATTCCTCATCATCCATTTGCTTCCGCTTGGTGCGCTTTGGACCGGTGCCACGCTGTTCGATTGGTTGATGTGTATTTTTCTGTATGTGTTCCGCATGTTCTGGGTAACCGGTGGCTACCATCGTTACTTCGCACACAAAGCATACAAGACGTCGCGGTGGTTTCAATTTGTCATTGCGTTTATGGCTGAGACTTCCGCTCAAAAGGGAGCACTCTGGTGGGCGGCCCATCATCGCCATCACCACCGTTACAGCGATACGCCAAAGGATCCTCACTCCATGAAAATTTACGGATTCTGGTATTCGCACATCGGCTGGATCGTTGGACCAGACTTCAAAGAGACAGAATTCAAAACCATCGGCGACTATGCGAAGTATCCCGAATTGGTTTGGTTGAATGAACACTACCTCGTTGCGCCGACCATGCTGGCCCTGACCGTCATGGCCCTTGGGGGTTGGGTGAATGGCGAGAGCGTCACAGCCATGTTTACATCCGCCGGCTTTTCCTGTCTGTTTATCGGCTTTTTTTTGAGCACCGTATTCCTTTACCACGGTACATTTTCCATCAATTCAATCATGCACAAGTTCGGGAAGCCCCGCTACGAGACTGGCGAGGAGTCCAAGAACAGTGCGTGGCTGGCGCTGCTTACCCTGGGTGAAGGATGGCATAATAACCACCATTACTATGAAACCGCGTCACGGCAGGGATTCTTTTGGTGGGAGATTGACATCACCTATTATATCCTTCGCGGGCTGGCCGCTGTCGGGCTGATCTGGGATCTGAGAGAAGTACCGGATCACATCAAGTATTCGCGCAACAAGCAGGAGGCACAAGAGTTGAGAAAGAAATACGAAATTGACCAGCCTCCATTTTCGCATAGCGAAAAAAAAATTAACGATGATGTCCATGCCTGAGGAACAGGATCGCACTGATTCTTTTCAGGATCAGAAGAATTTTCTTGAGAGTTCCATGAAACTCTTTCGTTACTACAAGGGCCTCGGAGAAAAAGCTATCAATCAACTTTCGGACGAACAGGTGCTGCGAAAACCTAACGAGGCCAGCAACAGCATCTCATTGATTGTTCATCACCTCAGCGGGAACATGCTTTCGCGTTTCACTGATTTTTTAACCACAGATGGAGAGAAGCCCTGGCGCAACCGCGAAATAGAATTTGATGAAGCGTACCCGGATAAAGCGGCCATGATGAAAGCGTGGGAAGAAGGATGGGCTTGCGTTTTTTCTGCAATGGCGCCTCTGAAGGCGGAAGATGTTTCGCGGATAGTCTACATTCGAAATGAAGGCCAGACGGTGCTTGAGGCGATCCAGCGTCAGTTGGTCCACTATGCCTCACACATCGGGCAAATCATCTACCAGGCCAAAATTCTTAAGGGCGGGGAATTCAATTCGTTAACTATTCCCAAAGGTGGTTCCGCGGCCTATAATCAGGGGATGTTTGGGCAGGAAAAGGGCAGAAGGGACTTTACGGATGGCTTGAAATAGGCTCAAATAAAATTCTTGTACCCGGGACGGGAGTTGAACCCGTACAGCCATTACTGGCCATCCCGATTTTCATCGGGACGTGTCTGACCAATACTCTAAACTATAAACCCAAAACATCTTGTACCCGGGACGGGAGTTGAACCCGTACAGCCATTACTGGCCATCCCGATTTTCATCGGGACGTGTCTGACCAATTAGCCACCTTAGATATTGATGGCTTTTCTTCGCCTTTAGCTCTCGCTCTCTTCGCATTGCCAGTAGCTCAGTCGCAAATTCTTCTTGATAAACCTTAATCCATGGCCGGTAGGGTCTTGTGGATCTCACCTTGCCGCTATTATGTTCCTGAAGTCTGCGGTCAGGCGACTCCGAATAGCCAATGTAAAACCTTCCCCCTTTTTCAGACTCTAGAATATAAACCCAAAACATCTTGTACCCGGGACGGGAGTTGAACCCGTACAGCCATTACTGGCCACAGGATTTTAAGTCCTGCGTGTCTACCAATTCCACCACCCGGGCAGGGGTTATTCATTTGGCGATTTAGTTATTTGGTGATTGGGTTACCCTAAAAAACTAAGTGATTTGAAGAGTTGAAGTCCTCTGACCGTCAAATCTCCAAATCACCCAATCACAACATAAATTCTGAGCGGGAAACGAGATTCGAACTCGCGACCCCGACCTTGGCAAGGTCGTGCTCTACCAACTGAGCTACTCCCGCTTAACTGCCTTAAACCCTCCTTCGCCACAAACCCACTTAGCCTTATTTCTACTTAAAAGGGACTGCAAAGTTAAAACCGATTGGTAAATCTGCAAATCGCTCGATTTTAGCCGGATTTCTCATTGAAACCAACCTTTCTGCGCTACCTTTCCACAAACTAGAAGCCATGAAAAATCTACTCGTCCCTTGCGATTTTTCCGAGGAATCCCGCGAAGCGTATCAATTTGCCCTGCAACTGGCTGCGACAGCTGGTGGTTCAGTCTCCGTTCTGAAAGCCGTTGACCTGCCTGTGATGTACGAAAGCGCGCTCGGCGCCGCCCCCTATTATTTTGATCCTACGCTCATCAAAGAATTGAAGGACGATGCACGGGTACAATTTGAAAAAATGAAGGCTCAGCATACGACGACCGTGCCTGTTAGTTTCGTTGTCCAGGAGGGGCCGGTCACACCCACCATCCGGCAGTTCATCAAGGACCGGTCCATCGACCAGGTTGTCATGGGCACACGTGGCGCATCTGGAATAGCCGAATACCTCATCGGATCAAACACCGAAAAGGTTGTTCGATTCTCTCCTGTCCCTGTCTTTAGCATCCGCAAGGCCCCAGATCTTAAAACCATTCGAAACATCGTATTCCCAACGACGCTCGAATTAAATCAGGAACAGTTACTCTCTGAAATAAAAAAACTTCAGCAATCATTCCAGGCCAAGTTGCACCTGCTCATCATCAACACGCCATACAATTTGCAGCGGACCGCCGATGAAACAAAAAAAATGGAGGCCTTTGCAAAACATTACCAGTTGGAAAACTATACGCTGAATACCCGGGATGATTTTCGTGAGCCCAACGGCATTATGGGATTCGCACTCGAAATCAAAGCCGACATGATCGCTATGGGCACCCATGGCCGCCGGGGGCTGGCCCACTTGTTTGCCGGAAGTATCACCGAAGAGGTTGTTAATCACGTCGACTGTCCAATTTGGACACTTTCGACCCACAAGAATTGAGAATCCCTGTACATCAACATAAGAAGATTTACAATCTTGACTAACGAATCCCAAATCCTGAAGTATCTGTGGCTCTAAACTGATTGTCCGCGATCCAGTTGCCTCAACATTCTGTATCCCACATTCTCCTCGATCTACCTGCCCGATCAACCATAGGTCATATCCCGTGACCGCTTGCATTGTTTTGGTGTCGATCCGTGTTTTCAAGCTCAATTCCTGCGAAATTCGCACCCTGAACGATATTTTGATATGCCTTCCTCACCCCTATATGCATGGACCTTGCTCGCTGGGACACTCCTTGTATTCTCCTGCGATTCGAAAAAGGCAGGAGGACCGCAATCGGGTCAGAGTCAACGCCAACGGGGGCCTCTCTCCGTCGAGGCGTTCATTGCAAGAACCAGCTCAATTAGTGAAGACGTTGAGGTTCCGGGTTCTCTATTCCCGTTAGAGGAAACGCAAATTCGGTCAGAGACAAGCGGAAGAATCATCCAGCTCAATGTCCCGGAAGGAACAGTAGTTCCAAAGGGATTTCTATTGATAAAACTCTGGGACGAAGACCTGCAAGCCCAACTTAGAAAACTGAAAGTCCAGCAACAAATCGCAATCAAGACGGTGCAACGTCAGCGTGAGTTGCTAGCCATCAACGGAATTAGCCAACAGGATTTTGACCTGAGCGCGCTCAATGTTGATAACCTGAAAGCCGATATTCAGTCGACACAGATTTCCATATCACGGACAGAAATTCGTGCTCCCTACGATGGACAGATCGGCTTGCGAAACATCAGCATGGGCTCGTACCTTTCTCCCTCCGATGTGATTACCACACTACGCGATGTACGCCAGTTGAAACTTGAGTTTTCAGTACCTGAAAAATACGCGAAGAACATTGCCAAAGGATCGAAAGTAAAATTTCGTGTTGACGGAGGTCAGGTTGACCACGAAGCCACAGTAATCGCAACTGAAGGCAATGTAGAACCAACCACCCGTACGCTGAAAGTCCGGGCACTGGTGAATCACAAGCATCCAGAGCAGGTGCCCGGCATTTTTGCCCGGGTACATTTGGAATTGGGTAAAGACAGCGAGGCTATTCTCTTGCCGACACAAGCCATCATTCCGCAGGCCCGTAGCAAGCAGGTCATTGTCTTTCACAAAGACAGTGCGGTATTCCAAATCGTTGAAACCGGTGTTCGGGATTCATCTTTCGTTCAAATTCTGAAAGGAATCAAGGCTGGGGATACAATTATTACAACTGGCTTGATGAGCATCCGCCCTGGGTCCAAAGTAAAATTATCGTCGATTACAAAGATGAACTGACAATTGCGATGAATATCTCCGAGTTTTCAATCAAGCGACCTGTCTTCACCTTCGTGATGAATATCATGCTGGTACTCTTCGGGGCAATTGGATTTTCCTATCTCGGCGTAAGAGACTACCCGGCTATCGATCCGCCCAATATCAGTGTGAGCACCGCTTACTCCGGCGCCAATGCGGACATCATCGAGTCTCAGATCACTGAGCCCCTGGAAAAGGCGCTGAATGGTATCCCCGGTATCCGGAATATCACGTCCAACTCCGCCGTAGGCCGAAGCAACATCAACCTTGAATTCAATCTCAATGTGGATCTGGAGGCGGCCGCCAATGATGTCCGGGACAAAGTCTCCCAGGCGGCGCGTTCCCTTCCCCAGGACCTTACCTCTCCTCCGGTCGTGCAAAAAGCCGACGCCAATGCAGACTATATCATCAGCATGACCGTGCAGAGCAATACGCGAAACGCATTACAACTTACGGAATACACCAATAATGTGTTGGTGGAACGCCTGCAAACCATTGAAGGCGTCAGCAGTGTCGGCATCATGGGTGAGAAGAAATACGCCATGCGTATCTGGCTTGATCCGGGAAAATTAAGCGCCTACAGCCTCACCGCCCTGGATGTCCAGCAAGCCTTGAACAGGGAGAATGTTGAGTTGCCTTCAGGGAAAATTACAGGTAATGCAACTGAACTGACGGTGAGGACTTTTGGCAAATTGTATTCGGAAGACGACTTCGGAAACGTAATCATCAAATCGACGGAGCAGGGCAATATCCGTGTGCGCGATGTGGGGCAGGCCATCCTTGGGCCCGAAAATGAGGAGACAAGCCTCCGGGAAAGCCGGACACCCATGATCGCCGTAAGCTTGGTGCCGTTACCGGGAGCAAACTACGTGGCCATTTCAAATGAATTCTACAAACGACTTGAAGAGATCCGCAGGGAAATGCCAGCCGACATCCAACTTGATGTCTCTACAGATCAAACAAGATTTATTAAACGGGCAATCACCGAAGTGGAGGAAACACTTCTTATCTCCTTCCTACTCGTTGTCTTGATCATCTTTCTCTTCTTCCGTGATTTTGTTATCGCCATCCGACCACTCATTGATATTCCCGTATCCTTGACTGCTACTTTCTTCATCATGT
>JANPES010000339.1:0-3281 GCA_031423035.1 Cyclobacteriaceae bacterium | reverse complement strand
CCTGCGAACCGGCTGGAGTCAGCCGTATTCCACATGCGAAACAATTCCTGCATTCGTTCGTTCAGCCTGGCAAACCGGGGACCTATGCTATCGGCGGAAGCGGAGTATTGTTTCAAAATTGGAATAGAAGTGTACCCGTTGCTCGTGAAGAGAACGTTGGGCACGGCCCAGTAGGAGGCCCAGTCCCAAACAATTTTCATTAGCATGATTTGGGTCTTGCCGAAAACGCCATACATGTCTTGATAGAGTTTGGTCCATCCTTTGAGCAACTCCCGGTGGGTGTGCTCATAAATCATCGTACGCAATAGAATATCCTCTCCGTTCAAATCACGGATAACCAAATCGGTGAGCCATGTATTACCAAGCGCTATAAAATCAGTACCTGGCGAATAGAAAGGATCCAAAAAGGTACCCGCATCCCCAGTTACCGCCCATCGGTCAACAGAATAGAATTGCTTGCACTCATGAGCAAAATTTCTCATGACCTTGAAATCCATCAATCGTTCCCGATGCCTTCCGATCACTTGTGCCGCCAAAGGTTCATACCGCTTCAGCCATTGCAATGCTTTCTCAAATGTGCTGAACGCTTCAAAAGGGTGATACCGCGGGTCGGCGACGATTCCAAAACTTGTACATCCGGATACCAAAGGAATGATCCAAACCCAATACCCTTCACCCATGAGATGATTTGTGGCCAAACGCCTTCTT
The DNA here is from genome assembly GCA_031423035.1 of Cyclobacteriaceae bacterium. Classification (GTDB taxonomy): domain Bacteria; phylum Bacteroidota; class Bacteroidia; order Cytophagales; family Cyclobacteriaceae; genus ELB16-189. The sequence continues at coordinate 2,573 of JANPES010000339.1, read as the reverse complement.
CCGGGTTCCACGTAGCTTCTCCAGATCGGGTTATCCGACCAATCGTCAATGTTAACGTCCGCGTGGATCCTGAACCACGCGGCATTGATGGTGTGATCTGATCCTCTTGTCAAGCCGAGCATTCTTTTTAGCAAACTGCTTCTTCCTGTTGAATCAATCACCCATTTCCCTTCTTCCTGGTGTTTGTTCCCTGCTAGTTCAAAGTCAATCGTGTGGCCTTCTTTTGATAATTCCACGTTGAGCACTTTGGCCCCCAGGCGAAAATCAACGTGGCGACTTATGAGCAAATCGACCAGGTAATTTTCAAAAATGCCTCTGTCAATTTGGTGAGTTGGAAAGGGATTCGAAATTCTTGAGCCCACCTCCACGCGTTTGGAGATATCGTCACTATGTTCAGGGCTGAAGAAGAAACGGAATCCAAATTTCGGCAACTGGTATTCGTTCAAGTACTCTTTGAGATGAAGCACTTCGCGTAGATAGAAGGAGCCGAGTTCACTGGTGGATTCTCCCACTTTGTGTATGGCTTCAGGGGCACGATGTTTTCGTTTTTCCAGTACGAGAATAGAGATATCGGATCTCGATTGCTTCAGGTGAAGCGCAAGGGTCAAACCTGCCAATCCACCTCCGAGTATTATTACATCGTATTTCTTCGATGTTCTCATGGAAAATCTATAGCTACTATTTTATATCACAAACATTCTATAACCACCTTCCTCTGCTAAACTTGCATTTGATGATCGCTGGGAATTGTCTTATCGAAGCTCTCCGTAGCCGCCGCCAAGTGCGTAATATGAACCTTCATGCGATCTCAGCAAGCTCTATTTGAGTTATGGAAGGACGAGTGTTGATATTTGTTAGTGGTAAAGTTTTTTCACAAAAACATCGAATGCTGTTGGGTCTCCATTAATTGGATATTTCTTCCCCATGGAATTGATTACAGCTCCGAATGTCCCGCCGACAACGACCCCGATGATAACGTCTTCGACTTTGCTAGATACCGAATTAATACCCAGGCTACTCCAGGTTGCGTCTGGCGTAGGGATTAGCACGCCGAAGAGAAGCCCACCTAGTAATCCTCCGATCAAAAAGCCGGTTCCCACAGCATTTTTTTTGCCCATTCGGATCGATTTGATGGATGAAGCAAGGAATACCGTATTGGGATCGCCTCCTTCCGCAGCTTGGATTACTGAGATTGACTTAATTTGATTCCTCCGGATGATATACGGTGTTTCCGGGGCATCCGCTAACCGGATCGTAAGGGTGCTGTCAGTGATCGCTTCTACCCTTCCATACTGGTCAGTTGAAACGCTTTGTACCCGGAATCTTACGTGACACCCGGGGGCCAGCTTGCCAATGCCATTCATGACGAGCGAGTCTGCCCTCGCGTAAAGCAGTTGGCCCTTGGCATGGGTGCCATCAAGGAATTCTAGCTTGATACTTCTTAAAATATACCGGCTCTTTGGCTGTGCCCAGCTAATTTGTATGATGAGTAAGAAAGCTATCAACACAGGCAATAATGCATGTTTTACTTTCATATTTTTTTGCATCCTCCACTGACCTGCAGTTGCAAAAGCCAGCTACGAAATTTTTGCATTTCCAACCTTTTCTAATTTGGCAATAACCCAGGACTATTTTTGTTCGTGTAGTGAGTCCAAAGAATTGCCTCAAATACCGACTGCGGTCTCGCTCCCTGTTTCCATACTAAGCTCTTAACATATTTTTAACATCCTTTGTGATAGTGTTCAATAGGCAACGGTAGGAGAAAAGTACATAAAAACCCTATTTATCAAGCAGTTAACAAAAATAGGCAAAAGTTGATAGTGAATGAAAGGAATGAATGCTGCATTTGGAACGGAAGCTGATATTGTGAATGTGGTTCGTGGGTTTGAGGACCGGACTTTGCCCAAAGAGCAATGGACGCACGAGGCTCACCTGGTTACCGCAGTCTGGTATCATGCCAACTATTCAGCGGATGAGGCCATTTGCTTTCTCCGCAGCGGTATCATTGCCTTCAACGTGGCCAAAGGCGGTAAGAATACCCCGCAGGATGGATACCACGAGACGCTTACGCTATTCTGGTGCAAAACGGTTAACGACTTTGTTTCTGCCCATCGGGGCTTGTCTCTTGTCGAAATGTGTACACTTTTTTTGTCCAGTGAACTGGCATCGAAAGAGTATCCACTTCGGTTTTATTCAAGGGATGTGCTTCTTTCGCTGAAGGCCCGCGCGGTTTGGGTGGAGCCGCAGCGTCGCTAGCCCCGTTTTATATTTTGCATTGCTCTGTTTAACATTTTGAATTCTCGGAATGAAAAATAAAAAACACTAAATGTAGAATCTCAAAGTTTCCGTGTGTGTGATTTCGAATTCATGTGAAATTGAGTAGTTGGGGTGCTCCACCTCTACATTTTACATTTCTCTGTTTTACATTTTGAGTTCCTGCCCGAAAATGTAAAATGCAAAATAGCCAATGTAAAATGTAAAAGTGTTCAACGACTCTCCCAGCGCGCAAGTCTACTTTAAAATAGAAAACACGGAAACTTTGAGATTCTACATTTAGTGTTTTCTATTTTAAA
>JANPES010000338.1:0-3697 GCA_031423035.1 Cyclobacteriaceae bacterium | reverse complement strand
GAGAAGGAAAGTAAATTTATTGTTTCGTGAAAAGGGACTTGGCGTGAACCGTTTCAAATCAATTCCGGAACCGGGGAGGAGGTCTGCAGAGGAAGCGGGAACCAATCCCTTGGTAACAAACAAATCCCGGTCATCAGGATTCTGGAAGAAGACTTTCTTTGGAAATCGAAATGACCAGCGGTAAAGAAGGATGGCAATCTTAGAAAGTAAATTCTGGCGGAGGAAGACTGTCCCCAACCCGCACACATTATTAACTGTGGGAATACCCAGCGTTGCGGCGGCAATCGAACCGTAAATGTTTGGCTTGATGGTAAAATGAAGAATAATGTCCGGCGAAATATTCTTGTAGATTCCGCGCAATTCAAGAATCAGGGCAAGATCTTTCAGTGGGTTGATTCCCCGGCTGTCCATGCGAACCACGTGGTGCTGGCAACCTGCCTTTTGAAGGTGGGCAGTATAACGGTCTTCTGGTGCAATGGTATGAACCTCATAACCCTTTTCGAGAAGAGCATTGACGAAGTTCATCCGGAAGTTATAGATGTTCCAGGAGGTATTGAGGACGATTGCTACTTTCATGAGGCCAACTCAGAACCGTTTCTACCGGGTATTTCGCTGATAAATCCATCAAAACTAAATAAAAGTAACCTTCTTAAAAACCCGAGGGGCAATTATGGGGTAAGTTTGTGGCCAATTCACATGACGAACAATTCTTCATTAAAATCACTTGCTGTGCTGGTCGCTGTTACCCCTGGCCGGGAGCCCGAAGAACTGGTTCAGGAGCACCTGGAGGAGCTGGCTTTTTTGGCCGAAACGGCAGGAATAGCGACTCTGAAGCGGTTCATCCAACACTTGCCCCACCCGGATGTCAGGACTTGTGTGGGTAAAGGCAAGCTTGCCGAGATCAAAGAAGTGGTAGACCGGGAGGGTGTGGGGAATGTCATCTTTGACGATGACCTCAGCCCCAGCCAGCTGCGAAACCTCGAAAAGGAATTCAATGCGGGTGAAGAGGAAATGAAGGTTCGTGTCTACGACCGGAGTCTTCTCATCCTGGACATCTTTGTCATGCGGGCCCAGACAGCCCAGGCCCGTACCCAGGTCGAGTTGGCCATGAACCAATACTTACTACCTCGACTCACGCGCATGTGGACGCACCTTGAGCGCCAGCGAGGCGGCACCGGTACACGGGGTGGTTCTGGCGAACGAGAGATTGAAACCGACCGCCGTAATATCCGGTTCCGTATTTCCATCTTAAAAGACGAACTGGAGAAGATTGAAAAGCAAAAAGCGACACAACGCAAGTCACGCACAAACGTAGTGCGCGTGGCGCTGGTAGGTTATACCAATGTTGGTAAGTCAACATTGATGAACCTGTTGTCGAAGTCGGATTTGAAGGCAGAGAACAAGCTCTTTGCCACCGTAGATGCCACCGTTCGCAAAGTGGTGATTGCAGATATTCCTTTTCTCCTAAGCGATACAGTTGGTTTTATTCGTAAGCTTCCGCATCACCTGATTGAATCTTTCAAATCTACGCTCGACGAAGTACGCGAGGCTGACATCCTGCTTCACGTGGTTGACATGGCACATCCGTTTCATGACAATCAGATTGAAGTGGTAAGCAAGACGCTGGGTGAAATCGGTGCGGGAAATATTCCCACAATTCTTGTGCTGAATAAGATGGACCTCGTCGAAGGCCTTGAAGACCCCACCACCTGGGAAAATCTCAAGGGGCGCTATCGCGAACTCGGTTACCCAAATGTTGTCTTTGTTTCAGCGACCACGCGGAAAAATCTTGAGGAACTACGGCGGGTGATCTTTGAGGCAGTAAAAGAAAAGCACGTAAAAATTTATCCCAACTATGTGCAGCAACGTTGGGAGCAGGTGTAAGATTTGTAGCCACAGTCAATTTTTGCGATCCCAAATCCATACCCCCAAATCCGCCAAATCTGTATTACCTTTGACCCTTCTATTGACTGGTCCCGTAGTTCAACGGATAGAATACCCCGATAGCAATGGTGGTTTCATAGTTCAACGGATAGAATAGGAGTTTCCTAAACTCTAGATCCGGGTTCGATTCCCGGTGAGACCACCATTGCTGTATCGGGGCTAAACTTTTGATGGCAGTTCCCTGCCCGACTGACAACGTTCAGGCGGGGATTCTGCCCGGGACTGCGAAAAAAAACCCTGAAGCAATTGGCTTTCAGGGTTTTGTTTTAAATCGGATGCTCGCCCAACCCGTAGCTGAATTTCTAATTCTTTACCTCTTCGGTCTTATAGCTCATATCCTTTTCAAGGTCCGTCGTAAAGATCACCTTGATTTTCCAAAGCGCAATTCCAGGCCAATGGCCCAAGACCAGCACGGGTTTCGTATGGCTCCTGTGGAACCTCATTTTAGTGACATCCTTTTCAATCTCGCCTTCGATGTCAGCAAAGTCTTCGTTGTAAATGGAAAGATCATTCTTACCCTCTCGTAGTCGGTACTTCATAGAATCTATTTGTGTCATCGCAAAGGTAACCTTTACGTGAGATACCCGATGAGAATTTCATCCTCGATTTCGTGCCGGATTGGGTATTGGTTATTCGGTCTGCAACGCGACAACTTTCACCGGACTAATTCCCTTGATCTTCATCCTGCTGATTGATTTGTCAGCCCGGTAGGGTTCAAAAGTCACTACAATCAAAACGGTTTTCGCCCCTGAAGGGATAGGCCAATGGACGGTTTGTTCGTGCTCTACAGGAATCCAATTCTCCTCCTTGAGTAATTCGTCATACGTCATTTTCTTCGCCAGGAGGAACATGACAGGTTCGGATTGGGTGGTTGTTCTGAGCTCAGCGTCCAGAAAAACAGCGATGAGTGTCTGCCGGTAGTTGCTCACCGTGTACTTTTCAAGCTTGAGCATGGCGCTGGACAAAAGTTGGATGCGAATAGTTTGTTCCGCTCCGGGTACAATGTTTACCGCGGTCTGTAGGTTATAATTGGCACTTAGCCCGACCTCCCGGTATAACTCGAATCCCTCCAGAATACTGAGATCAAGATTGGGATGCTGCCGGAAGTGCTTCTTGAACAAACCAACCAGGCGACCCCACATCGATCCGTCGTGGAAGTTTTCGCGGAAAGGCGCGAGCGCGTCTTTGATCACCTTGGCAACAGGGTTGGCGAGCTTGTTCAGTTCCACCGACTTTTGAAAAGCCGCATTGATGAGCGCAGGTTTTTTGGAACCCCTCCGGCTTCGGATGTGCTTTCCATAAAGCTTGCTTCGCACCTGGGTCACCTCGTTGAAGGTGCCCGAAAAAGAAAACATGGGGTTCATTTTGGCCATAAACTACTTTTTTGTATACTTGTGAATGACTTTTCTAATATACCAAAAAGAGTATTTCCAAGCAACCAGTCTGGTTTTAGGTCAACATTCCTGATAGGCTTATAGGGACCTTATAGGGACTTTATAGAGACCTTATAGGGACATGCTCTATGGATTCTCTCAATATTCCCCTTTTTTTCCTTAATGTTTTCCACTGCTTACTCCGGATAAACAAGGATTGCTGCCTGCCGTTGCTTCCTTGTCCTAAGTATGTGCTGTCCAAGGGAAGCCTTTGGCACTTGAAGGCGTCTCAAGCTGGGGAATGCCTTTCAAAATGATCAGGAAAAAATTGCAGGAGCATTTGAAAGCCCCATTGATTGCGGATTTCACGCTGAATATCT
>JANPES010000337.1:0-1940 GCA_031423035.1 Cyclobacteriaceae bacterium | reverse complement strand
AAGGCGGGCAGATGCCGTTGCAACGACGCATCCCCAAGTTCGGCTTCAAGAATAACAACAAGATTTATTTCAAGGCCATTAACCTGGATGCCCTGGAAGAACTGGCGCAGAAGTCCAAGGCACCCGCCCTTACCATTCAGTTAATGGTGGAAAACGGCATCGTGGGAAAGAAGGACAAAGTAAAAGTGCTGGGCCGCGGAGAGTTGAAGGCAAAAGTGTCAGTTGAGGCACATGCATTCTCCGTGACAGCAACAAAAGCAATTGAGAATGCTGGCGGCAGCGCAACAACGGTTAAATAAATGAAACGATTCTTTACCACCATAAAGAACATTTTCTCCATCGAGGACCTCCGGGTGCGGATCCTGAATACGATTGGGTTTCTGATCATATTCCGTTTGGGATCCTACATCGTATTGCCAGGTGTCGACGCTAATGCGCTGTCTGGAAATCAGGGTGGTATTTTTGATTTGCTCAATACGTTTCTTGGTGGCTCTTTTAGCCGGGCATCAATTTTTGCCTTGGGGATCATGCCGTATATCTCCGCTTCAATCGTCGTTCAGCTCCTCACGGTAGCGGTTCCGCATTTCACGAAAATGCAGAAGGAAGGCGATAGCGGAAGAAAAAAATTAAACCAGTTTACCCGCGTACTGACGATTGCTATCACAGCCGCCCAGTCGTACGGGTATTTGCGTGCAACCATCAACGCCGAGGCGATGTTGAATCCAGGTTTATTCTGGACGGCATCTTCAATCATCATTCTTGTCGCGGGCACCATGTTCTGCATGTGGCTCGGTGAGCGGATTACGGACAAGGGGATCGGCAATGGAATTTCCATGCTGATCATGATTGGTATCGTCTCCCGTTTCCCAACTGCTCTGTACCTCGAGGCAACCGGCAAAGGAATGAGTGGCGCGCTGTTATTTATTCTTGAATTGCTGGCCCTGTTCTTTGTCGTGGTAGGTGTAATCGCATTGACGCAGGCTACCCGCCGGATTCCTGTACAATATGCCAAGCAGGTCGTGGGCAACAAACTTTATGGCGGCAAGAGAGATTTTATTCCGCTGAAGCTTAACTCTGCTGGTGTTATGCCGATCATTTTTGCTCAGGCACTGATGTTTATTCCCCCGCTTCTCGCCGGTATCTGGAGAGACAGCGACATTGGCGCATACGTAGGCTCTACGTTTGCCGACTTTACTTCATGGCAGTACAACCTGTTGTTCGCCATCCTGATTCTGTTATTCACATTCTTTTATACGGCCATCACGGTTCCTTCCAATGATATCGCCGATAACCTGAAACGAAATGGTGGATTTGTTCCTGGTATTAAGCCCGGAAAGCAGACCGCTGAATTCATTGACGACATTTTATCAAAGATTACACTTCCGGGCGCCATTTTTCTGGCGGCCGTAGCCATCATGCCTGCATTTGCAGTGCTTGCTGGCGTGACCCAAAACTTCGCACAGTTTTATGGGGGCACTTCACTTTTGATCCTGGTAGGGGTTGTTCTCGATACCCTGCAGCAGATCGAAAGTTATTTGCTCATGAGACATTACGAAGGGATGATGAAGTCTGGAAGAGTAAAAGGACGTTCTCAGTTTGCGGCGGCATAAAGTTGGATGGTCTACCTGAAGACGGCCGAAGAGATTCAGATCATGAGAGAAAGCGCCGCCCTATTGGCGCAAACTCACGGGGAAGTAGCCCGGATGATAAAGCCGGGTGTTAAAACCCAGCTGCTGGATAACCGGGCCGAGGAGTTTATCAGGGATAACCAGGGGATACCCTACTTTTTGAACTACAATGGGTTCCCGTCTTCGCTTTGCATCTCCTTTAATGAATCGTTCGTGCACGGGTTTCCGGGAGTTTATGAGTTGAATGAGGGAGATATTGTCTCCATCGACTGTTGGGTGAAGCTGAAGGGATATCACAGCGACGCGGCCTAT
>JANPES010000336.1:0-8953 GCA_031423035.1 Cyclobacteriaceae bacterium | reverse complement strand
GCTGGTGGGGCGGGTCTTGAAAGCACGTTGGCTTCAAATCGGTCTGACTTTGAAAAAATCAAGATTGTTCCGCGAATGTTGCGCGACACCGGTCAACGTGACACCAGCATTGAGCTCTTTGGTCAGCGCCTTCCTTCTCCGCTCTTGCTCTCACCAGTTGGCGTGCTGGAAATGGTTCATCCCGAAGCAGATGTGGCCGTTGGCCTTGCTGCTGCCGCGCTGGGCGTGCCATACATCTTCAGTAATCAATCCAGCAGGCCCATGGAGGAAGTTGCCGGCGTGATGGGAAATTCACCCAGGTGGTTTCAGCTCTACTGGAGTAAGTCAAATGATCTCGTTGCCAGCTTTGTTCAGCGCGCTGAGAAAATTGGTTGCAGCGCCATTGTCGTCACGCTGGATACAACTCATCTGGGCTGGCGAGCCCGCGACCTTTCCATCGCCTACCTTCCATTCCTGGAGGGTAAAGGCATTGCGCAATATACCAGTGATCCAGTCTTTCAACGATTGATGGACGAGCCAGAGCCTCCTGCCGTCAGACCCAAAGTGACAATGGAACTGCTTGCTGGTGTAATCCGGATGGTGAACACATATCCGGGTGGAAATTTCTTGAGCAAACTTAAATCAGGGCGACCGATGAAGGCGGTGCGAAAATTTACATCGATCTATTCCAATCCCTCGCTGACCTGGAATGATCTTTCTTTCTTGCGCAAGCACACCAAACTCCCCATCGTGTTGAAAGGCATTCTCCATCCGGACGACGCGGCACAGGCAATTGATTGTGGGATGGACGGCATTATTATTTCCAACCACGGCGGTCGGCAGGTAGATGGGTCCATCAGCACCATCGACGCGCTCCCTGGAATTTCAAAGCGGGTAGCAGGTAGAATCCCGGTTTTACTGGATGGCGGCGTACGGGGAGGTGCGGATATGTTCAAAGCACTCGCCCTCGGTGCCAACGCCGTTTGCATCGGCAGGCCCTACGTATTTGGACTGACGCTCGCTGGCAGCGACGGTGTGCGGGAGGTGCTCCAAAACTTAATAACTGAGTTCTATCTCACGATGGGTCTGGCGGGTTTCAATAATGTTAAAGAGATTTCAAGGGATGCGTTAAGCTGAGCAAAAGCCATACCTTTGCCCAAATGAATCGAATATTACAATGAAGAGATTGATTGTTCTCCTTGCTCTCGTGGTGGTTGTTGGTCAAGCCCATTCACAATTCTGGAAGAAAGCATTGACGGGCACGACACCAACTTCGGCAGAAGTGACAAATGGTTTAAAGGAGGCTTTAACCCAAGGAGCAACAAAAGGCGCAAAACTTGTTTCCCAACTGGATGGCTACTTCAAAAACCCAGAGATAAAAATCCCCTTTCCGCCCGACGTTAAGATGGTGGAAACCAAGTTGCGATCTCTGGGGCTAGGCAATCAGGTCGATGAATTTGTACTTTCCCTCAACCGGGCTGCCGAAGACGCTGCCAAAGAAGCGACGCCTATTTTTGTCTCAGCCATCAAGCAAATGACTATCGCGGATGCAATGGGAATTCTGAAGGGTGAGCCGGATGCCGCAACTCAGTACTTAAAGAAAACCACAACTGTGCAATTGAAAGAGAAATTCAAGCCGGTGGTTCAAAACTCGCTTAACAAAGTAAATGCAATTAAATACTATGCGGACCTGATCGGCAACTACAACCGAATCCCCTTTGTTCAAAAAGTTAACCCGGATCTGAATGCCTATGCTACAGACATGGCTGTCCAGGGACTTTTTGTGATGATTGCCAAGGAAGAAAAGAACATTCGGAAGGATCCGTTGGCCCGAAGCACTGATTTGCTCAAAAAAGTATTCTCGTCACAAGGCAAGTAACATCATGTTTATCGGTCACGCAGGTGTCGGATTAGTATTAAAAAAAATTGACCCCAGGATCAACCTTGGGTGGCTCATGGTAGCAGCCTTCTTCCTCGATCTCCTCCTTTGGTTCTTTGTATTGTTTGACCTTGAATCAGTCACCATTCCAGCTGACTACGCGTCTCTCCATTACTTCTTTTTTCAATTTCCCTTTTCGCATAGCCTTGGTGCAAGCCTTGCGTGGAGTGCGGCAGGCTTTGTTGTAACACGCACAGCAACGAGAGACGCACGGATGGCGTGGGTCATTTCGGCAGGCATCTTCTCACATTTTCTCCTGGATGCACTTGTGCATCCTCCACAAATTCCGATCTGGGGACTGGATTCTCCAAAAATAGGGCTGTCTCTCTGGAATAACATGGCGATGGAACTATGTGTTGAGTTTGCCTTGCTCGCCGGAGGCCTCTACTTGTATTATTCAGTCACGAAAGCTTCGACGGCCGTGGGGCGGTACGCGCTCGCAATTTTCTTTGCTTTGATTACCTTCGCAGCCTTTGCGGGGCAGTTGTTGGGGCCGGCGCCGGAATCAGGAAGTCAGGCCGCAATCAGCTCCCTCGGGTCACTTACTTTGCTGCTGATTATTTGTTCACTTTTAGATCGTAAACGTATTGTTAAAAAACTATGACACTTTTTGAAAAACACCAATCGACCATAAACCATGCGGTGAAGGCACTGCATGACCGCACCTTCTATGCCGCTTTTCCTGAGCAGCCGTCTCCTGCCGTCTACGGCGAAACAGCCGATGCGGAAGGTCAGGCGAAATTCAAGTCCATGTGCGGAAGCAAGTTCAGCGAGCTGAAACAGAGCGATGAAGATGGATGGGCCGGACAGGAAGAGTCGCCTTACCTGCAGGAAGCATTAAAAGTATCTTACCCGATTTTTACGGTCACAAAACTTGTTGATCGGTCCACGAAGGCGTTCCATAGTTGGAGGAAGGTTCCGGTTCAAGATCGTGCAGGAATTCTCATGGAATCACTTGAGCGGATGAAGGGACGGTTCTTTGAGATAGCGTATGCAACGATGCACACTACAGGACAAGGCTACATGATGGCGTTCCAGGCATCTGGGCCACACGCCGCCGATCGAGCGCTGGAGGCCATCGCTGCCGGATATGAAGAGCTCGGCAGACTTCCGTCTTCCGTCCTCTGGGATAAACCCATGGGGAAATTCAACCTCCAGTTGAAGAAGGAATGGCGTGCCGTGCCGAAAGGAATATCAGTCGTTATCGGTTGCTCAACGTTTCCTACCTGGAATTCAGTGACGGGAATTTACGGAAGTCTCATGACGGGAAATTCCGTCATCGTAAAGCCGCACCCTGGCGCCATCCTCCCCATTGCGATTGTTGTAGCAGAGATTCAGAAAGTGTTGGCAGAGAATCAACTTGATCCAAATATCTGCCAGCTCGCAGTTGATACGTTTGACAAAATGATTACGAAGGAGATTGCGGAACATCCTGACGTGAAGCTCATCGACTTTACCGGTAATTCTGCCTTTGGATCATACCTGGAAGGTATCCCTGGTAAGACTGTCTTCACAGAAAAAACGGGCGTCAACTCAGTTATCCTGGATTCAGCGGAGGACATCGACAAGGTTGCGGCTAACCTGGCCTTCTCGGTCAATTTATACAGCGGACAGATGTGTACCGCACCACAGAATTTTTATGTTCCTCAGGGCGGCATCTCGACTCCTGCAGGAAATATATCTTTCGACCAGTTTGCCCAGAAGTTTGTCGAGAACCTCAATTCACTCGTTGACAACCCGAAGGCAGGACCTTTTGTTCTGGGAGCAATCCAAAACAAGAAGACCAAGGAGCGTGTGACGGAGGCAGAAAATATGGCTGGCAAGGTATGGCTGAAGTCGCGCGTATTTGAAAATCCCATGTTCAAGAATGCCCGACTTAGCACGCCCGTAGTAGTAGAAGTAGACGCATCGAAGAAAGAAATTTTCAGCAAAGAGCTATTCGGGCCCATCGCTCTGCTCATTAAGACGAAAGACACAGATCAATCCATCGCCCTCGCCAAGGAAATGGCCATTCAACATGGAGCCATCTCCTGCGGCGCCTATACGACGAATGCGATAGTACGCGAAAAAATTGCAGATGAAATGAGCCTTGCTGCTACGCCTGTATCGTTCAACCTGACGGGCGGAATTTACATGAATCAAAATGCCGCTTTTTCGGACTTCCACGTCACAGGAGGAAACCCTTCCGGAAATGCTTCTTTTACTAACCCGGAGTATGTAACGAAGCGGTTTACCTGGGTAGGGCACAGGGAGCCGATGGGGAAGTAGAGTGTAATCAGTAAGTGGTGGTCGGTGGTACTTCCGCAGTGAACGACAAAGAGATCATGAAATCCGTATGCAATTGGGTCATGGTTCCAAAAGGACCTCCTGCTCGCGGGCTGTACCTGAACCCTGAAGCATTCGCACCTAAGCCGCAATCAATAGCCAACACCAACTGTCGACCCTTCCCACCGACCCCTATTTACTGACTACCTTTGGACCATGCAGTCCACGTCACACATCCTGCTCGTCCGGCCGACAAGCTTTCGCTTTAATCCAGAAACAGCGGGGTCCAATTCATTTCAACAGACGATAGATGCCGATGAGCTCACCTTGAGAAATCGGGTATTAGCAGAATTTGATTCATTTGCCGAGACCCTTAGGTCAAAAGGTGTAGACGTGAATATTATTGAGGATACCCCATCACCGGAAAAGCCAGATGCAATCTTCCCGAACAACTGGGTGAGCTTCCATCCTGACGGAAGGGTAATCCTGTATCCGTTGTATGCGGAAAACCGCCGGCATGAGCGTCGCCTCAACATCATCGAGAGTCTTCAAAAGAAATTTATCATACGCGACGTCATCGATTTTTCTGGCCACGAAAAGCAGAATCGTTTTTTGGAGAGTACAGGCAGTATGATCTTCGATCATGTGAACAAAATCACCTATGCCTGTCTGTCTCCACGCACCGACAAAGAATTGTTTATTCAGGTCTGCAAGGTGTTGAAATACACGCCGGTCCACTTTCTGGCACACGATGAACTGGGCAAGGAAATCTATCACACCAATGTGATGATGTGTATTGGAGAGGGCTTTGCTGTGATCTGTTTGGGGTCGATCACCGATCTGTCGGAACGAAATAGGGCTTTAGAGTCCCTTAAAAATAGCGGGCACCTCATCGTAGACGTTACCCATAGCCAGATGAATCATTTTGCTGGAAATATGCTGGCGCTTCGTTCGAGGGATGGGTCACCGTTGCTCGCGATGTCGCAAAGTGCTTTTGATAGCTTGACCACGGCGCAGTTACAAACACTTGGAAAGTTTGCCCAACTTGTACCGCTATCGATTCCAACCATCGAGACCCTGGGAGGCGGGAGTGCCAGGTGTATGATCGCGGAGATTTTTCTTACACTCAAACCGGCCGCATAAAAAAATCCTCATGATGAGGACTTTTTTCGGACCAGTGTGGAGAATAACGGATTCGAACCGATGACCTCTTCCATGCCATGGAAGCGCTCTAGCCAGCTGAGCTAATCCCCCGAATAGGGCGCAAAGATATACTTTCAACTGAAATCCGTCCTTATGCTAGTCAAATTTTGTCCTCAGTCCGGATCGTAGCCTACGCAACAGGTCGCCCCTGCGGGCTAATATGGATCAGCCCGTGTGATGGCTGCAAGCGGGCCACCCCTACGGGATTGACGGCCCAGACGTACGAAGCAACAAGTCGAGAGTGCGGTGGAGTGAGAACCCGATTTCAGCGACCACCACCTGGCACTTGTAACCTGTGACCTGATGCTTTTCCCGTCAGCTAAAAAGTTGTAAATAGTCCAATCGTAACATCATCCCCCTGAAAACCTTCACCCTCTACCGCTCCTCTGCGGGCTCCGGCAAAACCCGTACCCTCGCCAAAGAGTACTTGAAATGGGCGCTGCGCAACAAGGCCTATTACTTCCGTCACATTCTGGCCGTCACGTTCACCAACAAGGCCACCCAGGAGATGAAGGATCGGGTCCTGGCTTATTTGGGCGCGTTTGCAAGCAACAATGCGAACGAGTGGCCAGACGCCGAACGACTGGCAACCGAACTTAAAAAAGAGTTGGGTCTCGACGACCAGGCCTTCAAACAGAATAGCAATGAACTCCTCTCTCTCATTCTCCATCAATACGACCAGTTCTCCATCAGCACCATCGACGCGTTCTTCCAACGGGTCATCCGGGCTTTTACCCGTGAGTCTGGCCTCATCGGCGACTACAGGCTGGAGGTAGATCAGGAGGCGGTGCTGGAGGAGGTGACCAATAATCTCATCGACGAGCTTGTCGAGAACAAGGAGTTGACACGCTGGGTGGTCGAATTTGCTAAAGAGAGCCTGGAGTCGGACAAGACCTGGGACATACGCAAACGGCTGGTGGAATTTGCACAGGAGATATTTAGAGATGAATTCAAACTGATTGAGGAAGAGGTAAGCAGTCACACCAGCACACCGGAGTTTTTCGTCCAGCTTCGGAATGAATTGTCAAAAATTAGGGCTGCTTTTATCCGAAACGTGTCGGCCCCGGCAACAGAAGCTTTGCAAATCCTGGAGGAAAATGAATTGGACTTCATCCACTTCAAGTGGGGGGCAAGGTCGGGAATGAGCTCGTATTTTCATCAGTTTGCAAAAGGCAAGAGTATCAAGGGGTATGACAAGATTGGCGAGCGGATGCGTAATGATTTCTTGTCGTCAAAGAATTGGCCCGGGAAAGATTATCCCCAGAAGGCGGTGTTGATCATGAAGCTAGCGGAGGAGAAGCTCATCCCGCGTATCAAAGCCATCAACGAAATCTATGATAAGGAGTACGAGCGTGCGCTCACCGCAGAGATCGTGCTGAACAATATGTACGTCTTCGGGCTTCTGGCCGATATCGCTCGAAAACTTCAGGACTACAAGCGCGAAAACAACATGATGCTGCTGGCGGATGCGCCTAAGTTTCTAAACCGAATAATCGGTGAAAGTGATACCCCCTTCATCTATGAAAAGGTCGGATCATTTTACCGCAACTACCTCATCGATGAATTTCAGGACACTTCCGGATTCCAATGGAAGAATTTCCTCCCGCTACTTGGAAACAGCCTCGACCAGGGCTTTCCCAGTATGGTCGTGGGTGACGTCAAGCAGGCGATCTACCGATGGAGAGGGGGAGACCTGAACCTGTTGGAAACCAAACTGGAGGAGGACATCGGCAAGCACCGGATTGAGGTGAAAGAGCTGGACCAGAACTTCCGCAGCGCAAAGGAAATCGTCATGTTCAACAATGCGGTCTTTAAGGAGATGGCTGACCTTGCCGCCGCCAGCACTGGGTCATCCATTCCCCCCACTGTTTACCGCGACGTGCGGCAATCAGCACCGATATTACTAGATGGATTTGTGAAGGTGAACTTCATTGAAGGCAATGTTGAGTCCGGCTGGAAGGAAATCGCGGAGGCACACCTCATCAAAAACCTGGAATACTTGCAGTCGCTGGGGATACCACCAGGCGACATAGCCATACTGGTCAGGCGAAATGCGGAGGGGCAACAGATTGCAACCAAACTCCTGAAGCACAAGCACTCACCTGAAGCAGTAAAGGGAGTGATTTATGAAGTGGTCTCCAATGAATCGCTTCGCCTGGACGGAGCCGCGAGCATCAATCTGCTCCTCGGCGCCATGCGCTACTTGTCAAACACCGACGACGCCACCGCCCGCGCCCAGTTGTCGTACGAATATGCCCGGGTGCACCGCCCGGACAGCTTGTACTCGGAAGTGTTTGGTGACAAGGTTTTCTTCGAAAGCCAGTTGCCGGATGCTTTTACCGGCCAAAAGCTCTCGCTCAAGAAATTGCCTCTCTTTGAGCTGACGGAAACTCTCATCGGCATTTTTGAACTGGGAAAAGAAAAAGGAGAGCTCGCGTATCTACAGGCCTTTCAAGACCTTATCCTTGACTTCTCCAACCGCGAACGCAACGACCTCGCAGCATTTCTCGAATGGTGGGAGAAGAATAAAGACAATGACAAGGCGTCAATTAAATTATCAGGGGAGGTGGATGCCGTGAAGATTCTGTCGATTCACAAAGCAAAAGGACTGCAGTTCAAGTATGTCATTATCCCCTTCTGCGCCTGGAACGTTGATCATGATGGGCTTCATGCGCCCAACCTGTGGGTCAGCAGCGACGAGCCGCCTTACAACTCCATGGGTCATGTGCCCGTGCGCTATACATCATCCCTGAAGAAGACCATTTTCAAGGACGCCTATACTGAAGAGAAAACAAAAACCTTCCTTGACAACCTTAATCTATTATATGTTGCGTTGACGCGGGCGGAGCAGGGAATGATCATCACGGCCCCTCAACCGAAAACCCAGGGTCATGGAGGTTCCGTGGCGCAATGGCTGCACCAGGCAATCCAACGGAGTCCTGACCTCGCCGGCCGTTGGACGGAGGCAGCACAGGAGCTTTCTTATGGTGACATCGCGCGAAAGGAGGGGGGTAGAGCAACAACAACAAAGCCCCTCGAGCTCCTTTCATACCCAACCAGCCGATGGAGAGACAAACTGGTTATCCGACAGTCAGGAAATATTTTCTTTGAAGGGATCAATGCCGACACACGCGAACGGATCAACTACGGAATCTATTTGCATGCCGTCCTTTCCAGGATCCGCATCCATGCAGATATTGTCCCCACGCTTAACCGCCTGGTGCAGGAGGGAGTTATGACGACGGTGGAAAGAAATTCTCTGGAAAGTCAACTACACGAGTTGCTGTCAAATCCGATTATCCGTGAGTGGTTCGAACCGCATTGGGATGTCCGCACGGAAGTGCCCATCCTGTTGCCCGGTGGATCCGAAAACCGCATTGACCGGCTGATGTTGAAAGGCAAAAGAGCGGTGGTGGTAGACTTCAAGACAGGTGAAAGGAAAAAGGCAGACGAGAAACAGGCCGCGAAACTGCGAGAGGTCATGGAGACGGAGCCGACGACGCCAGATGAGACGTAAGCTGGCGGTGAAACGCACGCGCGCCGCAAGCAGAAATCGGGGCAGAGTGA
>JANPES010000335.1:0-28387 GCA_031423035.1 Cyclobacteriaceae bacterium | reverse complement strand
ACCCATGGACCACTGAATCCCACCTGATCGATTCCCTGCATCTTTTTCTGCATATACGCTAGCGACATCCGCTCGGCTGCAATGATATGGCTGAGCACTTCGGCAGCCGACCATTTGCCGGGTGCAGGTACCCGGTTGAATTGCTCTGATGTTAGGGTCCTGAATGAATTCAGAACAGTGCTTCGTTGGGTTTCTATTCGTTCAGCCAGTTCTTGTAGGGCTTGGTTCATGAGCAATGCAGGGTTCTCCAAAAGTAATGATTTGTTTTTCGACTTGGCGCCTACAGGGCATTTAGCTACATTGATATTCAATCCCAACTTCTATGAATACCCAATATGCTGGCTTTTGGCTCCGTTTGGTGGCCCTGATCATTGATGTCCTGATTATCGCGTTCCTCGAAAGCATCATTTTCATTCCTTTGCTAGTAGCTCTTGGATTTAGTTTTTTCGGCTCAGCATCTGAATTGGACATGGAGGACTCTGGAAGCATCGTGGGACTTATTGTGGGGATTGTAGCAGCGGCGGGAGCTTATTGGATACTGGCAACTACTATTCAGATTCTTTATTTTTCGTTCATGGAATCATCCAAAAACCAGGCTACAATTGGAAAGATGGCCGTTGGAATAAAAGTCACGGACATGAATGGCGATAGATTGGACTTTACAAAAGCATTCCTCCGCAACCTGTGTAAGTTAATTTCCAACGTTACCATGGCCATCGGCTACATCATGGCCGGATTTACTGAGAAGAGGCAGGCGTTGCACGATTTGATCGCCGGAGCCCTCGTTGTAAAGAAGTAATCTTACTTGCAGCTCTTTTTGATTGCTGCTTTTGCTTCCGGTGACCCCAGCTCGTCAGCTTTTTTGAAGTCAAGGCAAGCATCGTAATTATTGTTCATACGAACCTTTACCAACCCGCGCTGGTAGTAGGTTTCAGGGTCACTTGGGTATAGATCTACTGACGATGTGTAGTCAGATATCGCACCCGCAAAATCTTCTTTCTCCGTCTTGCTGAGTGCCCTGTTGTCGTAATACACCGGGTTAGTGTCATCCAATGCAAGGGCTTTGGTATAATCAGCGATGGCTCCGTCATAATCCTGCATCGTGTTTTTGAGAACGCCTCTTAGGTTTAACGTCTCTGGATCTTCCATATTAAGTTCTATGGCTTTGTCATAGTCACCCAATGCTCCTTTGAAGTCTTCTTTGGCGCTCTTGGCAAGCGCACGGTTCTCATACTTCAGCGGATCCTTCGCATCAAGATTGATTGCCTGATCATAATCGGCGATCGCCTTGTCGAAATTCGTTGTCTGGTAATACGCCACACCCCGGTAGTTATATAGACCCGGATCGCTCTTGTCCAATTCAATGGCCTTCGAGTAATCATCGATTGCGCTGACAAATTCGCCCAATTCTGCTTTTACTACGCCCCGGTTGAAGTATTTATCAGCATCAATGGGTCCAATTTCCAGGGCCTTGGAGAAATCAAAGTAGGACCCCTGCAGATCTTCGAGATTGTATTTGGCAAAGCCTCGATTTGTAAAAGCATCGGTGTACTTTGGATTTAGTCGAATAGCCTGATTGAGATCAAAGAGCGCGCTTTCATCATCCCCAAGCTTGATTTTGGCATCCCCGCGGTTATTATAGGCTTCGTAAGAAAGGGAATCAATTTCCAGTACAGTTGTAAAATCCGTGATGGCGCCGTACAAATCACCCAGCGATAGTCGACACTGGCCACGGAGATTCAGCGCTGCTTTATTTCTTGGAGAAGTATCTAGAATTTTTGTGAGATCAGTCTTTGCGCCAGAAAAATCTTTCAACGTCATTTTCTTTCGAACCCCATCCAGTGCATCCGGGGTTTGCGCGAAGACGGTAATAAAAAGAATAAAACCAATGAAAGAGAGAATGAATCTGGTCATGGTGACGGATTGCGGAGCAATTTAGAAAAGAATCCTGCAGGAATGAAAGGCCGATCAGTCATCAAATGGCTTGCAAAAGAAAAGGGCGGAACCACCCGCCCTTTACACCCTAAAACCCCAACTTCCATTCTCGCTAACCTCTACGGGCACACAATCCTCAAGTAGGTATTGTCCATCGCACCGGCCGTGGCCGTGCTACGGGCAATAAGCGCAAGGACGATGATCACCATAAACAGGGTAAACGAAAATAGCTTCTTCATTTTAAACGGAATGCAGTTCAATTTAATTTTACTTTGGACAATAATTAGTTCGGAAGGTTTAATCAGGCTGCCATGGAAGGTCTGCCGTTTGAATAAATCACCCAACCCACCTTCGATTTTTTCCGTTTCTTTACGCATTACCCAACCTATGAGGACGTTAGCAATACCCCTTATCCTTTTGAGCACGGTGTATACCCTGGCTCAGGACGGTGCCCCACTTAAGATGAAGATGGACTTTGAGGGCTACAACCCACCCTCCACCCTGATCTCAGAAGAGCATCGCATCTCCAGTTCTAAATTCCCATTTATTGATATTCACAATCATCAGGGGGCCATGAATACAGCCGACCTCAGCGGCCTGGTTAAGGAAATGGACAAGCTCAACATGGGGGTAATGATAAACCTGAGCGGCAGAGGATTCCGGGGCTCCGGGGATCATCTGGAGAAATCCATTGAAAACATAAAGAGGCAGTACCCTAACCGGTTCGTGTTGTTCACCAACGTAGACTTTACCGACATCGACAATCCGGAATGGGCCGCACGCACCACCAGACAGGTGGAAGACGATGTCCGTCGCGGAGCCATGGGACTAAAAATATACAAGAGCCTTGGTTTGTTTTCGAAAGACAAGTCGGGTAAGGTCATTCCTATTGACGACCCGCGCATTGATGCGGTTTGGAAAAAATGTGGTGAATTGGGAATCCCCGTCTTGATTCACTCAGCAGATCCGAGACAGTTTTGGCAACCCATCGATAGTCTGAATGAGCGGTGGCTTGAGCTAAAACTTCATCCCGGCCGCCGCCATGATAAAGATTCTATTTCATGGGAGTCTGTCATTGCGCAACAGCACAACTTGTTCCGAAAGCACCCTAAGACCAAGTTTATCAATGCGCACCTGGGCTGGTATGGAAGCGACCTGAAAAAGCTTGGTCAGTTAATGGATCAATTTCCAAACATGTATACAGAGATCGGAGCCGTGATTGCGGAGCTGGGACGACAGCCCCGGGCGGCGAAAGCGTTTCTCACGAAATACCAGGACCGTGTTCTTTTTGGAAAGGACAGTTGGACTCCCAACGAGTACGAAACGTATTTCCGTGTGCTGGAGACAGAGGATGACTACTTTCCCTACCACAAGCGCTATCACGCATTTTGGCGGATGTATGGAATCGGCTTGCCGGATGATATCCTGAAGAAGATCTACTACAAGAATGCACTAAGCCTTCTCCCTGGGCTTGACAGGAAACAGTTCCCCAAGTGATCGGCTATCGCATATCGTGATCACGGTCAATCGCCCATCCCGTTAGACTATAGCGTTCACGGGTAGCTGGTAAAACTTCGTGCTCGATGCGATCGCTTCTGAAACAGACGAGGGTACCTCGCTCAGGAAAAATATCCTTGACCCCCTCGGGAAGATGTATGCGAAGTTGTCCGCCGTGCTCAAATGCCCAATCGGGATTTAAGTAGCAGATGATCGAGAGTTTCCGATGATCATCAGAGCGAAACTGATCTCGGTGCCGCTGGTATCTTGTACCAATGGGATAAAAGGTGCGGTGAATCTCCACCCCCTTCAGGCTCAGGTAAAGTCTTTGGTTGAGGTATGTGATCATCTCCTGCAGACGGCGAAGATACATTTGTTCGCCAGATGAAGCAGAGTTCGTGTCAATCCATTGAATGTAATCGCCACGAACCCCTTCGTTGATTTGTTTATCAACTTTTCCGACGGCCGCCTTTTGAAAATGTAACCTACCGTTCCTGAATTCGTCTGATTCAAGAATGGAGTCAGCCTCCGCTGCACTTAGGAAGTCTGTGATTGTTGCATACCCAACTTCGGCCAAACCGTCGGCAATTTGATCGAAGACGGGTGACAGGTTATTCGACATAGGGCAGACAAAAGTAGAATATTGTAACATTGTGAGATAACTATCCTCTATGCATCGATTTGTTTATTTCGTGTTGCTGATTGCTGGGATGGGCGCGTGTGCGCCCAGAGAGCCTGTTGTTCTTCGCGAGGTACAGATAATTGACTTTGCGCCGGGGAAAGACAGCAATCCAATTCTGAAGGCCAATGCGATTCTTTACAACCCAAATAAGGGGTCCTTGCGTTTAAAGGCTATAGAATTGGACATTCTTCTTGATGGTAAAGTTTCCGCAAACATTGATCAGAAGTTAAATGCGCTTATCAAAGGCACCTCTGAATTTACCGTCCCGCTTGAAGTACAATTGCAACTGAAAGATTCTGGCCTATTGGGGACCATACTTAGTATGCTTGGTGGAAAGCGGTATAAAATTCAATTTGTCGGAAAACTCAAAGTGAGCATTGGCGGGTTCCCGATATGGATCCCGATTGACCACAAAGACGAGATCAAGCTTTAGTCTTCTGCTGGCCGACGTTGGCGCAGCCTAAAATTTTGACCCAGGTACACTTTCCGAACCATCGGGTCGTTGGCCAGGTCTTCAGCAGAGCCCTGCTTAAACAGTTTTCCATCCACCATCAGGTAGGCCCTATCGGTGATCGTCAGCGTTTCATCCACGTTGTGATCGGTGATGAGAATCCCGATATTTTTCTTCTTGAGCCTCGACACAATGGACTGAATTTCTTCCACGGCAATTGGGTCAACTCCAGCAAATGGCTCATCGAGGAGAACAAAATGCGGATCAACAGCGAGTGCCCGAGCGATTTCTGTTCGCCTCCGCTCGCCCCCGGAGAGCACCATCCCCAGGCTCTTCCGAACGTGCGTCAAACTGAACTCTTCGAGAAGACTTTCAACTTTTTCCTTTCGATCGGTTTTGGATAGTTCCCGCATTTCAAGAGGAGCGAGAATATTTTCCTCGACAGTAAGCCCACGGAATATGGAGGCCTCTTGGGCCAGATAGCCGATTCCCAGCTTTGCGCGCTTGTACATCGGAAGTGCCGTGATATTCTGATCGTCAAGGAAAATTTGGCCACCATTGGGTTTGATTAGCCCTACGATCATGTAGAAACTCGTTGTTTTGCCAGCGCCATTCGGCCCGAGCAGCCCCACAATTTCTCCCTGTTCAACATGGACAGATACGTTATTGACAACCGTCCGGCTCTTGTATTTCTTTAGGAGATTTTCAGCGCGCAAAACCATCAGGCTTCAAATTTTATGTCTTTTAACCGGAATTGAACAGTTGTCACTCCGTTATACGTGTTCTCTTCGATCGTAAAAGCCATGTGGAAGGGGTTGCCACCAAGGAGTTTGTCATAGTGCTCAATTAGATTGAATCCCACTGTTTGAAAGAATGCTTCATTTCCCTTCTGTCCGGCCAGGAACCGTATATGGCGGTCTTTAAAGGTAGATAAGGCATTCAAAACGATGGTATTCCTGGCTTCAAAAACAGGGCGTTGATTTCCTGGACCAAATGGTGCCATTTGCTTTAGAATGGACAGAAACTTAGGGGTAATAGCGTCAAATTCAATAGGGATATCGATTTCAATTACAGGCGTTAGCATTTCTTCAGTTATTGAGGCCGCCACCACTGCCTCAAATCGTTGCTCAAAGGCATCTAAATTCTTTGGATCGAGTGTAAGACCTGCCGCATACTTATGCCCACCGAACTTTTCAAGCAAATCGCCACACTGTTCGATCGCCTGATAAAGGTCAAACCCGTTTACACTCCGGGCTGAGCCCGTTATTTTTTCATTGCTTTCAGTCAAAATCACAGTGGGGCGATAATACCGCTCCACACACCTAGCAGCAACTATGCCAATTACTCCTTTGTGCCAGGTCTTTTTGAAGAGAACCGTTGTTTTCGAGTTTAGTTTTTTTTCATCAGAAGAAATCATGGACAAAGCTTCCTCTGTGATGCTTGCGTCAAACTCTCGCCTCAATTCGTTTTTGAGGTTTACATTTTCAGCGAAGTTGTTGGCTTCTTCCTCCGTTTTTGCGATCAACAGTTCTACCGCACCATGTGCATGGGCGACCCGACCGGCGGCATTGATTCGCGGGCCAAGGGTAAAGACAACACCTGAAATATCTAATTCACCACGGATGCCCGAAATATCTTTCAGTGCCTTAAGCCCGGGGCGAGGATCCTCGTTTAATTTCTTAAGACCTGCATGCGAAAGAATCCGATTCTCGCCGTTGATCGGCACGATGTCAGAAGCAATGCTGACGACGGCAAGATCGAGATAGTCAAACACTTCGTCTTCATCTCTGTACTTCCTTGCAAATGCTTGAATGAGTTTAAAGCCAATGCCACATCCGCTTAGTTCCTTGAACGGATAGGCACAGTCCGCCTGCTTTGGGTCAAGTACTGCCACCGCTTGTGGAATTTTGTTGTCGGGCAAGTGATGATCACAAATGATGAAATCAATTCCTTTTTGATTGGCAAGCAAGACCATGTCAGATGCCTTTATTCCCAAATCAAGGGCAATAATGAGGGTGAAGCCATTCTGTTCCGCCCATAATATTCCTGCTTTGGATACACCATATCCCTCTGCTGTCCTGTCGGGAATGTAGTATGCAATTTGTGCGTAGAAAGTTTTAAAATAGCTGTAGGCCAGCGACACAGCGGTTGTTCCATCTACATCATAATCTCCATAAATGAGGATCTTTTCGCCCTGGTCAATCGCCTTCTTGATGCGATCTACTGCCTGGGGCATATCCTTCATTAAAAAGGGATCATGAAGATCGGCCAAGGAGGGGCGAAAAAAGTTCTTAGCATCGTCATACGTATTGATGCCCCGCTGCAGGAGAAGTGTCGCTAACGTCTGATCAACATTTATGCATTTGCTAAGGGAATCAATTTGAGCGCCTTGGGGAAGGATCTTGTGAAGCCACCGTCGTTCCATGTGCCTTACTTGTTCTGAAAATTTATGGATCCAATTTTACCGGGAATGCCATCTTTGCCAGGTGCCCCCTTCTTACCCTGCTTTCCATCGAGAGAATTCTTTCCTGTAGGGCTGAGTCCTGCATATCCGCCGGATCCTCCCTCACCGGCAGAACCTAGTGACCCTCCGTAGTTGCGAATAATGATTCGCTCCCCCAACATGGAACGCAGCTCCGGGACACTGGGGGCGTGAAAGGTAATAGTTCCTGCATGGCCTCCATTTCCCCCATTTGAGCCTGCCCCCCCACTGCCGCCATTTCCACCGGCACAAAGCCGAGTACCCGTTCCGCCTCCGCCCCCGAGGCCGCCTTTTCCGCCATCGGCAGCATCACCGCCTGAAAGATCAATGGTGGGAGTGCCGTGCAATACGATATCGGTAAAGGAGAGGAACAGATTAATTCCATTTCCGCCATCTGTTCCATCTGTACCCTTTGTTCCCGGGCCCCCGTTGGAGCATGGACTTGAAGAAGACGGACCCTTTCTTCCATTTCTTCCGGGGAACCCCTGTACACCTTTCCCTTCTATCAGACTTCCACGATAGAAAATAACTTTCTTTGCATGAATGAAGTTATCCCTTTTGAGCCTGTTGAGCAGCAGTACCGATGAATCCATCATGATCAGGGTGTCTACAACGAGGATGTCGCTACCCTTCAATTCATATACCTGCTTAGGTTTTAAAACGAGCGTCGAGAGTCTGACCTGGCCAAGTGACAGGTAAGTCCAACCCATAAGAAACGCAAGGCCGAAAACTCGGATCATATGATCAAAAGTATGAAAACAAAAAAGCAGTGCATGGTGGATGCACTGCTTTGAATGCCTTTTTTATGTGACTATTTCTTCGGCTTCTTCGGTTCGCCGTTCTTGTCAAATACAACACCTTCCAGCACATCCTTGATCTCTACGCGCTGACTATCGCGGTATGGGACGATCCAGGCATCCTTAACGCCCATATCACGCATGTACTTCTTGAAAGTATCCGCCTCCCAGTAATCTCGGAATATACCAATTGTAATTCGCTGTGGATCCGCTGAATCTTTGCCGGCGGCCTCGCCTCCAAAATTTGGATTGTTATCAAAATACTTCGACAAATCTTTGTTCTTAAAGGCGCCAACTTGCACTTTGAAGACAACACCTTTGGAAAAATCCATTGCGTTGATGACAGGGTTGGCCTTCAATTGAGACAGCTCAGCGTTGACGGATGTCAACTCGCTGCGCATTCTGGAGATCTGATCTTCCAATTCTGCAATTTTTGCATTTTTGTCACTCAATGTCGACTGCATCTGCTTCATATCACCGTTTAGCTTGGTGACTTGATTATCGGCGGTCTGTTTGGCTTCCGTCATTTCTTTCAGGGTAGCCGGATTCTTGGCGTATTGCTTGGCTTTCTTTTTCCACTCTTTCTTCTCCGCTTTGGAAAGCTGAGCGAAAACCTCTGAGCCGGAAAAAATCAATGCCAGGCAAAGGATGATCACGTTAGTTTTCATACACATTGGGGTTAATTGATTGTTAAAAGTAGTCAAAAAACTTCAAAACTGATGGATTTGCATCTTTTAGACCATTTTCTCGGGTCTTACCCATTCATCGAACTGGGCAGAAGTGACAAGTCCTAACTCAATTGCAGCTTCGCGCAAGGTCTTGTTTTCCTTGTGGGCTTTCTTGGCAATCTTGGCTGCGTTTTCGTAGCCAATGTGCGTGTTCAAGGATGTTACGAGCATGAGTGAATTCTCCATATGCTGCTTAATAATGGGGAGATTGGGTTCAATACCGATGGCACACTTGTCATTGAAAGACACACATGCGTCTCCGAGGAGTCTGCCCGATTGCAATACATTCGCCGCAATAACGGGTTTGAACACATTCAATTCAAAATGCCCCATAGATCCTCCGATGGATACGGCAACGTCGTTGCCCATGATTTGTGCGCACACCATCGTCATAGCTTCTGGCTGCGTGGGGTTTACTTTACCTGGCATAATGGAAGACCCGGGCTCATTATCTGGAATTACGATCTCACCAATTCCTGACCGGGGGCCGGAACCCAGCATGCGAATATCATTGGCGATCTTCATGAAGGAGACCGCAGCCCGCTTGAGCGCCCCGGACAGTTCAACCATGGCATCATGGGCGGCGAGTGCCTCAAACTTATTAGGTGCGGTAATGAAGGGGTAGCCCGTCAAGTCGGCAATCCTCTTCGCAACCAGCACATCATATCCTTTAGGCGTATTCAATCCGGTCCCTACAGCAGTTCCACCAAGGGCTAATTCACGCACGGCTTCAAGCGCATTCCTCAGCGCGCGCATGCTGTTGTCAATCTGTTGAACGTACCCAGAAAACTCCTGACCCAGTGTTAGCGGAGTGGCATCCATAAAATGCGTACGCCCGGTCTTTACAATGTCTTTGAAATCAATGACTTTTATTGCAAGGGTATCGCGAAGTTTCTGCATGCCAGGCAAAGTGACCTCCATGACTTGTTTGTAAGCGGCAATGTGCATCGCGGTAGGGTACGTGTCATTCGAGGATTGCGATTTGTTCACATCGTCGTTGGGGTGAAGCACCTTTTTTTCATCTGTAAGCTTGCCCCCCTGCATCACATGGGCCCGGTAGGCGATGACTTCGTTGGTGTTCATGTTGCTTTGTGTTCCGGAACCTGTTTGCCAGATAACGAGCGGGAATTGATCATCTAGTTTCTTCTCCAGAATTTCATCGCAGGCTTTTGCAATGAGTTGCATTTTGTCAACCGACAATACACCCAGCTCGTGATTGGCCATGGCCGCCGCCTTCTTCAGGTAGGCGAAGGCATAAATAATTTCCTTCGGCATGCTGGCTTCGGGGCCGATCTTGAAGTTGTTGCGAGAACGCTCGGTTTGCGCTCCCCAGTATTTGTCGGCGGGGACCTGAACTTCACCCATGGTGTCCTTTTCAATGCGGTAGGTCATTGTCGTGTTGTTTTGATAACAAAAGTAAGAAAGCGCCAGGAATGAAATGCCAATACATTTAAGGAAGGATCCGGGAAAGGATAGGTTGGATAACCCACCTTTATTTACTAAACTTTGTAACCCTTAACCAAACCAAAACAGTATGAAAAGCAAGATTTTAGGCCTTAGCATGTTTGTACTCTTGTTCTGCTCCTGTCAGCAACCCTCCAAGGTTGCCATTGTGACGACAGGCCTCGAGATAGAAAATCAGAATAAGTCTCTGGAAGCGTATGTCAATGGTGACTGGGCAACCTATCGTGCAGACTTTGCGGATACCGCCAAAATATTTTTTAACAACCAGCAGTTCGATCCGGATTCGCTTGTCCGTTGGCAGCAAGCGAGAAGAGCTTCTTACGATAAAGTGGCCGTGTCTGCAGACGCATCTGAATTCGTCACGTATGAAAATGGAGAGGGATGGGTTCACTGGTGGGGTAAACTGTCGTTGACAGTCAAAGGAACGGGGCGAGTGGTTGAGGTTCCCTTGCATCTGGCGGGAAAAATTGTCGGTGGGAAAACTGTGGAGCAGTATGGATACTTCAATACGCAGGAGATTTTTGTTGCACTCCAGGAAGCAGCGACCCCGCCTTCACCACCAGCAAAATAAGATCACTTGAAAGAGAACGGGACCAACGTCCCGTTTTTTGTGTTTCTTAAAAATTCTTTTTCTGCAATTCTCATTCGGAAATCCCATACCTTCACTTTGGGCAATGATATGAAGCGCAAATGCTGGAAGTAATCCGTAAGGCTCGCGCACAGGGCGAGCGATGTTCCATCCTTTCCGACGGTCAGGAATATTCCTATTCCGAATTGATCGAAGCCTCACAAAATATTTCTTCCTTGTTATTGGATGGTCGAAAGGATCTGCAGGAGGACCGCATCGCCTTCATGGTGGATCCGGGATTTGATTATGTTTCTTGCCTATGGGGAATCTGGCAGGCGGGCGGAATTGCCGTACCCCTATCGCTCAGTAGTCCAGCTCCGGCCATTCAGTATGTGCTGGATGACACTGCGTGTCACTTGGTGGTAGCTTCCCTTGCGTACACACCTCTTCTTGAACCACTGTGCAAGGCAACAGGAGTTAAACTCGTCGTTCTTGGACCGAGCAAGACGTCTTTACCGGTTTCCCTGCCAGAGATTGATGTCACCCGTCGTGCGATGATTCTCTACACAAGCGGTACAACCAATCAGCCCAAAGGCGTTGTTACAACTCATAAAAATCTCAACGCTCAAATTTCGACTCTAGTAAAAGCCTGGGAATGGACTCCGCGGGATCATACCTTATGTGTGCTTCCACTTCACCATGTTCACGGAATCATAAATGTATTGAGCTGTTCCCTATGGGCTGGTGCCCGATGCGAATTCATACCTGACTTTGATCCGCTAGGTGTGTTTCGTGTTTTTATTCAAGGACACGTGAATGTGTTCATGGCCGTTCCGACGATTTACTTCAAGTTGATTGCATTATGGGAGCTGATGAAGCCGGAGGAACAACTGACAGTATCGACTACTTTGAAGGCCATGCGATTGATGATATCCGGCTCTGCTGCCCTGCCCGTGTCGGTGATGGACAACTGGGAGAAAATCAGCGGGCATAAACTTCTGGAGCGCTACGGTATGACCGAGTTGGGGATGGTCCTAAGCAATCCATACGATGGACCGAGGAAGGCCGGTAAAGTCGGCTTGCCCCTGGAAGGCGTTAGGGTTCGGCTGTGCGATGACCAAAACACACCTGTGGTAAATGAGCCAGGTGAAATTCAGGTGCGCGGAGATAATGTGTTTCTTGAATATTGGAGAAAACCGGAGGCCACCCAAGCGTCTTTTACCCCGGATGGCTGGTTTAAGACTGGCGACGTGGCCGTGTTGGAAGAAGGATATTATCGGATTCTTGGCCGAAAATCCGTGGACATCATCAAGTCCGGAGGATATAAGATTTCAGCCCTGGAAATAGAGGAAGTGCTTCGGACACATCCGCTCGTAAATGATTGTGCAGTGGTGGGTCTAGAAAATGAAGAGTGGGGAGAGATTGTGGCTGCCGCAATTGTCCTGCGCAGTGGAAACATGAATTTGGATGAACTCGGCTCCTGGTTGAAGGAGCGTATTCCACCGTATCGGGTGCCCAGGAGATTTCTTCAACTTGACGATCTTCCCAGGAATGCTATGGGTAAGGTCACTAAGAATGAAGTAAAGAAACTATTTTGATAGGATGATCCATGGGGTAGCTCTTTTAGCGGCGTGCTTTTTGTTTGGTAGGGTTCTGGGTGAATACCTGGGCATATGGATCGGTATTGATGCCAATGTTGGAGGTGTCGGATTTTCCATGGTGTTGCTGATCGGTGCTGTTCAATGGATGCACAATCACGGACGCCTCAATCCACAATTTGAAAGTGGAGTTATCTTTTGGGGCAATCTGTACATTCCGGTAATCGTTGCCATGTCAGCGGTTCAGAATGTCAAGGGCGCTCTTTCCAGCGGCCTCATTGCGGTCTTGGCAGGAATAATTCCGACAGCCCTGTGTTTCTTGTTGGTGCCCTGGCTTTCCCGTCTGATTCGAACCAGCAGCGATGAGGTGTCACCTGAAAAAGAAATCAAGCCATGAATACCCTGACAGAACAAATGTTTCGGGATGGCCTGATGATCGCCGTCATCTCAGCGAGCCTGATCATGGCGCTGTCTGCCTGGCTGGGGGTACGTTTCACAAATAGTAAAATTCCTGGCCCTGCCATTGCGATTTTTTCGGGGCTGGCGTTGGCATACTTAGGCGGTACGCTAACGGGTGGCAGCAGTGGAATTGCGGATGTAGGCCTGTTCTCCGGCTTTGCACTTCTAGGTGGAAGCCTGTTACGTGACTTTACTATTGTAGCCACTGCGATGGGCGCCAGGTTTTCAGAAATGAAAAAAGCTGGCCTTCCGGGTGTGCTGGCCCTTCTGCTGGGCGTTGTAGTTTCATTCGCCGCAGGCGTGTGCCTTGCGGGTTTGATGGGGTACCGAGATCCAAAGAGTCTGGCAACGATTGGTGCCGGTGCCTGTACGTTCATTGTTGGCCCCGTAACCGGCTCAGCGATTGGTGCATCCTCAGAGGTGATTGCCTTGAGCATTGCCGCCGGTGTGATCAAGTCGATTGGCGTAACAATCGCCACACCTTGGGTTGCCAAGTCTATTGGACTGAATTCCCCGCAATCGGCGATGATCTACGGCGGATTGATTGGAACAACGAGTGGTGTTGCCGCTGGTCTTGCCGCAACCGATCCAAAATTGGTTCCCTATGGGGCCATTACAGCGACGTTCTACACCGGCCTCGGTTGCTTGCTTTGTCCTTCGGTCCTCTATTTGATACTTCAGTGGATGTTGAACTAACTATTCACTCACTCATGTTTGGGCACAGCCTCCATGAGCAGAGCCAAGGCATTGTTCAAGGCTTTGGCGCCTTCATTGGAGCCCTTGAAGTGACCAAGTCGAACAACCACTAGATCATGTGACGGAACAATGATCGTGTATTGTCCACCCGCACCAGCCATATAGTACGCCTCTTTAGGAATAGGAAAGGTTTCGTTGCCATTGATCCAGAAGAATCCGCCATAGACAGGCCTGCCATCTTCTTTCCAGGTTGGAGCCAATGTGCTTACAAATTTTGTAAAGCCTTCAGGCAGAATTCGTTCTCCATTCCAAATACCGTCCTGAAGATATAGATTGCCTAGCCTGGCCCAATCTCGACCAGAGGCAAATTCATAGCCTTGCGTCAGAAAATTTCCATAAGGATCAGTTTCCATCACCATGGTGTGAATACCAATTTTGTCAAAGAGTGCCCGTTGAGGAAATGAGAGGTAGTCTTCACCAGCGCGTTCAACACCAAGGCGAATCAGATAGTTGGTGAGAACGGGATCGGTGTTTCGGTACCGACCAACGGTATTGGGAGGCCACTGCTGCGGACGCGTTGCGGCATAGGTAAACGAATTGACTCCACCCGTGTATAGATACAAGTGGTCAGGGTATCCCAGCGAGGGATCATAGTCGGGATCCTGCGGCGCACGAATTCGAATGCCACTAGACATGTTCATAATGTTGGCGATTGTGATCTTGCCACGGGGGTCACCTTCGCCTTGCCATTCGGGTATGGGTGCTGGCTGATTCAAGGAGTAAATGCCGCGTTGGATAAGTACACCCATCAGTGTGGCCGTAAGGCTCTTCCCCATAGACCAACTCTCCAACGGGGTGTCTTCGGTTATTCCGGACGCGTGACGTTCCGCCAGAA
The DNA here is from genome assembly GCA_031423035.1 of Cyclobacteriaceae bacterium. Taxonomy (GTDB): domain Bacteria; phylum Bacteroidota; class Bacteroidia; order Cytophagales; family Cyclobacteriaceae; genus ELB16-189. Next base: position 14,135 of record JANPES010000335.1, on the reverse strand, counting down.
AGCGGCCCTTCCAGGTCACAATAAACGAAGCAGTCAACGCCTCAGCGGGATCAAAAGCGGCATTGACGGCTTCAAGTACTTTTACTTCGTCAATTTCTTGTGGGAAAGGTTCGTCAGGCACTTTATCTCCCATGGGCCATGGAGTTTCAAGATTTTCTGCGACGGAAGAAGTTATGTGTTTTGGTATAAAATGGAGTTTGTCTGAACCGGAAGGCAGCGTTATGCACCCCTGGCCTACTGTATAAACTGCGGTGCGTGTAATCCCATTGGGCACAGAAACCTGGACCGTTTTGTTCGTAAAATCAACTACAGGCTTACCAAGCTTTGCCCGCTCCTCATACGGAGCGGTGAAGTAGCCGACATTCTCTGCTGCGAAATCCGGATCAAGTCCGGTTATGAAGACCGCTGAACACATGATTTTGGCAAATCCGGCAGCGTGGTGCTCCAGCGGATCTCCCGGTGGGGCTTGGTATTCGGTTTTCAATTCCAGCGAAAGGGCGCGAGCGATCATGCCCTTCTGGCGGGCCGCGTTTTCTTCTTCCTTATTTGGTGCCTGGCAACTGCCAAGCAACGCAAGCATGGCAAGAAAGCCGTATGTGGCGGAGAGGCGTAAGGTCATAGGTTCTTGTTTAATCTAAAGATATCAAAAACCCTCTCAACTTCATTGACGAATGACTAGGTGTATCTGCATGCCAGGAGTGGAATTTCAGTTAGGCAACGCCTTCAACCATAATCATCTGTGTTATGGACGTTGCCTGCCGTAGCGCTTTGGCAGGAGCATATCCATCGGATGACCACCAGGCTTTTGCTTTTTCTATTGAAGGAAATTGCAAAACAACAATGCGGCCTGGGGTCCAGTCTCCTTCCAAAGTTTCGGCGGTACCCCCCCGGACGATGAACTTCCCATCATAGGGAATGAGGGAAGCCGGGGTTAACTTTTTATAATCATCATACCGCTCAGGGTTTGTGACCATTACATCAACAATAATGTAGGCAATCATGGGAGGTTAGTAAGGACCAATTCGAGATGCGCTCAGGTATTAAGCCACCGAGAGAATCGACCCCACCAAGTCTTAGGTCTTTCGCGTTCTAGTGAGGGCATTTCAATGTACTCTTCATTTACAATTCGGGCAGCCTTTGTTGGCGGCTGAGGCTTAAGGCGCTTCATATAGAATTCCGTCTTGCGCTGCTTATCCTTTTCTCGTTGCTCCTCCTGCGTTTGTTTTTTTACACGTTCTTCACGTTCGCGCGCCTGGGCAATGTAATTACTTTGCCCACGTGGTTGAGTATTACGTTGAATTCGCCTTGGAGGAAGCGAAGGCCTTTCTTTCTGTTCTTCTTCTGCTTGCGGCTCGGCTTTCTTTTTTTCAGGCAGCTCAATTTTCCCAAGAACCCGCAAGCCGGGCAATTCAACTTTTGGTGCCTTAATCAATTCAGGAAGAGATTCCTCCGAAGACTCCGTTGGCTGAATATCCTGCATGGCAACTGGACTTTCCGGTTCGGCCTCCAGAAGTTCAGGCAGCTCTGTGATCTGGTGTTTAAGAATCTCGTTGTCGGGCGCAAAGCGCTGGAGAATCAATGCAACATGCAAATCATCAATCCGTGCATTATTGCCGCTGTCAATTGCAATATTTTGTGATCCAAGGAAGTTGACGATTTCGTCTGATTTTATCGAGAGTTGTCTGGCTAATTGTCCGAGGCGCATAGGGTTAGGGCTTTTTCAAGCGGGTAAATATAGTCAGCTGGCCAGAAGTCTCAGGGCTTCTGCCTCCACTTTTTCTTCTCACCCTGGGCCTTCTTGGAATGTAGCCGTTTCAACTTTGCCGTCCGGGATGGCTTAGTCGCTTTCCGGGCTTTCTTCTTCCGGAATGCACGCACGAACAGGGCGTCCAACTTCCGCAGCACTGCCGCTTTGTTGTCAAGTTGAGACCGGCTTTCCTGGGCCATCAGCAGGAGAACCCCATCCTTGGTTATGTAATTGGCAAGCGCACGTCGAATAGTATCTTTTTCGTAATCGGAGAGGAGGGCTGACCGAATAATATCCAGCTTGAGGGTAACTTTTGATTCCACTTTATTCACGTTTTGACCTCCCGGACCTCCCGACCGAGAGGTGGAGAACGAGAGTTCATCACGAAGCAAATCCGTGTTGAGTAGGCGGTGCATAGAACTATTCAATTAGGTCCATTTGAAACTTTCATGCTGGATATTGAGTTGCCGTGTTAGCTCTTCTAATTGAGAATAGCAGGTGTTCGTGTTGTACTTCTCTGCCAGCGTTTCAAGCAAAGCTTTCTCTTCGCCAGAAGGGATTGAAAAGTGAGTAAACAACTGGTTGATACCGGCGGGAGGGATTCGCATGCAGTATTCGTAATCCGAATCACCCCAGTATTCTTTGACAGTTTTTCCTATGTCGTAACCGTCAATTACCAAAATCTCGTTTTCAAATCGGGCGACAATATCAATCGAAGTGTTTTCGCTTTCGAGGTGGAAAAGGGTTGTTTCGAGGTCCATGGAGATCCATGTAAAGATAACGGCTGTCAGGGAGGCCGCCTCAACACGGATGCAAAATATATCTACCTTCGCACCATGTCACTTTTCGTGTCGTCTCTCAACTCTGGCAGCAACGGCAACTGTTATTACATCGGCAATGAGGAGGAGGCTGTATTAATTGACGCCGGGATCTCTTCACGAGAAACAGAACGCCGCCTCAAACGCCAGGAATTATCCATTCGAAAAGTCAAGGCCATCTTTATTACACATGAACATGCCGACCATATTGGTGGGTTGAGAAAACTGGCCAAACGGCATAACTTGCCCGTATACATCACCAACGAAACGCGTCGTGAAACCCGGCTGGAATGGCGCGACATTCAAGTTCGTAATTTTGCTCCGCATGAGGAGATGGTGGTTGGAAAGCTGAAAGTAACTGCCTTCCCGATTCTGCACGATGCAAATGACCCTCATGGGTTCATTGTTTCTCATGAAGACGTAACTGTAGGTGTCTTCACCGATCTAGGAACAACTAATCCCGTGTTGCAGACCTATTTTCAACGCTGTCATGCCGCTTTTCTTGAAGCAAACTATGATGAGGGAATGCTGGAGTCAGGTACGTATCCGCCAAGGCTCAAAGACCGAATCCGCGGTGACTATGGACATCTGTCAAATCTCCAGGCGTTGCAGTTTTTTATGACCTCCCGGCCTCCGTTTATGAGTCATCTGTTTTTGTCGCACCTTTCTCAGAATAACAACTCACCGGAAATTGTTCAGCAATTATTCACGGAAGTAGCCGGAACGACTGAGATTGTTATCGCCACACGACACAATGAAACAGGGGTCTTTCACATCGGGCACAACGGAAAACAGCGCAGCCCGCAACCAACGGCTGCCGCTCAATTATCTTTGTTCTGATCTGGCACAAAACACTTGTATTGCCTACATTCACTTGTCTTATAATTACAACAATAGCACGCATATGAAATCACTTCGCCTCCTTTCTAACTTGATTACAATATTCTTTTTTCCACTTGTCCTGTCCGCTCAAGTCAAGTTAGACACAATTCCGAAAGGGGAAGTGTCTACCACAAGCCACACCGTGAAAATCGATGGAAAGATTATAACCTACAAGGCTATCGCAGGAACGATGCAACTGCGGAATGGTGAAGATCAGCCCATTGCTCTTCATGGATTTACTGCCTACATCAAAGACGGAACAACAGATGTGAAGACAAGGCCCATCGCGTTTGTTTTTAATGGAGGCCCTGGATCCTCATCAATCTGGCTGCACATGGGTGTAATAGGACCCAGGCGGGTGGTGGTAAATGACCCTGGGTTTACACCAGCGGCGCCCTACACACTGGAGGATAATGGCTCATCGCTCCTCGATGTGACAGATATTGTAATGATGGATCCAATTGGAACGGGATTGAGTCACGCGATCGGAAAAGCCAAAAACAAAGACTTCTGGGGTGTTGACCAGGACATCAAAGGGATCAGTCAATTCATAAAACAGTTTGTGACCGAATATGACCGTTGGAATTCACCTAAGTATTTATTGGGTGAAAGCTATGGCACGTTCCGTAACGCCGGCGTTGTAGATTATTTGCAGGAGTCGATGGGCATGGCCATGAATGGCGTAATCATGGTCTCTGCGGTTTTTGACCTCCGCACATTGGTCTTTGCACAGGGCGATGATATCTCCTATGTGATGAACTTGCCAACCTATGCAGCTACCGCGTGGTACCATAACAAGGTGCCTAGCAAGCCCGCAAGCTTGGAGGCATACCTCAATGAGGCACGCGCATTTGCCAAAACGGAGTATACACTCGCGTTGATGGAAGGCGATGGCCTGTCCGGCACCGCTCGTGAGAAAACACTGGATCGACTGGCCTATTTCACCGGTCTGAGCAAAGCCTATCTGGACAAAACCAACTTGCGTGTTTCAGAACCGGAATTCACCGAGGAACTCCTTCGTGCTGAAAGGAAAACAGTCGGGCGCCTGGACTCCCGGTTTACCGGAATTAGTCAGGACGCACTCAACCAATTTTCACAGTGGGACCCGCAAAGCAGTTCCATTAGCCCGGGGTATACCGCGCTATTCATGGACTACTATTACAATACCCTGAAAGTGAACAAAGCCAATTCGTATCATGTGTCTGCCTATGCCCGCCAGGGATTTGATTGGGATTGGAAGCACGCGAAGAACGGTGGAGGATTTCCAACGCCACCGAATACAGGAACTGACCTTGCTGAGGCTCTGTCGCGCAACCCAAACCTAAAAGTTTTGATTCTGAATGGACTCTATGACCTTGCAACACCTTTTTACGGAGTGGAATATTCCATTGATCATATGGAGTTGGAGAAAGAGATAAAATCAAACATAATTATGAAGTACTATGAGGCGGGTCACATGATGTATACACACCGACCTTCGCTCGAACAATTCAAAAGGGAGACAGCTGATTTTATTCTGAAAACCAGCAAACGATGAGCGAGACAGGGATTGAATGATAAATATTGGATGTCCAATGTTGAAGTTGGCAGCGCACGACTTCGATTTTGGACATTCACTTTAAAGGGCGCCAAGACCCCTTCCTCCTGTTAACACACCATAGATCTTTGGAGATATACTTCGAAGCAGCGCGCCAATAGCAACACAAAAGAAGATCGTAAGTAACGGCAGTAGGATAAATGCCGTAAGGCGAGCACCTGCCATTGGTTGCAAGGCTTGAATGACCGGACTGATGAAGTAGGCCACGAAGGGAGCGTGGAGCGCGTAGATCATAAAAGAGAACGCCGACAACCATACAAACCATCTAAAGCTCATGCACAATCGGACCAGCGCATCAAGACCGAACCAGCAGGCGACGAGCCCGCTCGCTACGACAGCTTTGTGCATCAGGATCAATACAGGAAAAACAGCCTCGCCAATCAGTGCCTGTCCCCTCGGGAACCGTATACGGCTGCAGGTATCGAAGTTCGAGGTTGTAACCGTGCACGAAGACCAACAAAAACATGGACACAAAAGACCAGAAGCGAAACTTCTGACTAATGAAAGGATGTAGTGCAGTCGGGCCCATGCAGATACAATTGAAACGGCAATTTCAGTTAGTGCGTTGCCCGCGCTTTTGCTTAAACTTTGCGGGGCGGAAGGTCGAATGCGGTGGCTGTATGCTCAAAATTTGCTTTGTGGGAACCGTCGCAGAACGGCTTGTTGGCGGACTGACCGCAGCGGCACAGGGATACAATGGTTCTTCCCTGCAGACCGTAGGCTTTGCCCTGTCCGTCGACTATTTGGAAGTCACCTTCAATTTTGATGGAGCCGTTGCTGTTGATTAGAATTTTTGTCTGATTCATGAGGTGATTGTTTCTTGCAAGGTAAGGAGAATATTCATCGACGTCGATCAACTGTCCGTTGGGGTGCTGAAGAGAATACTGTACTTTCATGCTATGAAAAAGATTTTCACAGAAAACGCACCCAAGGCCATCGGCCCCTACGCGCACGCCTGGCAATCGGGTAACCTGATTTTTTGCTCGGGACAGACTCCGTTGAATCCGGCTACCATGCAAATAGAAGGAGCAACAGTGTCGGAACAAACCACACTTGTTCTTTCCAATCTAGAAGTCGTGCTTAAGGCTGCCGGATGCGACCGTACGCATATTCTAAAGACTTCAGTATTCCTGAAAAACTTCGCCGATTTTGAGCGTATGAACAAGGCGTACGAAACCTTTTTCGGAGATCATAAACCGGCCCGAACAACCGTTGAGGTAAGCCGCCTGCCAAAAGAAGCATTGGTTGAGATTGAGTGCATGGCGGAAGTAGCAAAAGGCAATTAGCCTGGATAGTACGATCTCTCGCAAAGGCAAGAAAACCGCAAAGGAATGCGGGCTTCATATTTTGTACATTAGGTTTATGTCTTTATTGAGGAGGGTTTCAATACTCAGTGTTTATGCAGCAGCCCTGGTTGCTTGTACGGATATCAAGCGGGATACCCGTCCAAATATCCTGTTGATTGTTGCTGACGATCTGGGCTACGCTGATCTTGGATGCTCTGGCGGAGATATTCGTACACCGACGATCGACCGGCTAGCTTCAAGCGGATTATTATTCACCCAATTTCACACCGCACCTACATGTGCGCCGACGCGGGCCATGTTGCTCTCTGGAAACAACAATCACGTCGCGGGAATGGGTCGTCAAGGAGGTGCACCCAAGGGGTCATGGATTGAGGGAAAGTCAGGCTATGAAGGATTCCTTTCTGATCGTGTAGTGCCGATGCCGATACTACTTCAAGACGCCGGGTATCATACGTATACCGTTGGAAAGTGGCACCTGGGAAAGAAACCGGAACATAGCCCGGCGAGAAAAGGCTTTGAACGTTCATTCAACCTTTTACAAGGAGGGGGTAATCATTATAATAGCATTGGAATTCTTGGTACCGACAGCGTTTCGCAGTATAGCGCCGACGGCGTGCTGACGGACTATCCCGAGGGGAAATATTCAACAGAATTTTACACCGACAAGCTGGTGGAGTTTATTCGTTCCGGAAATAACGATAAACCGTTTTTTGCCTACGCCGCCTATACGTCACCCCATTGGCCTCTGCAAATACCGCCTGAGTTTGATCGATACAAGGGGAAGTATGATATGGGATATGACTCGTTGCGGGCGCTGCGTCTTGAAAGTTTGAAACGAACAGGGATCATATCAAAAGATCACAGGCTTCCACCCCGCCTGGAATCCATTAAGCCCTGGAGTGAACTTACGCCAGCAGAGAAAAAGGTTGAATCACGAAAGATGGAACTCTATGCCGGAATGCTCGACAACCTGGATTACCACATTGGGAGACTTATACAGTTTCTCGCCGATGAGGGGCTATATGAAAACACGCTGATCATTTTCATGTCAGACAATGGGGCGGCCGCAGAAGACTTCTATCAAACTCCGCCCTATTCAAATTTTATTGCGCCTCGGTACAATAACAGTTTGGAAAACATGGGAACAGCAACCTCTTTCGTTTCCTATGGTCCACAATGGGCAAAAGCGGGCGCCGCTCCGTTCGGTTACCATAAGGGCTATACAACGGAAGGAGGAATCGTTGCCCCTATGATTATTAGCGGAGCGGGAGTCGTAGGGTCGGGGCAAATCCGGAAAGAATTTGTGACGGTAATGGACATTGCTCCTACGGTGTTAGAGTTGGCAAAAGCTCCCTATCCGGGATCATATGAAGCGCCAATTGTACGCCCTATGCTGGGAGAATCCATGCTATCATATTTGTTGGGCAAGGCCGATGCCGTTCATGATTCAACTTATGTCACCGGGCTAGAGCAAGGTGGGAGAGCCTATTTTCGAAAAGGGAAGTGGAAGATTGTAAACGTGGAAGGCCCCCACCTGGAGAATACGTTTCAATTATTCAATATGGAACTTGATCCTGCTGAAACGACCAATCTGGCGATCCATTTTCCGAATAAGTTCAATGAAATGATAAAGGGATGGAGAGACTACAGGGAAGCAAATGGGATCCTGATCGAGCGTGAGGAGACAGCCGGGAAACCTTGAGAATAAGTACCTAGATATGAACTAACAATCGGTGCCGTCCTGGGCATGGGTAACAAAGCCTAGCGGTGAAATACGGCTGATGAGACTATCAATCCGTTATTAATCTCAAGAATTTCGCCTACGTATATATCATCTTCTCCGGCGACATGCCGTACATATTCCATGAAGATGCGGTCCTCATGGGGAGTAAGCCGTACCAGTTCATACCGCAGTGTCGGCAATCGATTGAAGGCACCCTGCCACCACGTATGGAGTGCCTTCTTTCCTTTTATAAGCCCTTGCGTTTCAGGCTGGCGCACCTTCAATTTTGGACTGTAGTGTTCCGCGTCGTCAGCGTACAAAGCGAGCAGCCGATCAATGTCTTGCATGTTAAATGCGGCGAACCATGAATTCGCTATGTCGGTCAGTGCTTGGGCAGTCATGTAAGAGTGCAGGAGAGATTAGTAATAGCGCATGGCCATCACCACGTTTTTGTCACCGGTAAGGGTGAAGGCAAAGTCCTCATAAACGGGCCGTCGAAGGGCGCTGTGATAATAATCGGAAAACGCATGACCTTCCTTTGGCAAAATCCAGCCGAAATCGAGCTTAATATTATTGTTCTCATCATCCAGCAAGGCGATTGCCATGTGTTGTGACCTAAAACCGTGGTAGGTGACGCGAAGAGAATCGCCCGTCATTTCGGTTTTTGGGACGACCACTTTGAGAAAGCCAAAGTCGTGAGGAAAGCGAGTTGTGTCGTTATAGAACTTGAACCGAATGACGCCCTCGGTGTTTCGTATGTTTTTTACTGTGATGGTGATGGAGTACGTTTCTTCTGTTGGCGTCGCCGAATCCAAGGGAGTCGCGGCAGGGTTAGATTTACCAGCAAGGCCTTGCGGTTCTTTTTGACCTTCAAACTGTCCATAGGCCAGCCAAGGGAATAAAAAAACAATCAAAAGGCCCAAACGGATCATACGTCAAACAAGTGGAACGAGGTGAAGATACAAAGTTCAGTCGATTGTTTTCCTGAAGGGCGATGGAGCGCTTCATCGTACTGCAGAAGGCGTTGGTTTGCGACGTGCGGCGAATGCCGAGGATCAGCCTCTCAACAGATACACTGCAGCGAGCAGCAGCGGGAGAGCGCGAAAATAGATGGGCAGTAGACTTCGCAGACCAGGTACACCTTTGGCTGCCGCAAGCCCAATGATCAATAAACTTATTGGCGTGACAACGGAATGGATCATGAGCCCCGGCTTATATCCTTCGTTTCCGGCATCCGAATGAAAAAGCATAAGCGAGGAAGTGCCCACAGCACAACTGATCCACAGAAGTTTTGGAAGTGTGGTGGACGCGAGGAGATGAATGGAATCCGGTTTTTCACCGCCTTGCGTTGGCATTGACGTCTGGGCTGGAGGACGGAATGCCATGAAGAAAAAAATGGCTGCCAGGCCCCCAAGGGAAATGATAATAACCGTGATGGACTGAGAAAACCCAAGGTAGTGCGAAGCAACCCCTGCCAGAAGTGCAAATAGAAAGAATGCTTCAGCCCGGTCAAAGAATCCATAGAGCGTTTCGGAAAAGCTTTTTCGTTCTGCCATGCGATGAAGGTAGTGATAAGTAATGCATCCTAAATGCTGATTTTGATAGCTCCAAGCCAACATGTAGGAAAAACCTGACGAAAATCATGCCTCTTCTGCAGGAATCTCTTTTATTTGCTGGCTTTCTTCGAAAAACTATGACTCCCGCTCTTCCTATAGAACCAGATGAAATGCGGCTGGTGCTGCTGCGGTACAAGGCCCATCATGCGATGTACTCCTATGAAGAGCTTACCCGGCTCGGCATCAATCCGGAGTTCGTATTTGCTCTTCTCGAGGTTTTTGAAGATCAGGAATCATTCAACCAAACTAAGTTTGATCGCTTCAGACTGGAAGTCATCGTGGACTACATCCGAAAGACGCATGAATATTACCTGCATCGAAAAATGCTGGAAATAGATCAGAGTATTCACCTCCTGTTGGCAGGTTACCAAGAGGCGCATCCACTCTTGCTGATTTTGAATGACGCCTATTCCGCCTACAAGACCCATTTGTCCAGCCACATTGAAGTGGAGGAATCTCAGTTTCTTCCTTACATTCTTCACCTTGAAAAGGTAGCCGATGGCAAGGCATCGTTTCAGGCTTACCCGTCATCGTATTCTCTGGAGCGGTTTCTTGTGCATCATCACGATACTGAGAAAGACCTCGCCGAGATACGTGCGATGATTCTGCACTACTCCCCGCCGCCAACCAGTGAAACACTACACCGGATCTTGCTTTCGCAACTGCAAGTTTTTGAAAAGGACCTCGCTATCCATGCCTTGATCGAGGATGACGTACTTATTCCACGCGCTATGGCACTGGAGAGGCAGTGGGGAAGATAGTTTGAGCCTCTACATTTCCTGTTTATTAATGCCTCACCCGTACCGGATAAGGAGGGCGAACAGGGTCCACCTGAGGATTTTTTTCGAGTTCTTTTAGAGCAATCTCAATTGCTTTTTCCAATTGGGGGTCTTTTCCGTTGATCACATCGACTGGCCATTGTTCAACTTCAATGTCCGGAGGTACACCTACATTTTCAACGATGAATCCATCGGGAGTCCAGATGGCAAGATTAGGTGCCGTTACACCACCGCCGTCCATGAATTCAGGGAACCCAAGGATACCAACCAGACCACCCCATGTGCGCTTGCCAACGAGCGTTCCAACTTTGAATTTGTGAAACATCCAGGGAAGCATGTCACCACCGGATCCGGCCGTTTCGTCAATCAGCATCACTTTCGGTCCCTGAATACTTCCGCTGGGCGTTTTCAAATCTTTGCCAAAACGGAAATTCCAATAGGATTGAAGAGGTCGCTGAAGCATATCGATGTAATAGTCGGCGATCTGGCCACCGCCATTGAAGCGCTCGTCAACAATAACAGCCTTGCGGTCAGCTTGTGGATAGAAATACCTTTTAAAGTACTCGTGTCCCGGACCGGCCGTGTTGGGGACGTAGACATAGGCAACCTGGCCTTTGGTAGCTTCAGTCACTTTCTTCAAGTTACCCTCCACCCAATCCCGGTTTCTAAGGCTAGCTTCACTTTCTATGGGAACAACTTTCACCGTGCGTGAACCCGCAGAGGTAGGGTTTGCATTCAGGGTCAATTCAACAATTTTTCCGGCTGTAGCTTCGAAGAACTTGTAGAGGGTTTCTGTGGCAGGCACATCTTTACCATTTACAGCAAGGATATAATCACCGACCTTGGCGTTTACACCGGGTTCCGTGAGTGGAGATCGCAAGGACGGATTCCAGTTGAGGCCTCCAAAGATTTTCGTGATTTGATAACGGTTATTGGAGATGGCGTAATCGGCACCCAAGAGACCACCGGGAATAGTTTGTGGACGCTGGAGGCGTTCTCCCGGGTTGGTAATCCGATGGTGACCTACGGCAAGTTCACTGCACATCCATTGGATAATCGTGTTGAGATCACTTCGGCATGATAAATCGGGTATGAACTGGGCATATTTCTTCTTCATGGCTGGCCAATCAGCTCCATGCATTCCAGGGTCATAGAAGTAGTCGCGGTTTATTCGCCAGGCCTCATTAAAAATGTTTGGCCATTCGCCGGAAGGGTCAATCTTCACCTGGAGATCTGCTGTGTTCAGTGTGCCCTTCCCCGCCTCCGGTTTCTCGCCGCTTGCGCTAATGCCCCAAGTAGACCCGGCGACGTAGAGCATTTTCTTTCCATCTGAGGATAGTGTATATGCGTTCATTTCCATGACCTCACTATCCTTGCGTTTGCTCATGTCGTATTTGTGCAGGAAGCCGTTGCCCTCATCATTGATGCTGATGTACAACAACTCGTCTTCCTTCCCCATATTGAGACCTTCATAATTTCCATTTTTTACCGGAAGGTCGATGATTCGATTTTGAATGCCTTCCCAGTCAATCACCAGGGCCTCCGGTTTCTTTTCAGGCTCCGGCTTCTCCTTTTTTGCCTTGTCTTCGGACTTGGCCGGGGTTGGTTCTTTCTTGTCCGTCTTGATTTCTTCTTCATCGCTTTCCTTTGCCAATGGCGATATTGTCTCCTTCTGAAGCGTTACCAGGTAGATAGAACTTGTTGCCCTCATATCGTTGTTCGATTGATTAAACCAGTTCACCACCGGTCCTGCATCGGTAGAGGCGAGGAAGAACAAGTACTTTCCAGTTGTACTGAATATAGGCTCAGCCACGTCGCTGAGTCCATCGGTAACTGCATAAGACTTTGCCTGATCAACCGAATAAAGAAATGCTTTCTCGAAATTCGTCTGCAGCACCTTTGTGTAGGATATCCACTTGGAATCGTGCGACCAGTCACCAAACAATTCACGGAATACACCAGGGACATAGAGTTCGTCGGAGTCGATCTTTTTTATGGCAGCTGAAGCAACATCAAGGACATAGAGGTTGCGACCGTTGTCGATAAAAGAAATCTTCTTGCTATCCGGTGACCACTTAATGCTGGAGTAGAATCCCGTACCATTGAGGTGAATACTTCTTGCTTCGCCCTTCCCGTCTTGCGACTTGATGTGGAGTTCATATTCGCCCGAGGCGTCTGAGAAATATGCGATCGACTTGCCGTCGGGTGACCACGATGGAAACTTCTCATGAACACCCGGAGTGCCGGTAATATTCCGAGCATCTCCCTTTTCTCCCGGAACAGTTATAATGTCACCGCGGAAATCGAAGACAGCCCGTGCCCCCGTTGGAGATATTCCTCCTGTGCGAATATAGGAGCCTCCCTTCACGAAGCTGGCACGCAGTTCAAGGAGATCGGCAGCAATGCCGACCGTGAGCTTGCGGGCGGTTGAAGTATTCACATCGTACTGATGCAGATATCCTGCCTGTTCGAAAATTATCTTTCCGCTCCCGGCACCCATATTAATAACAGGAAAGTCGTTGAATGTGGTCAATTGCTTTACTTCCTTGGTTGCTGGGTCGTATGAAAAGAGATTGAATTCTCCATTTCTATCGCTTTTGAAGTAGACTTTGTCACCTAACCATTGTGGGCCTGTGTCATTGCACCCTCCAGCAGGCTGCGGAATGGCGACAACGCCCTTATCGGAAAATGAGAAGATCCAAATCCTTGAAATTGTTCCCCCACGATAATTTTTCCACTGCCCGAAGGCGTCATTAAGTGGATTGTAGGCGAATTGCTTTCCGTCGGGCGAATAGCTGCCGTGAAATCCATTTGGAATTTCAAGCCGGGATGGAAACCCACCCGTGATGGGCACCGTGAAAAACTGGGCATAGCGGTTGGTAAAAACATAACGAGCAGAACGGAAGAGAACGCTCTTCCCGTCGGGGGTAAAGCCACGGACCAGATCAAATCCGGGATGCCAGGTAAGTCGAGACGGAACGCCTCCCTCCACAGGGATAAGGAATACATCTGTATTTCCATCATACTGCGCGCTGAAGGCTATCCATCTCCCATCAGGCGAAAAATAGGGGCTTGATTCAACGCCTTCATCGACGGTGAGACGGCGAGGTTGAGTGCCGTCGGCATTCGCCACCCATAAGTCCTCTGCGTAAATGAACGCAATGTGATTAGCGCTCACAGCAGGTTGACTGAGGAGCCTCGTGTCAACGGGGTTTATGGCAAAGAGCGGAATCTGAATAGCTAAGAGCAGGAACAGGATAACACTTTTCATAGTATCGAGGATTGAAGTTTATAGACCTTGTTGAAGTGAATGTGAAGTTAAGGTAAGAAGAAAATCCAATTTTGGGCGGCTCAATTAATATGGACTCCGAGTGTAATGCACCCCCCTTGGAAGTGGGGATACCACCCACAAAAAGAATGGGCTCTGCTAAGAGGCCTATTCTGAATTGGATGACAAGCGATGCGTTCCCTTACTACATATCAGCAGGCTTGCGTTGAATCGTAACTACCTCTATGCCTTTTTCTTTTGCCATTTGATTTATGCGGTCCACGTTTTGACTGATGGTTGTTTTCAATTTGGCCAATTCATCATCGACTGTGCGCGTAAGCATCTGGCGAACCTCCTCGCCTTGCTTGGTTGGCGGGAAATCTCCGGCTGCCTGCTCG
>JANPES010000334.1:0-8898 GCA_031423035.1 Cyclobacteriaceae bacterium | reverse complement strand
CCCAGCGGCGAATGCAAATTCTCGAATATGACCCCGGCCTCCTCCGTATAAATTAAAGCCGAATCCCATTTATGGTTCGTAATGTATTCATCTCCCGCATTAAGCAAGGCAGAAGCCAAATCAACGGACTCACCTTCCAACCTGAGAATTCGTATGGCGCGTTGATGATACTTCACTGCATTCGTGTGATTGCCCATGATTGCATAAACATCGGCTATCGAAATGTACAGCGTACCCAGATGGCGCGAGGCCTTTTCTTCACCGAGAATCTTTGCGGCCTGAAAATAGCTTTCCAAGGCATGGGTAAGGTCACTTTTTAACCTTAACGCATTTCCCTTTTCATGATATCCCTGGACCAGATAGTCTACGGAATCCAACGCCTGAGCCGTTCGTATCAGCTCCTCACTAAACAAAAGTTTCCTCTCGGGATCCGGATGATTGATCGCAAGGCCATTGAGAATTCCCAATTTATACCCTGGGTCATAGTTACCAGAAAGATAAACGGATTCCAGGCTATCAGCCATGGCCTTTCTTTGGCCATACACGGAAATCAAGCAGAGAAGAAAAAGGGCTACGGTCAACCCTGCCCTTCTGCTCCGGTTGGATTGATCAGAGAAACGACGCCTCAAAATGTAGAAATGGATAAGACGTGAGTATTAATGCGTCTGTATTTTGGGATCAATGTGGAATGTCCCATTGCGCTTCACGCCATTGTTGATTACCGTAAATGAAATATCATATTTATAGGCATTGCCATCCGTACTGGATAGTACTTTTCCCCTGACCTTTTGCTTCGGGCCATTGCCATCCGGACCAAGATCCTTACCAAAAATATTCTTTCCCCCTACATACTTGATCATAGTGATGTTGACGATGTCATCTTCTGAACTGGTAGAAACACCCTCCCAGACAATATTGTCTCCAACATTGACCACGACGGTATAATCTTCATTCGAAATGTCGTCGTCTTGTCCAAAATTACATGTAGAAGCCAAATTCTTGTTGTCAATCTGACCCGTATTCACATTGAGGGTAATGACCACATTCTCCTGCGCAAAGGAACTAAGGAAAGTACATAGGAGTAACGCAGTTATTGCCAGGAGTTGCCGCGTAAAAAGATTTCTGATTTTCATGTAGGGTGGGTTTGGGTTTACTTATTGTATATTTTTCAAGACTTCAATCACTACGAAGTTAGTAAAATCAGTCAAAATACTAGTTCAGCCCTCAACCTTTAACCTTCGACCTTAGACTTTAGACCTTCAACTTTCAACTTACGACCTTAAACCTTAGCCTTTAGGCTTTATCCTTCCGATCTTTATACTACCATGAGAATTCGCCTCATTCTATTTCTGTTCACACTCGTTATCTGCGCAAACTCCGCCGTCGGGCAAGACTCGCTCCGCATTCTCTCCTGGAACATCCAGATGCTCCCCGGTATCGTAAACAACAACGGCAAAGCCAAGCGCGCGAAGATCATTGTTGAACAACTAAAAACTCATCATTACGATGTAGTTGTCTTCCAGGAACTTTTTAAAAAACGCAGCCGTAGAATCATCACCAACGGCCTGGCAGCGGAGTTTCCTTATCATACTCAGGTGCTGAACAAGAAAGCCATCGCGCTCAAAACCAACGGTGGTGTTATGATCTTCAGCCGGTATCCCATCAACGAAGTCCACGAAATACGATATGCCGAACGTACAGGGTTTGACAAATTATCCCGCAAGGGAGCAATGCTGGCAGAAATGACTGTCCACGGAAAAACCATTCAGGTGGTTGGCACGCATATGCAGGCCTTTGGCTCCACCGCAGTAATGTATAGTCAATATAACCAGCTGCACAATGAATTATTGAAGCCGCATACAAAACCCGAAGTACCTCAATTCATTTGTGGCGACTTCAACACGATCAAGTCAATCCCCGCCGAGTTGCCTGCCGGCATAACGCAAGATTTCGTTAGCCGTCTGCCCCGCTACCCGGTGATGCTTCAGACACTGGACGTTAAAGACTATGAACTTCTTGGCCCTCAGCAATACACCATGGACCGCTCCTATAACGACCTCTGCAAAAAAAGAAAAGAGTACCGCCTCCTCCTCGACTATGTACTGGTTCGCTCCACCAACGACATCTCTTACAGTGTTTCCCGGCGCGTAAAAATCATGCGGCACCCGTGGCATAAAAACCACAATGACCTCTCCGACCACTTTGCCGTTGAGGCAATCATCAGCGGGATTCAAACCCCAATCTCAACAGCAAAAGAATAACGATGATTCACACCCCCCCCTCTGCGCCTTACCTTGGCACCTAGGCACCTAGACACCTAGGCACTTACCCAGAGCCTGTTCCACCTACTCACTTTTTTCCCGATATTTGCCGGATTATCAATGCCCAAAGTGCTGAAGATCGACTCCCATACCCATATCCTGCCTAAGAAAATGCCCAACTGGAGCGAGAAGTTCGGGTATGGGGACTTTGTGTACTTGCAACATCACAAACGCGGCTTCGCGAAAATGATGCGCGGCAACCAGTTTTTCAGGGAAATCGGGGAAAACTGCTGGCATCCGGAATTGCGGATTAAGGAATATAGCACCCACCATACTCAAGTACAGGTGGTCTGCACCGTCCCTGTCATGTTCTCGTATTGGGCAAAACCGATTGATGCGGCGTCCCTATCCAAGTACCTGAATGATAACCTCGCCAGGCTGGTGGAAAAGTATCCAAAAAACTACGTTGGACTTGGAACACTGCCAATGCAGGATACGGAACTTGCTATCGAGGAAGTTAAAAGGTGTAAGAAGATCGGCTTGCATGGGGTGCAGATCGGCTCAAACATTAACGATGAGAATCTGAATGAAGAACGGTTCTTCCCAATTTTCGACGCTTGTGACAAAGAAGGAATGGCAGTTCTGGTTCACCCCTGGAACATGATGGGAGAAAAGAACATCACCAAATATTGGCTGCCCTGGCTTGTCGGAATGCCTGCCGAAACAACACGCGCTTTATGCTCTATGATCTTTGGCGGGATTTTTGAACGCTTGCCGGGTCTTCGCGTTAATTTTGCCCATGCCGGTGGGGCTTTTCTCTTCACTTTAGGCCGAATCCAGCATGGATTTGAATGCCGTCCTGACCTGGTGGCTATTGATAATCCTGTCGAACCGAAGAGCTACCTGGGTAAGTTTTGGGTAGATAGCATTACGCATGACCTGGACATGCTGGAGTACGTAGTAAAAATGGTTGGATCAAAACGGGTGACCCTGGGATCAGACTACCCATTCCCGTTGGGTGATCTGGAGATTGGAAAATTCATCGAGGAATCGGAAATGCCAAAGAAAACAAAAGAGGATATTTTTGCCAACGCTACCCTGGAATGGCTTCGGCTACCAAAAAAGAGATTCCTATGAAAGCAGCCCTGAGTATACTCCTTGTATTCCTGGTAACTTCATTTGGCTTTTGCCAGGATACGGAAAAGGACAAAATACGCGAACTCGAAAAACAACGGGAGTTTCAAAAGGAACTAAAAATCAATGCGCGGCTTGATTCGGCTATTCAACTTTCCGAAAACGGGCAGTACGAAGAGGCAGACTTAAAGTATCGAAATGTACTTGCAACGATAAAAAGTGTCCCTTCTGACCTGACCTATCATTTCGGAAAGAACTCCTACCACCTGCAGAAATACAAACAAAGCGTTGACTGGCTGACCAAGTATATTCAATTGAAGGGGACTACGGGTCAATACTCACTGGATGCCGCCAATTGGCTGAAGCTTGCCGAAGAGGGTCTCCTTCAGCAGCGCCTGGCACAATCGGCGAAGGCCGTGGAGGTGCTCTCCCGTGATTTTGTCATTGACTGCGGCTCTTCAGGCAAAGTGACATGCCCAGTTTGCAATGGCTCGACCGTCGTGATCCGAAGAACCTACCTGGGCGAAAAATATTCAACCTGTGGGTTCTGCAAGCAACTGGGGGTTCTTAGTTGTGAAGAATACAATCAATTGCTTCGCGGGCAGTTAAAAGAGTCCGCTGAAGAAAAGTAGTAACCCGGTATTACCAAACCATGAACGTTCTGCATAACCAGATTGACAAAAGAATTCTCAAGCAACGGCTGTATTCAGGCCAAAGCAACAGATTGACCCTCTCCTTTTATAAGTATCACACCATTGCAAACCCTTCAGAATTCCGGGACGCTCTTTATGCAGTATGGAGCCCGTTGGGAATTCTGGGAAGGATCTATATCGCGCATGAAGGAATTAATGCCCAAATGAGTATCCCGGATGAAAACATAGATAGCTTCAAGCGGTCCCTCGACGACACCGGGTTTCTGAAAGGGGTCCGGTTAAACTCTGCTATCGAAGACAACGGAAAATCGTTCTACGTGCTGAAGGTCCAGGTCAAAAGAAAGATTGTTGCCGACGGCTTACGCGATGAGACCTTTGATTCAAGTGACTCTGGCACACATCTGAGTGCCCCCATGTTCAACGAGCTAAGCATTCAGCCGAACACTATAATCGTCGACATGCGAAATCATTACGAAAGCGAAGTGGGTCATTTCAAGAATGCCATCTGCCCTGATGTTGACACCTTTAAGGATTCATTGCCGATGGTTGAGGCCATGCTGAAAGACAAGAAAGATAATAATATCATCATGTATTGTACGGGAGGAATCAGATGCGAGAAGGCAAGCGCCTGGATGAAGCATCGGGGATTCAAAAACATTTCTCAGCTCGATGGCGGCATCATTGAGTACGCCAGACAAGTGAGCCAATATGGGCTGGAAAATAGATTCCTCGGAAAGAATTTCGTGTTCGATGAACGCCTGGGAGAAAGGATCTCTACAGAGATCATCAGTGTCTGTCACCAATGCGGCAAGCCATGCGACACACACACGAACTGCCGCCACGAGGGATGCCATCTCCTCTTCATCCAGTGTGCCGAATGCGCAACTAAAAATGACGGATGTTGCTCCAGCGAATGCGTGGAGATCATCGCCCTTCCTGTAGAAATTCAAAAAGAGCTTCGCAAAGGAAAAGCTCAGGGTAGAATGGTCTTCAAGAAAGGCCGATCATCCAATATCAGGTTCAAAGGAACGACATGATACGGATAGGCATCATTAACATTTCAGACCGCGCGAGTCAAGGCATCTATGAAGATCTGCCCGGAAAGGCGATTGAATCCACTTTGCGGGAATATCTGTTAAATCCATGGGAAAAAGTGTATGCCGTCATACCGGATGAACAGCCCGTCATCGAAGAGACAATGATTAACATGGCCGACAAGCAAGGTTGCTGCCTGATCGTTACCTCTGGTGGCACGGGGCCCTCCATCCGGGATGTAACCCCGGAAGCCACTTTGGCGGTCTGTGGCAAAATAATGCCTGGATTTGGGGAGCGAATGCGTGCAGAGAGCCTCAAATACGTGCCTACAGCCATTCTTTCGCGTCAAACAGCCGGAATTCGCAACAAAACCCTCATTGTAAATCTGCCCGGAAAACCCAAATCAATCCGCCAGTGTCTCGATGTGATTTTTCCGGCAATACCTTATTGCTTAGATTTGCTGGGAGGGCCCTATTTGGAATGCAATGATTTGGTTATAAAAGCGTTCCGACCCCCTACGCAATAAGAAATAGAACATGGCGAAGATTAAGTATTACTACGATACCGAGTCGTGCAAGTATGTCAGGGTCCAGACCAAAACGGGGGATGTGTTCTTGAATATCCTTGGTGTTGTTTCACTTACCATGGCAATGGCTGTTGGGCTCCTGATGCTTTACAGCAACTACTTCGAATCGCCGAAGGAACTCATGCTTAAGAATGAGGTGAAGGAAATGGAGTTTTATTACCAGGACCTGAAGCAAAAAGTCGATAACCTTGACGAAATCCTGGCTGAAATGAGCTATCGGGATGACAATATATATCGGGTTGTGTTAGGTTCAGAACCCATTGACAAGGCGATCCGGGAAGCAGGCGTGGGCGGCTCCGAACGCTATTCAGATATATTAAGCAAAGACATCGAGCATGAGGATATCATCGTTCAATTAAATGAGTCTGTAGACAAACTTCGGCGCAAAGTGTATATCGAATCCAAGTCTCACGATGAAATTATACAGTTGGCGGATAACAAGGAAAAACTTTTCGCGGCCATTCCGGCCATTCAACCGGTACCCAAAAAGGTAACCGTGGTTCTTGCTTCCGGATACGGTATCCGGATCCATCCAATTTATAAGGTTAGAAAGATGCATCACGGTATAGATTTCGCTGCCCCGATCGGAACGCCCATTTATTCAGCAGCCGATGGCACAGTCGACAATGTGGAGATTAGTTTCACAGGGTATGGCAAGAAAGTTGAGATTGACCATGGCTTCGGCTACCGCACACGTTACGCACACATGCACATGTTTGTTGTACGTAACGGCCAACGCGTTAAGCGCGGTGACCTTATTGGCTACGTCGGCGACACTGGTCTTTCCACCGCCCCTCATTTGCATTATGAAGTGTTCATTAACGGGGCTCAGGTGAACCCCATCCACTACTTCTTTAATGATCTCAATCCAGCCGAATACGCAAAGATCATTGAGCTGGCTTCCATTGAAAACCAAAGTCTTGGAATGTAGATTGGCGCTAATAAGCCGTCCTTCATTTTCTGATTCACCTCTGCTCCTTTCCTAGTTCAACCGCATAGTTATATCTTAGCAGGAAAGAACTGCTTTATGCGAACGGGAGGGCTGATTACAGTTTTTGTTTTTTTGTGCGCCATGGCGCTTGGCCAGGGTTGCAGCGATGCAGGATTCTGTACCATGGGCGCAATGAAACCCAATCAGCCGTACAGCAAGCGCGTTGCGGTCAAACTCAGGACCATGGACCTGAGCTTTTATCGCGGAACAACTACCTTAACACCAATAATTTTTGTCGCCAACATAGATTTTAACTTTAGCCTGAACAGCCGGAATACATTTCAGGTGAAGGTCCCCTACCAATGGGCCCAAGGTGACCTCGGCAACACCTCCTCGATCGGCGACATCTCTTTATGCTACACACGCAATGTATACAACTCTGATAAATTTGATGTAAACGCATCCGTAGGAGCTAAACTGCCGACCAACAATTCTAACATCACGGCCGGACCAAATCCCTTACCCATGTACTATCAGACCAGTCTGGGTACTTACGATTTCATCGCTGGAATTTCGGTTATTAATCGCAAGTGGTTGTTTGCCACAGGCATTCAAATCCCACTCAATCAAAATGGCAATCAGTTCGACTGGCACCGATGGATCAGCACGGATGCGGCTGAACAGGTCTACGTTGAGAAGTACTCCAATTCAACTGATCTCCAGCGAGGAATAGATGTTATGCTCAGGGTCGAACGGAGTTTCAGGCTATCTAGATTCAATTTCTCTGCAGGGTTACTTCCCATATACCGGATCACGGCTGACGAAATAACTGATTTCAAAGGCGTAAGAACCTCAACGGACGCCAAGGGAAATGTTGCCAAGGGACTTGCATTATCCTGGATCTTGACCGCGGGTTACAACTTCAACGCCCACTCCGGTGTAAAACTGCTGGTCGGGCATAAAATGGTTCTACGGACATTTAGTCCGGATGGTCTCACACGCGAACTTGTGTCATCCCTCAGCTATTCATACAGGTTCTAGATGAAGAAATACCCACTGGTCCTCGTCGCTCAACTATTGGCAGGAGTAATTTATGCCCAGACAGCAATCTTTTCGGAAATTGATTCGCTCGTTGCTGCATCCGATTATGCCGGAGCCAAAGTAGCCATTGAAAGCGCTTCTTCGCGCTTAACCGGCGAAGAATCGTATCGGTTAACCAACAAACTGGCAGAGGTGCTCATCCTGGAGGGCAAGCTTGATCAAGCTGAGCAAACATTGAAGTTGTTTCTCTCATCACCAACTATACAAAATCCTTTCCTTCTCGCTGAAAGCAAAACTACCCTTGGCTTCCTCTATCTCAACAAAGCCAGAAACGATATGGCCTTGAGCAGCCTTCAGGAGGCAATGGATTTGTTTCAGCAAGCCGACAAAGCAAACTCCGTAGAGGCTGCGCGTTGTCTGGCCACGATCAGTCTCGTCTATGCAACCACGGGTAAACTGAATCAGGCAGAAGAAAACGGACTCATGGCCCTGCAACTGAGACAGCGCCTCCTTGGGGATAAAAGTGAAGACGTTGCCGCATCATACAATGATCTGGGACTGATCTACGGTCAATCTGATCCAGACAAAGCACTTAGGTACTACGAAATGGCGCTGGAGGTTTACAATACCATCCATGGAGCGGATCACCGAAAGATAGCTATCGCAAACAATAACATAGGTATCGTATATCGGGATCTAAAACTCTACGGTGAAGCCGTAACAAGTTTCGAAACTGCGGAAGCAATCTGGAAACGTACATACCCTGATGGGCACCCGAACCAGGCACTTGCGCTGGTCAATCTGGGACTAACTTATAGCCAAATGGGCAACATCAATTCTGCGATGGGATATTTTGAAAAGGCGCTTAAAATGTATACCAAATCCTATGGGGAAAAGCACTCTGACATTGCCGCGGTTTTCAACCAAATGGGCATCCTAAAGAAGGAACTCAAGCAGTACGAAGCATCACTGCAGGACTTTCAAAATGCCCTGATCGCCAATTCTCCTTCATTTTCAGACAAGGAAAAGGCTGCAAATCCACGAGCCCTTGATTTCTACAATGCCAAGGTTATGCTTTATTCGTTTAGGTTAAAAGCTGAAGCCCTGGAGGACCAGTACTTTGATAAGACCCTCCGTCTGGCTGACCTGAAGCTTGCCCTTCGAACGCTCCAATCTTGCGACACCCTCATCGACAATATACGCTTCAACAGCACCAACGAAAGCGACAAACTTGAGATTGGCTCAAGTGCCAGCGAC
>JANPES010000333.1:0-7574 GCA_031423035.1 Cyclobacteriaceae bacterium | reverse complement strand
TCCGCGGGCAGCTCGCATTCATCCAGGATAAAGACTCCGTTCATGCTTTACTTCCTGGGGGACAGAAGGTCACCTTCCTTAAGGGATCGTTCTTTCAGTTCAAGGAATTTCGGGACTCATCGGCGTGGATGATTGTGGAGGAGAAGAAAAAAAAGGTTGTCTATGACGCGGCATCAGGTGTAAAGCTCTTCGCTGGTGAACTTGACCAGCTGGATCCTGTGTCTTCTTCTCTGTTTATTTTTACCCGCGCGAATAAAAAAGGATTGGTGCGCGAAGACGGAAGGATAATCCTCCCGGCGGATTATGACGCCATAGTCTCAGCCGGCGACCATTCGTTTTCCCTTCTCAAAGACAAAAAATTCGGGTGGTTTGATGCGGCGACATCACAACTGGTCAAGCCAGTATATGACCGAAATGTAAGGCCATACAATCAAAAACTCTGGCTAGCGTACAAAGACAATGGCTATGCGTTTATTCACTCCGACGGGAAACCGCTGGGTGCTTTTGGGTGGGATGAGGTGGAGTTCTGGAATGATAGTGTGGCTTGGGTGAAGAAGGGCCCCGCGTGGAAACTTCTTGAGATTGTTTCCCAACGGGTAAGGCTAGATAACATTCGCCATTACCAATTCATGAAGGAATCATTAACAGAAAAGATTGCGCTCGTGCAGCAGGACAGGGTGTTCGGTGTGTTGAGTACCCGACATGGGACGATCATTCCGATTCAATACACCGATGTGGTCAACCTGGGCACCCATGACCTTCCACTATATTTTACTGAACGCTATATCAGCGAGGCAGGTATTTCTGTCGTGGTGTATTTCAACCAGCATGGCAAGGCAGTCAGAAGCCAGGCACTGGAAGCCGACGAGCTGGAGAAAATCACTTGCGAGAACTGACCAATGCGTTAGATTTGCTGCGAATTCAAGATCATGAAACACCTCTTAATATTCCTTCTTTCGTTGGCTTCTTTGTCACTCTATGCGCAGGAGAGACCCAAACTCGTTGTTGGCATTGTGGTAGATCAAATGCGACAGGAGTACCTCTATCGATTTGAGAAGAAATTCGGCCCGGGAGGATTTAAGCGCCTTATGGGAGAGGGCTTTATGCTCAAGAATGCACATTATGATTATGTGCCTACGTATACCGGTCCGGGTCACGCGACGATTTATACGGGAACGACACCAGCCATTCATGGAATAATTGGCAACGACTGGTACAACAAGGATAGCCGGGAGATGGTGAATTGTGTGGGGGATGCCCGGCAAAAACCTGTGGGTGTCGAGCAAGGTAGGGGCGCGGTTTCACCCTGGAGATTGCTTTCGAGCACGATCACAGATGAACTGGAGTTGTTCACCCAAAAACGCGCAAAGGTAATCGGTCTCTCCATGAAGGACCGGGGTGCCGTGCTTCCGGTGGGACACATGGGCGATGGCGCCTATTGGTTTGACAGTGGTTCTGGTAGATTTATCAGCAGCACCTACTACAAGCCGGGCCTCCCTTCCTGGCTGGAAAAATTCAACAGCCTGAAATTGGTTGATCAATACATCAGCAAGGAATGGAAGCCGTTGCTTCCGATGGATCAATATGAGGAAAGTGGACCCGACGACGGAGCCTTTGAAGTCCGTATGAAAGGCAAGGACCAAAAACCAACCTTCCCATACAAGTTGAAAGAAATACGGGGGCAGAATGCCAGCTTTGACCTCATTGTCAGCTCGCCGTTCGGCAATGACTTGCTTACCGATGTGGTTAAGGCGGCGATTGATGGAGAGGAAATGGGCCAAGATAATGTGACGGACTTGCTTGCTGTCTCGTATTCAAGCCCTGACTATGTCGGCCATGGTATGGGCCCAAATTCTGTTGAGGTGGAGGATATCTACCTTCGGTTGGACAAGAACCTGGAGGACTTGCTGAACACGCTCGACCGAAAAATTGGGGCAGGCAATTATGTTGTTTTTCTGACATCGGATCATGGGGTGGCAGAAATTCCGCAGCAAATGATGGTGAACAAGATTCCTGCTGGAATGATCAAACCATCCGAGATCCAGGCTGGCATGGATGAATTCCTCAAACCCTATTTTGGGGAAAGGAAAATTATTGAACGCATCAGCAACGGCCAGGTATTTCTTAACCACGGGGCATTTACCGGTGATTTGAAGAGTGCTGGAATTGATATGTTGATGGCCATGGAATTGATTTCCCAATACCTGATGGAGGTCGATGGTATCGCCGATGTATTTACTGCGAGCGCCATTCGTGCGATTAATTTTAGTGAGCGGGGGGTCAAAGGCAATCTTGCCCGCGGCTACAACCACAAGCGGTCGGGTGATCTCCTGGTCGTACTTGAACCGCACTGGACGGAATATATGGAAGCGGGAACAACCCATGGGTCACCATACAGCTATGACACGCATGTGCCGGTCATTTTCTATGGGTGGGGCATCGCCAAAGGCAGTTCGGTCGATTATCAGACTGTCTCTGATATCGCCCCTACCTTGTCGGTCTTGTTGCGAATAAAATTTCCCAGCGGCTGCACCGGGCAGCCGGTAGCAAAGGCACTGAAATAGTCCGACCTCCTGATTATCCGAAAGCGCCCAGCACATTCAGGGCGACCAATCCGATAACGACAGGGCAGATGTAACGCACGGCGAATGCCCACACTTTGTAAACAGGAATACCAAGTATTCTTGACGTCTTGAACCCCGGGGCTCCAATTGCGATTTCATCGACAATCAAATCGATCTTCATGAACCATCCTGTATAAACACAGGTGGATAGCACCACGACCATCATAAACAGTTTTCCAAAACCATGGTCAAGTATGTCCGAGAAACTAGTAACGGTAGTGCCGAAGAAGTTAACTTGCATTGACGTGAAGAAGTCCGAACTACCTGCCGATAATGCTGAAGGGATACCGAAGAGAAAGGCGATGACGGCCACCAGGATAGCTGCCCTTTTTCTGTTCCAGCCTTTGTTGTCCATAAAATATGCAGCGGGCGCCTCCAGCATAGATATCGTCGATGTGATCGCGGCAAAGAAAAGCAGGAGGAAGAAAAGGGCGCCGGCGATGTGACCAAAGGGCATAACCTGGAAAATATTTGCGAGTACGGTGAATACAAGTGTTGGCCCCTGACTGACATTGCCGTTGAAGGCAAATACAGCGGGGAAAACCATCAGACCAGCGAGCAGTGCCACAGAAGTATCCATCGCTC
Organism: Cyclobacteriaceae bacterium; assembly: GCA_031423035.1. Classification (GTDB taxonomy): domain Bacteria; phylum Bacteroidota; class Bacteroidia; order Cytophagales; family Cyclobacteriaceae; genus ELB16-189. The sequence continues at coordinate 4,365 of JANPES010000333.1, read as the reverse complement.
CGACCCAGAGACTGGAGGTGACAATGTTTTGACTTTTTGGCAAGTACGATCCATAGGTGATCATCATACCCCAGCCTATGCCGAGGGAGAAAAATACCTGGGTAAGGGCATCGAGGACGACTTTGCCATTGATCTTTGAGAAATCGGGGAGGAGGTAATATTCGATTCCTGCTCCGGCGCCGGGCAAAGTGACACTGCGGATGATAATGATGAATAGAATGATGAAGAGCGCGGGCATCATGATCTTGTTGGCCTTTTCGATACCACCGGAGACACCGCCGAGGACAATAAATGCCGTCAACAGGATAACAAAGGCATGCAGCGGGACAACATACTCAGGCGTGGAAATGAACTCAGTGAATGTAATCTGTATTGCAAAAAGAGAATTGTAGATGTAGCCGACCGTCCAACCAGCAATGACACTGTAATAACTAAGCACGACAAATGTGACGATCAGGGGCAGGATCCCCACCAGGAATATCCATATTGGGTTAGCACTGAACTTTTGCATGGCGCCAACGGGTCCCTTGCCGGCAAGTCTGCCAATGGCAATCTCATTGATCAACATGGGTGCACCGATAAAAACAACACAGAGCACATAGAGAAAAACAAACGCGGCACCCCCGTTTTCGCCCGTCAGGTACGGGAACCTCCACACATTTCCCAGGCCCACGGCAGACCCTGCGGCAGCCATGATGAATCCGAATTTTGAACCCCATTGCCCTCTGCCTTCTGTCATAGTTGTTGCATTTTCGATCGGAAAGATTGAGAAAATATACCCATAATCAAAAATCATTTATACGGCGGGCGGCTGTGCCTCTTTCAAAAGACTTATATTGAAAGTAAAAGGTAACTTCATTCGTTTGAGCAACACAACATTCAAGCCCGTCATGGGTCTCTGGGATGGTACCATGATCGTCGCCGGTTCGATGATCGGCTCTGCCATTTTTATTGTAAGTGCAGACATTGCACGCAACGTAGGAAGTTCCGGTTGGCTTATCGCCGTCTGGGCCATCACCGGCTTTATGACCGTCACCGCGGCAGTCAGCTATGGCGAACTCAGTGGCATGTTTCCCAAGGCGGGCGGACAGTATGTGTACCTCAAGGAGGCTTACAACCCCCTCGTTGCCTTTCTCTATGGATGGAGTTTGTTTGCGGTAATTCAGACAGGCACCATCGCAGCGGTGGGTGTCGGATTTTCTAAATTCATGGCCTACCTGGTGCCGGGTGTAGGAGAAGACTTGATCCTGTTCACGCTTTATGGATTGTCGGTTTCGCCAGGCCAGGCGCTGTCCATCATAATCATTGTCTTTCTTACGTACATCAACACCCGTGGCCTGGAAGGCGGGAAGCTCATTCAAAATAGTTTTACCGTAGCCAAACTGCTGAGCTTGTTTGGGCTCATCTTGTTTGGATGGATCATGATGAACCCGGAGGTGTGGAAAGCAAATTGGGTGGACGGTTGGAGTCTGCGCTCCCTCGCACCCGATGGGAGCATTGGAGAATACACAACGGTGGCCGCCCTGGGGGCCATTGCAGCGGCAATGGTTGGCTCCATCTTTAGCTGCGATTGCTGGAACAGCGTGACTTTCATCGGTGGGGAAATGAAAAATCCAAGACGTAACATCGGCTTAAGTTTATTTCTGGGGACAACTATTGTCACGTTAATCTATATGGCCGCCAATCTGATGTTCGTGTCAGTACTGCCCTTGAATGAGATTGCTTTCGCTGACAAGGATCGCGTGGCTGTCGCTGCCTCGGAGGTAATTCTTGGAAATATCGGATCAGTCATCATCTCCGTCATGCTAATGGTTTCTGCCTTTGGATGCTGCAACGGACTTATTCTCTCGGGCGCCCGGGTCTACTACACCATGGCCAACGATGGCGTGTTCTTCAGGAAGGCAGGCGACCTCAACCAGTTTTCAGTGCCTCAGGTGGCGTTGTGGGTTCAGTGTCTACTCGCTTGCATCTGGTGCCTGAGTGGTAAATACGGTGAGCTGCTGGACATGGTCTCGTTCGTCGTTGTACTATTTTATGTGCTCACCATTGCAGGGATTTTTGTCCTGCGTCGGAAGCGCCCGGATGCTGACCGTCCTTACCGGGCCTTTGGCTACCCGGTATTGCCAGTCATTTATATCCTGATGGGTGTTACGTTTTGTTTTCTCCTCATCGTCTACAAACCAAAGTTCACCTGGCCTGGATTGCTCATTGCACTGGCGGGAATTCCTATCTATTACCTGGCCATCCAGAGTCGGGGAAAAAGGAATCAACCCAGCTGAGCAGCCAGCATGTCCAGACCTTCCGAAAAACTATGAGGGGTGTAGCCTAACTCCCGGCGCGCCTTCTCAATGATGAAACCGGTCTTTGGCGGCCGTGCTGCAGGCTGGCGAAATTCCGTGGAATTAGTTTCCTGAATGAGGGTGCGATTTAAGGCGAAATGTTCTGCGGTGCGCAAGGCGATGTCATAGGGCGTCATCATTTCTGAGCCGCTTACGTTGAAGATCCCTGTCGCCTTCCGCGATGCCGCCAGCCAGCACCCCATGGCCAGATCTTCAGCTAAGGTAGGAGTTCGCCATTGGTCATTGACGACACGGATGGGCTTGCCTTCTTCCAGACTTTTCTTGACCCAAAGCACGATGTTAGAGCGACTCTGGTCTTTTGTCACACCGTAAACGAGCACGGTCCTGATGATCGTCCAGGGTGTTTTTGCTTTCTGAACCAGCTGTTCCGCTGCCAGTTTACTCTCGCCATAGTAGCTGATGGGGTTCGGCGTCGCGTTCTCATCCAGTGGCCCTTTCGTGCCATCAAAGATAAAATCGGTTGACAAGTGTATCAGGTGTACCGAATGTGCCTCGCAGGCACGCGAGAGAAACCCGACAGCCGACACATTGTTGAGCCAACATGCCTCCCGGTCTGTTTCGCACTGATCGACCTGCGTCATGGCCGCTGTGTGAATGACAACATCCGGTCGAACCTTAGCAATCAGTTCACTAACGTTGTTCTCAAGTGAAACGTCAAGCGAATGGTATACACCGCGCTTTAACGATGTGCTTAGGTTGCCGCGCGCGGTGGCGACAAGCGACACGGTGGGCTCACGATCCAGCAGGGCAACAAGTTTCTGCCCGAGTAATCCATTCGCGCCAGTAACGAGGACAGTGATCACTTCTTGACTACCGGATACTGGTATCCGTATTCTTTCGTGATTTTCTTACGTGAGAGTTCTTCGACAGTCACGGTCATGCGTACATCCTCGAGCGGCCGATCCCGGGCATCCTTTTGCACGGCTGCAATCTTGTCAAGTACATCAAGCCCCTTGATCACTTTTCCGAAGACAGTATATTGATCGTCGAGAGGCGGATACCCGCCCACAGTGGTGTAGATCTTAATTTTCTCCTCAGAGATATTTTTGATAATGGACAGGCCGGTTGCTTTTTCAACACGCGGGGCGAGCTCAGTCAGGCGTTTCTGGTAAGCAGGCATATCACCTGAATAGTACAGTTGGTTGAGGGAATCCAGCAGGGGTTTATTGGCGGGATCTTCAAACATCTTGCGTAACCCGGTCATCAATTGCATCTGGTCAAGGCGCAGACTTTCAACTTCTGCGGGAGAGATAACTGTACCTTGAACAACATAGAACTGACTTCCGTTGGATGCCTTCTTAGGATTCACCTGGTCATTTTGCCTGGCGGCTGCAAGAGCACCTTTCTCGTGAAAGAATTTAGGAACGAATTCTGCTTCAATGGTATATCCGGGGCCTCCGTTGCCAAGCTGGCCTCCCGGCTGCATCTTCTTGGAATCCGGGTCGCCTCCCTGGATCATGAAATTTTGCATGACGCGGTGAAATAACAGACTGTCAAAGTAATGCTCTTTGGCCAGCTTGATAAAATTCGCTTTATGCTTGGGGGTTTCGTCATAAAGAATGGCGACCATGTCCCCGTAGGAGGTCTTAATGGTGACAACAAAGTCCTTCTTGTTGTCCTGGGCGCAGCTGCTGATCAACAAAAGCAGTACAAAGAATGCCGTGATTGTATTTTTCATTGGGATACCTGTTTATTGCGTTTAGTGCTTTCGTTTTCGTTGAAAGTCGTGCAAAAATATGCGCTTGGAAGTAAACGAAAAAATTTAGTTCAGGGCTTTGGCCACCTGAAGGGAGGTATCCAGAAATATCATCTTGGCACTTCCATTTCGTTCGAGCTGGTACCCGGCATCGTTTACCAATCGATATACCTGCTCAACCGCGGGCAGGCGCATGACTTTGCTAAAATCATGAACAAATTTCTGCTCCCAGTCACGGCTGCGCAACAGGGTTTGTGCTCCACCCAAAACGAGCAAAGTCTCACGCATCATGGTCAAGGTGAAGGCAAA
>JANPES010000332.1:0-5341 GCA_031423035.1 Cyclobacteriaceae bacterium | reverse complement strand
GTCGGTTCATCGTAAAGAATAATTTCAGGCTTAAGGATTAGTGTACGGGCCAGCGCAATTCGCTTTCTCATTCCTCCTGAAAGTTCGGCTGGCATCATGTATCGGGTGTGTAGCAGCCCGACGTCATCGAGCGCTTCACGGACCGCCTCGTCCGGGTTGGCATGCTCTTCGGTAATCCAGTGACGACGCAAGGGAAACAAGAGATTCTCTTCTATTGTCATGGAATCATAGAGTGCATTGCTTTGAAACAGGAAACCAATCCGGGCTCGCATTTGGTCGAGATCATCCTGATTGAGCTCATGAACCTCTCTGCCGAACACACAGATGCTTCCCGAGTCGGGCACGATGAGGCCGATGATACATTTGATCAGAACAGATTTTCCTGACCCTGATTTGCCGAGTACGGCAAGGTTCTCGCCAGCGTTGAGGCTAATTGAGAAGTTCTGCAAAACATGATTGGAACCAAATGATTTGTACAGGTTCTTGATTTCCAATACTGTTGTCCTGGCGTTCATCGTTGTTGGCTAAGTGAAACCCAGGAGGTCCGTAAGTTGTACTGCAATTAAATCGAGGATAAAAACCAGCAGTGAAGCTACCACTACGGCTGAATTGGCAGAACGACCGACGCCTTCCGTTCCCCGGCTTGTATTGTATCCCTTATAACATCCAATCAGTCCGATGGCGAATCCAAAAAAGAATGTCTTGATCAGCGACGGAACAACGTCGCCGAAGCTGAGTGAATCATACACCTGTAGCCAGTACAAGTGCCAGCTCACCGATCCGCGGATGTTTACCCCAAGGTATCCTCCGAAAATGGAAACTGCATTGGAGAGACTGGAGAGGATAGGCAGCATTAGTGTGGTGGCCAGCACACGGGTTACGATGAGGTATTTGAAGGGATTTGTTCCGGACACTTCCATGGCGTCTATTTGTTCTGTGACGCGCATCGAGCCCAGTTCGGCACCCATTCCGGATCCGATTTTTCCAGCACAGATCAAGGCGGTGATTACCGGGGAGATTTCACGTACCAGCGAGACGGCCACCATCGACGGAAGAAGCGACTCAGCACCGAATTCCATGAGGGTAGGACGGGATTGGATAGTAAGCACCAGACCCATGATAAACGCAGTGATACTCACCAACGGCAACGATTTGTAACCTACCCAGAAACACTGGCGGAAGAATTCTTCAACTTCTGGCCGTGGTTTGAAGAGCTCCCGGAAGAATCGCGCTGTGAAGCGAGAAAGATCGCCTAATTCTTCCAGGAACTTCTTTAGTTGGCGAAGGGATTCGGTTGTGCCAAGCCACGCAGGTAGTTTCATAGTCTATGATGAAGGATACCATTCATTGGTGCAGCGAGTATGTCCAGATGGGACATTGAATATGATTCATCACGTCCTCAGCGATGCTCCCCATTAGGTGATGGGCGAGTCCACGACGTCCATGGGTGGCCATGGCAATCATGTCTCCGTTTATCTCTTTGGTAAAGTGACGGATGGCCTCCTGCTCGATTGTATCGCTGCGAACATGCAGGTGATAGTTTTCCAACGCATAGCTCGTAGCGAAATCTTTGAGCATACTCTTGCTCTCCAGTTCGGTTTTAAAATTCATAGGTGTATTGATCCACAATACTTCAAGGGAAGCGGAAAAGAATGCCTGTAGTTGCTTGACCTTGTCGACCAGTTCGGTCTGATCAGATCCAAGGGTAATGGGGAAGATGATTTTCTTGATGGTATCAACATTCACAGCTTTCCGGATGGCGAAGACAGGTACCTTTCCAAGCCGGACGATACGCTCGGTATTTGATCCGATCAGGTACTCCGTTAAACCACTCGTACCTTTCGTGCCCATCACAATGAGGTCAATGGCATTTTCTTTCACGAATTGTCGAATCGCTGGAGTGGGTCGTTCGTGATTGACGTGAAAGGTGATCGCTATGCCGCTGGTGGCATAGCGTTGTTTGAGTGTGTCAAATTTGCTCCGTGCGTTGGCTTCCAGATCACGCAGGAGCTTCGGATCGTAGGCGTATGGTTGAACATCAAAGCCTGATACCAGCATTACGGGTAACTCGATTGCCTCAAGCACATGAATTTCACCCTTATTTTTCGCGGCAATCTTCAGGGCGAATTGATAAGCCTCCACAGCACATACCGAAAAATCGCAGGGAACAAGAATCTTTTTCATAACTGTTTATTTGAATGCCTCGGACCTTCTTTTTGATTTCTTGAAGCTACTCTTGAATTACTGCTATTTGAATGAGGTGGGTCAAGGCATTGAGTGACTTTTATCAGGAACCAACTACTTGTTAGTCAGAAGATAAACCTTGCATTCAGTCTCCTGTTGTTTCTCAGCTATGAATAATCAATAACGGATATGTCGCAATCCGGCTCATTTCTTTGATCAGGCTCTTGTGAAACAAGCGGTCAATGAGGCTTTGATGCTGGGTGCAAAGGGCAAGCAGATCAATCTTATTCTCCTTCACATAGGCGTCCAGCGCCTGGGGTAGGTTTTTGGTGTACAGCGAATGAAAACGGATGGCGACCTCTTGGCCATACATATCATTTAGGACTTGTTGATCAGCAAGAATTTCTTCCTCCTGACGGCGGCTATATGACTCTTCGAGCAACTCCAAAACGGTTAGGGCGCTGTTCAATGGCTTGATGACATTTACCAATTGCGCCATGGGTAAGGTGTTGTTCCTCCAGTAGTCAAATGCGAATGCCGTTTGTTTGATATTGCTATATCCATATCCAGCAGGAACAACGAAGACGGGAAGCGAGGTTTGCTTTGCTAGCCGATACGAGTTACTGCCAAAAAAGAATTGAAAAACGTCATCCGGCCCATTGGTTCCCATGACAATCAGATCATGCCCTTCAGCCTCATTTTCAATCACCTGAGATAGTGCTGCGATGGAGGTCGATACATTTCCATTGCAAGAGATTTTGAAGACCCTGCTGATCTCCCGGCTCAATTCCTCTAACCGATCATAGGCCATTTGTGCGTTCATTTGCTCTCCCAGCAGGGCCTCTTCCGGCGTTCGGTCCACCAGAGATTGCACATTGAACAGCGCAAGATGGGCTCCTGTTTTTTGAGCCAACTTGGCCGCATAGGCGACTGCAGAATCTGCAGTTTCAGAAAAGTCTGTAGGGCATAGAATCTTCTTCATAGCGCAGTAGAATTGATTCGACTTTGCAAGATGGCTCATTTTCAGTCAAGTAGGCGTGACTAAAGTCATTAGTTATCCTAATTGCTATCAGACCCTTTTGAGGTGGTGCGGGCGAGATTGCTTAAGGACAAAGAAGTAGGAAAGGAATATGTGTACAGCGCTGGATAAACACAAAATATTGGAAGCGGCGATCCGTCAGCATGAAACGGTTATTCATGATTTTCATGTCCGCATTAAGGAAATGATCGAAAATGAGGGGAATGTGAATGAGGAGGAATACGATATTCAGTCCCAGGCACTCAAAGCGGAAACGGCAGCAAGGGTAAATGGCCTTTCCGAACAGTTGGAATTCGCTAACCGGGAGTTGGAAGGCCTGATGAAAATGAAATCGGAGCTGGGAGGGATTCACGACGTTGTGCAACGGGGCTCTGTGGTAACAACTGACAGAGAAACTTTTTTTGTGTCCGCGAGCATTGAGCGTTTTCATGTTGATCAGAAGCCTTTTTTTGGATTATCAGTTATGAGCCCTTTGTATCGGGTGATGAAAAGTAAAGGAAAAGGGGATACGTTTTCGTACGGAGCAACCTCCTATACAATTCTTGATGTGTATTGAGCATTCTAAACTTCACGCAGTATGAAAAACACGATGATCTTTCTTACGCTTGTGGCACTTGCCTCCTGCAGTAATCAGATAACAGTAAGAACTGATTTCGATAAATCGGTGAATATCAGTTCCTATAACTCTTTCACCTGGTTGGATAAGCATGGAATGGAGGAAAGAATTAATCCGCTGTATTACAATGAGTTGAATGATAAGCGAATCAAGGAGGCTGTGCTGGGGCAGCTCCTGGTGAAGGGCTATACATTAAGTGAAGGAAAGCCCAAGTTAAGGGTACATTACCATATTGTCATTGAAGACAAAACACAGGTCAGAACGGATGTCTATTCGCCGTATTGGATAAACAACCAGCGCGATGTATACAGGTATCGGGAGGGTACGTTGATCGTTGACTTAATGGATGCAGAAAAAGAGGCGCTCCTGTGGCGTGGGTGGGCAATTTCGGCGCTTAGTGACACGGATCAAATGTCGGATGAACTGATTCGCGAAGCCATTACAAAAGTCATGGAGAAATTGCCAAAAGCGGAGCCCGAACGCTAATATTTTGTTTTACTTGGGCTGCTCCTGCTTTACCAATGAGTATTTTAGTATTTTCATCGTTGCCATTGATCCGAATGATTAAAATCAGGCTTCTGCGTGATCCTGCTCACTCACATTTAGGCTCGGCTTTTGTACATTTGATTTTGAAACATCCAAATGAGTTATGAAAAAGATACTGGTTCCTTGTGATTTTTCCGAGACAGCGATTGAGGCATTCAAGTTTGCGGTTGGGATTGCTGAAAAAAGCAATGGTGTTATCCATCTATTAAGCGTCGTGGAGTTGCCTATGTTGTACGATTCTGCCGCAGTGCTATCGTTCGAACAAGCCTACATGAGCGACCGCAAGAAAGAGATTGAGAAGAATTTTGCCAAAATGAAGGAGAAGTGGGCCAAGGATGTGCCAGTTTCAATTAAGATCCACGTGGAATATGGTGGAACGGTACCCGTTATCCGACGCATGATTACAGAGACCAAGGCGGACTTGGTTGTATTAGGGACCCATGGCGCCAAAGGCTTGAAGGAGTTCACCATTGGCTCCAACACGGAGAAAATTGTACGGTCAAGCCCGGTTCCGGTGATCGCGATGAAGAAATCAATAAAGCAGGTTAAAAGTATTGTATTGCCGACTCCGCCGGATTTTGATCTCGAGGAATTGACGATGGAGGTGAAAGAGTTGCAGAGTTTCTTTGGAGCCACACTGCACATACTGTATGTAAACACCCCGGCACGTTTCCGAACAGACGGACAAATCAAGCAGGCCATGAAAGATTTCGCCAAGCGGTTCATGCTCAAGAATTTCACTTTGAATATTTACAATGAATTGTCCGAGGAGGAGGGAATCAAGAGCTTTGCCAAGGAAGTGAAAGCGGATATCATTGCGATGCGCACTCACGGAAGAAGGGGAATCGCCCATTTTGCCAGCGGCAGCATCGCCGAAGATGTGGTCAACCACATCGATTGCGCAATCTGGACCTACGTAGTAAAATGAAAGGCGCAGGGTGGTCCAGTAAGATCTG
>JANPES010000331.1:0-14116 GCA_031423035.1 Cyclobacteriaceae bacterium | reverse complement strand
CACGGGGCTGCAAGGCGTGGAGCCGTCGTACAAAAAAGTAGCTGCTGCCATGGGCCTCAGCACCTGGCAGCAACTGAGGTTAATTGAGATTCCATTGGCGAAGCCCATGATTTTGGCAGGGATTCGAACTGCGGCGGTCATTAACGTGGGTACGGCCACACTGGCTGCTTTTATTGGTGCGGGGGGGCTCGGCGACTATATCGTTACTGGGCTAGCGCTGAACAATACCGAGCTGATCTTGAGAGGGGCGATTCCGTCAGCGCTATTGGCGATCGGTATGGAACTGTTGTTTGAGTTAATCGAAAGCGTGATGGTGTTGAAGCATTTACGACTTTATCAAAAGTAAATCTACGGTGGAGAGACGATTTGCTTACCCAATCATAAGTTAACTTTTATACCAAGGAGGACTGCCAGTGGTAATCCAGGACGTATTCCTGCCGGACGTCTGGCTACAGCATATACTTCGTTCGTGATGTTGTTCACTGTGCCGACAAAAGTCACCCAACGGCTAGCCTTATAGTTAATAGAAAGGTCGATAATAAAGTTGCTGTTAATTTTCTGGTTTTGCGGAATATCTCCCTGTCCTGGCGCAGTGCGCATTTGGCTCAGGTATTTGGTGCTCAGGTTAATCCGGAAAACCCTATGCTCCAGACCGAGGTTTCCGGTTATTTGGTAGTTTGAGAGATAGGGAAACTGATCTCCAACTTGGACAGAACCCCAATCTTCATTTACGGCAGTGAAGGAACTCAGAAATTCGCCTAGCGTATATGTGTATGCCAGCGTGATTGGGAAGGTAAAGGGTACATCGGCAGGCATCCAGTTATAATCAACCTGCATTTCGAGACCATATGTCCTTGCTTTGCCGGCGTTAAACAAATCTCCGGTTCCTCCGCCCCCTGCGGCAGCAAGGTCTGTCCCTAATAGGTTTTGATAGTTGTTGTAGAACACTGTGGCCTGACCAGTTAAGTTGGGACGAGTGAATCTTGTTCCAAGCTCGTAATTGATGCTGCTTTCCGGATTCGTGCCTTCGGTTGCGCCAGGGGGTGCGAAACCGCGATGGACACCAAGGAATCCTGTGATGTCCTTTCGGAACGAGTACTCCAACCCAATTCCCGGAACCCAAACGTCAATTTGATTGTGGGTCTTGGCCAACGCATTCCCCGTTCGTTGCGGATCATTCTTTCCATAATTCGAGCGCGATAATAGCATACGCTCATACCGGATGCCTGGGAGGGCAATGAATTTTCCGAATTTGATACTGTACTGTAGGTAAGCAGCAGAGGCATAGGCGTTGCTTACCCGGTTGTCCTGGCTGCCGGGTGCCCCATATTTGGTTGGGACCATCTTTCCATTTTCCATTTTGAATTCATCATCCGATTGGAAGCGATCTTCTTCATCTTCATGATACCGGAATCCCAATTCGATATCATGGCTGATAGCGCTCGACCTGAAATTGAATCCGAGAATTCCTTGGATGCCTTGAGCATAATATTTTCGATTGTTGTTCCTGACAAACAATGCATCGTCATTCGGACTGGTCACTCCGGTTAACATAGCGTATTCATCGGAATATGTGGTTGGATCTTCAAGTATTTTTTCGATGGGCACTGACTTGACTGTCGGATCGGCTAAAGGGTCAAACTTTGCGCTGTAGACTTTGTACCAATTCCTGGAAAAAACATTGCGGTAAGCGGTAACGGAAAAGTCAAGAAATTTGGCAGGTATGAGGCTGTATTTGAGGGAGTATTGCTCTTGGCTTGTGGTGATGTTGTCTACTTGTGATCCGGCATAGCGACGGAAAGGCGTCGCATTAAAGTCTGCCTGCGTGAGACCCAGGTAGGTTTCGTCAGCTTTTCCTATGGATTGACCAACCTTTAGCAAAAGGGATTGGTGTACCTTCGCATCGGGCCTCGTTTTTAGAAAAAGTTTTCCAAGATAGTCCTGGTTGTCGAAGCCAGTAGGGCCTCCGGTGTCTAGGTGCTTAAAACCGGTTGACGAATTTTGATACGTCTCTACCATGAAGCCGCCATGGTCGAAGGATTGACCGGCAGATGCATGGACGATGCGCCTCCCAAAATTTCCTCCCATTAGGTTTATCCTGACTGCGAATTCCGAAGGGATGGGCGTTGAGATGAAATTGATGGCGCCTCCGGTAGTGTAAGGGCCATACTTTATCTGGGATGAACCTTTCCTCACCTCCACGCCATTCATCCGACCTGCGGTTGGGAAATAGTAGGCGGCAGGGGCCACATAGGGAGCAGGAGCAGCCAAGATACCGTCTTCCATCAAGGTGATCTTGGTGCTACGTTCCACGCCGGTACCTCGCATGCCAATGTTTGGACGAAGACCGAAGCCTTCTTCCTCCTGGATATTTATGCCGGGGATATTTCTTAAAACCCGGTTGACATCGTTGTAGTTGAATTTGTCCAATTGCCTTGGACCCAGGTAATGAGCCGATCCTGGGATATCTGTCAGTAAGTGGCTGCTGCCTGTCATGGTTTCACGGTTGATAATAATCTCTGGTAGTTCTGTTGATGCTTCTAGTAGAACCAACTGTATTGAAAGTTTTTTCCCTTCGACTTTCACCGGTAGCGTATAGGTCTTGAAACCTACACTGCTTGCTTTTAGGATGTACTCGCCTGTAGGAATTCCTTCGAGACGGAACTTTCCCCAGGCATCCGTGGCGATACCCAAGGAAGTACCTTCCAGTATGAGATCGACACTCGTAAGCATGTTTCCGGAAGCATCAACGATTGATCCTTCAAGGGTGCCAGTCTGCGCCTGGCCGCTGAATGCAGCTAGCGTTAGCAATAGGGCCAATAGATATTTCATGAGAAGAAGTACTTATATAGAATGATTCTAAATACTTGGCAATCTATACAGACCTTTCCTTTCGACCAAGACTTATTTAGAATAATTCCAAATACTGACAAAAATCAGAAAGTGGAGCCTCATGGTCACATTACTTTGCTAAGGGTTACTAAAAAGAGGTTATTCAATAGAATACTCCACCGAAACGACCACCCGTACTTTCTTGTACAAATCCCGCCGGCCCGTGCCATAGTAGCCGCCGTCGCCCTGAGCGGAGTTGACATCATCCCGGTCAACAATGGTGAAGAGCCCTTGTGTGGCCCTTTTCAGTTTGCCCAATTCCGTTCCGCTCTCTTTGCAGAATTCTTGTGCCGCTTTCTTTGCATTACGGGTGGCCTCCGCCAACATATCCGGCTTGATCGAATTTAAGCCGGCATACACAAAACTTACTCCGCTGTTTTGCCAATCACTTTGTGAGGACATCACCACGCCTGCGCGCACCAGCTCGTCGGTCATCTGACTCACTTTGAATATAATATCTACATTGGCCGAACGAACAAGAATGGTTTTATTCAGGATGAACCGGGGCCCTGCTGTATTGGGGTTGTATTCGTTGGCATTGCGGTCGGTTACCTGCATCTCCTTTTGACTTATCTCCGCCGCGGCAATACCATTTTTGGAAAGAAAGGCGATGACCTTGTTCTTGGCATTGTCGATCTCGGTGCTTCCCTGGCTGAGGTTGTCGGACGGGACGCTGACTTTGAGGGCCCACACGGCCAGGTCAGACTTCACTTCACGTTCAGCGAAGCCCTTGACGGAGATGGAGCGGTCTTCTTTGTTGAAGCGCTCGATGGACCGGCCAAGCAGGATGGATCCGAAGGCGATTGCGGTAATGAAGGCAATTGAAATGAGGAGGGTGTTACTTTGTTTGGTGGTCATAGTGAGAAATGAATAGGCGAAATTATATAAAGTTTATTTGTTTGCTAACACCTCTACTGATCACAACTCGATAGCATCACCAAGTTTAGGTAGCGTCGCTGTTATCCTGTACTTGCTCCGGATCTTCTCCGCCAGCGCCATACGTGGGCCATCTTCACCATGCGTAAGGACCAGACGCGGTTTGGATGGAACAATTGTTGAGAACCAGTTGACGAGATCGGTTTGCCCTGCATGGGCACTGAAACCGCCAAGGGTATGTACCTGGGCACGCACCTGTTTTTTCTGACCGAAGATGGAGATCGTTGGGACCTTCTCGACTAACCTGCGGCCGATGGATCCCTCTGACTGGTAACCGACAATGATGACGTGCGTGTTGCTGTCCTCGAGGTTATGAAACAGGTGGTGGAGAATTCTCCCGCCATTGCACATGCCCGCACCAGCGATGATCATGCATGGTCCATTCACTTCGTTAAGCGCCTTCGACGATTCAGCCGATGGGCTGGGTTTGAATACCTTCTTGTTCAGCGGGTATACGCCGCGTCGTTTCAATTCAAGGTATTCATCGTCCAACAGGTCCTGGTGATTCTTGTAAACATCAAACGCTTTCAGGCCCATCGGACTGTCCAGATACACCGGGAATGAAGGAACAACCTTGTTGTAAAACATTTCAGCCAGGTGGTAAACGATCTGCTGCGCCCGTCCGATAGCGAAGGAGGGAACCAGCATCTTTCCTCCCGAGTGGTAGGCTTCTGAAACGATCCTTTCAAATTCATCGAGGGTCTCCTGGTAAGGCTTGTGGTCGCGGTCGCCGTACGTAGATTCCAGGAATACGAGATCGGCTTTGGTGAACTGTTTGTAAGGCCGCAGCATGGGCAGCGTGAGTGGGCCCAGGTCACCCGAGAAGACAACGATTTTCTTCCTTCCTTTTTCCGTGACAGTGACTTCAATGCTTCCCGAACCAAGCATGTGACCAGCTTCAATCCAACGGGCAGTGATGTCCTCTGTTATTTTAACGGATTTTTCGAAGGTAATAGCCCGGGTGAGTTCTTTCATGTACTCCACATGCTCCAGGTTGTACAGCGCCTCGATCACCGGTTCATTTTTCCGCCATGCCTTTCGGTTCTGACGCATCGCGTCGGCAGCCTGCAGCCTCGCGGAATCTTGTAGAATAATGTCGGCCAGTTCGATGGTCTCCCGGGTGCCGTAGACGGGGCCATTGTATCCGTATTTGATGAACAAAGGAACCCGCCCCGTGTGATCGAGGTGTCCATGGGTGAGGAGGATGGCATTGATCTTGTCGGGCCTGGCACCCTTGGGTAGTTTGTTCTTGATTTCCGATTGCCTTCCTCCCTGAAACATGCCCGCATCCACCAGGACCATTGATCTTTCTGTCTCAATGAGGTAGGTCGAGCCGGTGACTTCTCCGCCGGCGGCACCGAATATCTTTATTTTCATGTGGTATTGTCTGTTCTAATTCTTCGTCACGCGACCTACAACTATCTTTTGAAGACCTTTGATGTGCCTTCGCCCTGTTTTGAAGTCAGCCGGTCTAATGATAAGTATCCGTTCGCTCATATCATTGAGTTTTTTTCCGTCTTTCTCTACTATAAGGAATACGGAATCCCCGGAAGGTGAATTGAAAAGTTCATTCCAGGAATAGACAACCGCATAACCATCGCTGGCAATGAAGGTGAAATAGAACTCACTCAGGACTTTTGGGCTTTCGGCCGTGACCGGCACGGTGACCAGTATGTCCTTTATCAAAACAGCGCGCAGGCCCCTTGCCGTTCCCCGTGGCTCACCGAGGTGGTTGGTGATGATGACGTCGGGGATTGACTTTGAGGGATAGGATGCGATATCAACAAGTGTTACGGTTATCTCCTTCGCAACTGCGCCGGAAACTGTAAACCCGTTGGTAGACACAATATCTGATTGCCCCTGGGTGGCAAAGCTTGTGAGTAACACGATCAAAATTGATATGCATTTCTTCATAGCTGCGAATGAATCATTGTCTTTTTTCAAAGGGAACCACTATGCTCTTTTCAACGTAATTTTTAAGGCCTGTCAGCAATGTCCCCCAGCAAAAACTGCTGATCCGGTAATGGTCATTGGGTTCCCGCCAGCCTGAATGGAAAAAGTCTACGATGGTGCTTTTGCCTTCTGGTGTGAGCCGAATCCCAACCTGCGTATTCATCCAGTCATCCATCGCCTGCGTCATGGTCCAGGTAATTTCCTTCCCGGGAACAAGATGGGTCACCTTGGCCCGCCAATCGTACTCGGGACCAAACCAGAATGTATAAATGCCTCCGAGTCTCGGTTCCCCTGATGCTCGGGCTGTCCACCAATCATTGAGTCCATTTGCTGAACAAAACGCGTCAAACACTTTTTGAGGTGTAGCGTCAATCCGGAATTGGTGAAGAATATCAGCCATGGCAACCTGAATCTTGAATCCTGTAACCTGTATCTCGTAACTTAGTCCGCGTGCTCATCCGCAATCTTCAACGCCTCGCTGATGATCGCCAATCCCTCGTCAATTTGCTCTTTGGTCACGCAAAGTGGCGGGGCGACAAACACATAACTCCACCGCACAAACGTGTACATGCCCAGCTCTTTTATTTTCGCGGCAACTTTATTCATCACCGCCATCTCCTCCGGCTTGGCATTGAAAGGGGCCATGGGTTCCTTTGTCTCTCGGTTTTTTACCAGTTCAAAACAACCGAGGAGACCTGTGTTCCGGTAGTCGCCGATGCTGGGATGCTTCAATTTCATTTTCTCTGCTTCCTGATCCATATAGGCTCCCATGAGCCGTGCGTTCTCTATGAGATTTTCATCTTCGTAAATTTTAAGGATCTCCAGGGCTGCGGCACAACCTACCGGATGGGCCGAATAGGTTAGCCCAAGTGCCAACGGTATGTTGTCATATTTCGAAGCGATCTTTTCAGAGACCATCAGACAGCCAAAAGGCAGATAGCCCGATGTCAGCCCTTTTGCCATCGCGACCATGTCCGGCACGATGCCATGGTTTTCAAAACCAAACCAATTGCCTGTCCGGCCAAAGCCGCTCATCACCTCATCGATAAGCAACAGAATGCCGTGCTTGTTGCAGATCTCCCTCACGTTGGCGAGGTACCCCTTGGGATATTTGAGGCAGCCGGAAGATCCCGACTCCCCTTCGAGCAGAATGGCGGCAATATTCTCCGGTCCTTCGTAGGCGATGGTTCTTTCTAATTGAGCTACGGAGTCAGTTAGCAGGCTTTCTTCGCCGTGTTCCCAACGATACAGGTATGGGATGTCAATATGGACGAAGTTTGGGGCTTGCTGGGAATCGGCCGGGAGTTTGCGCGGATCGCCGCCGGCAGACATGACGCCGTAGGTAGCGCCGTGGTAGGACTGATAGCGACTAATAATCTTGTGACGTCCTGTATATAGCCTCGCCAGTTTAATTCCATTCTCAATCGATGTCGCCCCGCACAACGTGAAGAACGCCCGGTTCAGGTCGCCCGGACATATCTCCGCCAGCTTCTTGCCCAAATCGCCTCTTACCTTCGTAACGCAGCTGGGCGTCACATAGCTCACCTCTTCCATCTGCCGCACCACCGCGGCCGTTACCCGCGGATGCCCATGCCCGATGTTCACGTTCATCAACCCCGAAGAAAAGTCGATGTAACGCTTGTCGTCGTAGTCATAGAGGTAAACCCCTTTTGCAAACTTCACAGCGATGGGCGCGATGCCCCGTTGCTTACTCCATGAAAACAGAGTGTAGTCTAAGTTGTCTTGGATGATGGATTGGGTTTGGGAAAGGGTGGAGGTATTCACGAGATATGGTTTAAAGTCAAAGGTTCAAAGTCTAAGGTCTAAAGTCTAAAGTCTAAAGTTGGGTGCCTGAGGCCTAATAGATTGACTTCAATAGTGCTTCACCCATTCCCAAATTCTCAAATTGACTAATTTTCAAATTGATTAGCTCATCCAATTTATTCCTGCCTCCGGATTCCACTTCGTTGTTGTCTTCTTCAGTTTAGTCCACAACCCGATCGAACTTTTTCCAGTGATGTCACCGACGCCAAATTTACTTTCATTCCAACCACCGAAGGAAAAGGGTTCACGGGGTACGGGAACGCCAACGTTGACGCCAACCATACCTGCACTCGCCCTGTCAATTACATAGCGTGCGATGCCGCCACTTTGCGTGAACACCGAAGCCGCGTTGCCGTAGGGGTTGGCATTTTCGATGGCGAGGGCCTCATCCACCGTATTGGCTCGTATGATACTGATGACCGGCCCAAAGATTTCTTCTTTAGCCACGGCCATGTCGGGTTGTACGAAATCGATCACGGTGGGCCCAACGTAGGTTCCCTTCTCTTTTCCTTTCACCGTAGCGTGCCTGCCGTCAACCAATATCTTCGCACCTTGATTTTCAGCCTCTGTAATGTATCGTTCAATGCGCACTTTGGATTCACGGTTGATGACTGCGCCGAGATTGGTCCCGGGCACAAACTTCCTAGCTTCTTCGCAGATCTTTTCAATGATGTGATCGACCTTTCCAACTGCGACCATGGCAGAAGCAGCCATGCAGCGTTGCCCGGCACACCCACTCATTGAGGCGGCCACATTTTGTGCTGTCATGGCCGGGATCGCATCGGGCAGAACAATCAGGTGATTCTTTGCGCCGCCCAGGGCGAGGCATCGTTTTAGATTTTGTGTAGCACGCTGGTAAACCAGTTTGGCAATCTTGGTAGACCCAACAAAGGACACCGCCTCAATTCCTGGGTGATCGCAGATGGCCTCCACGATCTCCCGGTCTCCATGCGCAACGTTGAACACGCCGTCTGGCAAGCCGGCTTCTTTTAAGAGCACGGCCAGGCGCATGACGGTAAGAGGAACTTTCTCGGAAGGTTTGATGATCAAACAGTTTCCAAGGGCAATCGCGTTGGGGATGGTCCAGTTGGGGACCATGGCAGGAAAATTGAATGGAACGATAGAGGCGACAACGCCCAAAGCAACGTGTTCTGTCCGACACTCTACACCGCTGCTTACTTCCAGCACTTCACCAGTAACAAGTTGAGGAAGGGAGGTGGCAAATTCTGTCAGCTCAATGCTCTTCTCTATTTCGGCGACCGCTTCGCCAAAAGTTTTTCCATTTTCTTCCTGTATGAGTTCGGATAGTTCTTTCAGGTTCTTCTCCAGCAATGTTTTGTATCGGTAGAAAACTTGAACTCGCTCTTTGATAGGCATTCGGCTCCAGGTGGGGAATGCTTTCTTCGCTGCGTCAACGGCATGGTTGAGGTCAGCCATTGATGAAAGCGGAACCGTGGAAAGGTGATTCCCATCCAGGGGAGAGATTACATCCAGGGTCCTGGTGGATTTTGCGGGCGTGTTTTTGCCGTTGATAAAATTCGAAATGGCGGGGTACTTCATTGGAAATAGATAGACTGTATAAAAATACATTAAAATCCAATTTAACCGCAGAGCTCGCAGAGATCTTCGCAGAGTTCGCGGAGAATATTACCCGCTGAGTTCATAAAGAATGCATAGCTCCTTCTTCTCTGTGCCCTTTTGCGTGAAATCCTTTGGGCTCTCTGCGGTTAAGTGCCCTTCCTAACCGCAAAGCTTGCGGAGGCTATGTGCAGAGGTCTCAAAGAATGCATTGCTCCCTCTTCTCTGTGCCCTTTGCGTAAATTCCTTTGCGCTCTGCGGTTAAGGATGCGCACTCCGACTTGTACGATGACTTTGAGGGGAACCCCCATTCTCATGCCAGTCCGTTTGCACTTATTGTGGAAAATGGGTTGGCAAAGCGATTGGTTCAAATCGCATACGCACCATGAACAACTAAAGAGAATGAGGTGAACGGAAATTACTTATTTTGATTCTAATTCCAGTCGAAACAAGCTGAAATGCAGATTGCACAGCATTAAAGTGGTTAAAGAGCAGGGTGGATTGAGATGTATCTCGCAATTTGCTCGCTAGCCATTTTTTACTTATATCTTTGCATCACGGATGAACAACTTTTGAATGAAATAGATAATGTATACTTAGCCTCACAACTCTCCCCTATATGAAACGGATCCTTCCTAAGACAATGGAAAAAATAAGTGCAGCAGGAGTGTTAAGGAGGTTTTTCTTCTTACTGCCTATTATAGTTGTGCCATTTTTAAACTGCTGCAATGAAGATGACGCACCGGATTGCGGATGTAAAGGTAGTGTTGGGTTCACCATTGAAGACAGCGATGAGCAAACTGGATATTTGTACGAAAACGCTGACAATACTGGAAATAATGTGCCTGATTATAGTTTTGCTGTATGGTTTGACGAGCAGAACTGTTCAAATTGCGTTCATAAATTTCTAATCTGCAATGACGAATTTCTATCTGATTTTGGAAACATCCCTGCTTATCCCGGCATTGAAATTAAATTCTCCGGTCACGCTAAAAAGTTGTGTGTAGAACCATTCAAACCAGCCGATTACACGTATAATCACTTGACCCTTACCAAAATTGAAAGAATATGAAAAGAGGTTTACTTTTTTTAGCCATTATCATATCATCTTCTTTGAAAGCTCAGGAAAAGCTAGGTTATCAGAAGGAGGGTGAAACTATCGAGTTTGAAGTATCGAAAGACCAATACTTTGTGAAATTTTAAAAGGAATATAGAGAAACCATTCAGCGTAATGTAGTAGAGTTTACAGAAATTTCTGAAACCTCTGCCTTGCTTAGGATGGAAGGCCAAGATGCAAGCCAATTTTATGCCCGTAAAGATTTGATTAAAGGAAAGTTTAAAGATCAATTAGAAGGCATTGAGCCGGTATTGATATATAGAGACGGAATCAAACAGGTTTGTAGCGGAGAGTTGCTTTTAAAATTGCGCAATAACATGGCTTTAGCTGAGTTTTTTGGAGGTTTGGAGTTTGTAGCAAAACAAGATGAATTCGTTAAGAATCAATATCTGGTTAGAATTGAGAACTTTTCCACCCATCAACTTTTCTCCATGATAGGTGAATTAAATGAAAATGAAAATGCAGAGTTTGCCGAGCCCAACTTTACCCGATTACTAAAGCCACATACCGCGGATCAATATTTCAGTTCGCAATGGTCAGTTAACAATCAGGGTTATTTAGGAAGTACGGTAGACGCTGATATGGATGTAGACAATGTCTGGGTACATGCAACAGGGCAGGGTATAAAAGTAGCCATTATTGACGAAGGGGTTAACTTAACCCATCCTGATTTGGCTTCCAATCTCTTGCAAGGATATGATGCTACCGGAAATAATTCAGCTGGTGCCCCATCAAACAATGACGCACATGGTACTGCTTGCGCGGGCATTGTAGCCGCCATAGCAAATAATGCTATAGGTATAGCGGGTGTCGCCTACAATTCCAAAGTAATTCCGGTCAGAATTGCGTACCGTGATTCAGGTGGTGATTGGGTAACGAGCGACACTTGGATTGCGAACGGCATCAATTGGGCTGTACAAAATGGAGCCGATATTTTGAGCAATTCTTGGGGTGGCGGAAGCCCTTCATCAACAATTGCAAATGCCATAAACAATGCCATAAACAATGGTCGAAATGGCAAGGGATGTACCGTGTTATTTTCTTCCGGAAATGAAAATGGCCCTGTGAGTTACCCAGCAACCCTAAGTGGCGTTATTGCTGTTGGTGCAAGTTCAATGTGTGATGAACGGAAAAACCCATCATCTTGTGATGTAGAATCGTGGGGCAGCAATTATGGAACTGGAATTGATGTTGTAGCCCCAGGGGTTAAAATTTACACTACTGATATTTCAGGGCCCTCTGGATATAATTCAGGAGATTATAGATCTGATTTTAATGGTACCTCATCGGCTTGCCCTAATGCGGCTGGTGTTGCGGCTCTAATTTTATCGGTTAACGCTAATCTTACCCAATCACAAGTCCGGCAAATCTTAGAACTCAATACAGATAAAATTGGCAGTTATACTTTTTCGCCCAGTGTTTTAGGGCAACCCAATGGCACATGGAACAGCGAAGTTGGTTATGGAAGATTAAATGCTTGTCAGGCAGTCCTTGGAGCCATTGGGAATTCAATTAATGGTCCATCTCTGATTTGTACCACGGGCACTTTTACAATTCCAGCGAACAATGTCACTTGGTCAACCTCCAACCCTGCTGGCCTCAGTATTAATGCAAGCACAGGTTTGGCCACACGAATTAACAATTTCAACGGGCAAGTTACCGTGACAGCCACAATTAGCGGTGGAATGTGCAACTCCCAATTTACGTTACAGGCCTATGTAGGCAAGCCTGCTACACCCGGGTATCCATTGCAACCAATAAGCCCAATGTGCGTCAATCAAACTAAACAGGCAACCATAGCAGTTGTGCTTGCAGCCACATCATTCACCTGGTGGTCAAACGACCCTAACCTTGATGTGGGAAATACACAATATTGGACAAGCGCCCTAGTGACAGCGTACGCAGCAGGCGTACGTGTTTTCACTATCACTTCAAACAATTCATGTGGATCGTCCTCACCTCGTCAAATCAATGTGGGGGTAGTATCATGCGGCGGAGGCCCTAACAATGTTGTAGTTTCTCCGAACCCGGCTTCCACCACGTTGACTGTAGAATCCATTTTATCAAGTCAGACAACTGATGCAACATCAGCCGTTCCAATGGATGGCCTTTGGTTAAGAAATGAACAGGGAATTGTTGTTGTGCAATCAACCGAGAAGAATATAAGAATAACATTGCCAATCGGCAACCTGCCAAAAGGATTCTATTATATGACGGTCAAGATGGGTGACGATACCGAGGTCCAGCGCATTGTTATTGATCGGTAGTAAAATTGCACAACACGAATGATCGGAGTAGCAGGAATCCCCCTTGACGAGAACTCTTCCTTTTTGCGGGGATCAGCGTTGGCTCCTGGAAAAATCCGGGAGGCATTTCATTCGGACTCGTCCAATTATTTTACTGAGTCGGGAAGAGATCTCAAAATTGATAAGGGCTGGTTGGACAGTGGAGATATTGATGTAGGAAGTAAGGATTCTTTTGATAAAATCACAAGTAGCATTCAGCAGCTTCTTGGAAAAAATGATAAGCTACTTCTTCTGGGTGGCGACCACTCGATCACATTCCCGGTGGTGAGGGGATTTCATGCGGCTCATAAGGATCTAACCATCTTGCACCTCGATGCGCACTCCGACTTGTACGATGACTTTGAAGGGAATCCCCATTCTCATGCCAGCCCGTTTGCACTTATTGTGGAAAATGGGTTGGCAAAGCGATTGGTTCAAATCGGCAATTGCACCAAGAACAATTAAAGAGAATGAGGTGAACGGAAATAACTTATTTTGATCCTGATTCCAGTCGAAACAAGCTGAAATGCAGATTACACAACATTAGCGTAGTTAAAGTGTAAGATCCACCTTTTTATGACAATGATAGCTTGCTAATGGGGAATTCAATTGTAAACTTTGTATTGTGCTAGCACATGATCTTAAGGTGAAGGTATGAGTAGACTGATGAAAGTATTAACGGCAACAGGGCTCGCGATTATTTTGTGTACTTGTACCTCCGAAGACTTTGAAAGTCCATGGATGGAATTGGACACAAATAGGGAAATTATTTCCTTTAGTAATGTGATCTTTCTAGATGAGAATACTGGCTTTGTTACGGGAGGCTATTTTCCTGAGCCATACCAACCGGTTTTACTTAAAACAGTGGATGGGGGCATTAATTGGAAAATCCAAAACTTGAGGCCCCCCACGCTATCTGGATTTGGCCAGTTTTTTCCACTGAATGACCATGTGATTTTTACGATAGGAAAGCCTTATGATAGTATAGCGAGTTCTAATGTACCTAATTTTCTTTATAAAAGCATTGACCTAGGTGACACCTGGGGCCAAATGCCAGGAGATTTTTACAAGAATCCGGGGAACATATTCTTTTGGGATGAGAACAATGGCATGGTCTGCCGTGGTGGCATTTTCAAAACGGCTGACGGAGGCTTGACCTGGAGAGAAATTCTGGATACGGATAATATTTTCTTTTTTGGAGTTGGAAGCACGGTTTTCACAAGCCGGGATGTTGGGTATATTTCGGGTGGAGCTTATTTTGATGCCACCAATTTCGGGATAATCGCCAAAACTGAAGATGGAGGGGAGATTTGGAGAAACATCAGTCAAAATGTGAAAAATAATCTGGCCAAGATAATCGACCGGTGGTTCCTCGATGATGAGACCGGTTTTTTGTTCACGGTTGATCGTGAGCTTTTCAAGACGCAAGACGGAGGTGAAAGCTGGAGCCTTATCAACAGTCAGCTGCCCTTCAGAAGTGGGAGGAGTTTCTTTTTTGATGAAACCGAGGGGTACATGGGCGGTGATAATG
>JANPES010000330.1:0-3703 GCA_031423035.1 Cyclobacteriaceae bacterium | reverse complement strand
ATTCCATCCGAGCACTTGCCACATCATGCCTGTGCATCCTTCATCCAGGGCCCGCTGCATGGTTCGGTCGAAGAGCAACTTGCCCGCTCCCCTGCCACGTTCCTTTTCTGTTACAATAATATCTTCCAGGTAGAGACGCTTTCCTTTCCAGGTGGAGTAGCGCCAGTAATAGAGTGAAATGCCGATGATCACACCTTCAATCTCTGCGACGAAGCCTCCAAAGATTGGATTTACGCCAAACCCATCCAGTTCCATTTGCGCTACGGTATTTGTCACTTCGTGTGGCGCCCCCTCGTACTCGGCCAGCTCATGGACAAGTTCAAGAACCCGCTGAAGATCTTTTTTTACACATGGACGAATGGTAACTGGCTCCTTCAAATATTCTACTCGTTAAACGGATCCGCATCCAGCCCCCAGCATCTAGTTTCCCGCATCCACTCACATCGCCTTTTTCACCATCGGTGGTATGACTCCCATGTTGTACCAGGTGAAAGAGAATTCGTCTGCTATTTCATCCAGTGCTTTGGAAAGATTTGAGGAGCCATGGCCTGACTTGGTATCCACGCGAATCAGGACAGGATTGTTGCTTGTGTTGTTCTCCTGAAGCGTCGCCGCAAACTTGTAGGAGTGTGCAGGCACAACCCGATCATCATGATCTGCTGTTGTAACCAAGGTTGCCGGATAGGCAGTACCCGGCTTCAATGCGTGGACAGGCGAATATTTTAACAGGTATTCAAACATTTCTTTCGAGTCTTCCGAAGTCCCGTAGTCATAGGCCCAACCCGCTCCTGCAGTAAATGTATGATAGCGCAACATGTCCATCACGCCCACCGCTGGCAAGGCAACCTTCATGAGGTCAGGTCGCTGCGTCATAGCCGCGCCAACCAGTAACCCGCCATTGGATCCGCCAACAACTGCCAGGTATGGAGAAGAAGTATACTTCTCACTTATTAAGTATTCTCCAGCAG
This sequence comes from Cyclobacteriaceae bacterium, assembly GCA_031423035.1. Taxonomy (GTDB): domain Bacteria; phylum Bacteroidota; class Bacteroidia; order Cytophagales; family Cyclobacteriaceae; genus ELB16-189. The sequence goes on along the minus strand of JANPES010000330.1, from coordinate 2,735 downwards.
CAATGAAATCATCAAATACATTCTGCTTGTTCATAAGCCGGCCCCCATCATGCCACTTCTCACCGTATTCGCCACCGCCGCGTAGATTCGGTTGCGCAAATATTCCGCCATTTTCCAGCCACACAACCCGTGATGCGCTGAAGGAAGGTCGCAGGCTAATGGCAAATCCCCCATAGGCATAAAGCCAGGTGGGATTCTTACCGGTCAATTCAATTCCTTTCTTGTGAACAATGAACATGGGGACTTTTGTGCCATCCTTGCTCGTATAGAACACTTGTTTCGTCTCATAGTCAGCCGGGTTGAAATCAACTTTGGGCTGCGCATACAAGGTGGACTTTCCGGAAGCAACGTCATATTTATAGATGGAAGTTGGGTATGTAAATGAGGTGAAGCTGTAGTAAACCTCCTTCTCATCGACGCGTCCCCCAAATCCTCCAGCGGAACCAATTCCAGGAAGTTGGATGTCGCGTTCAACTGCACCTTTGTAATCGAACTGGCGCACAAACGTGCTCGCATCTTTCAAGTAATTTATGATTAGCTTCTTGCCTGCTGTAGACACGCCTTGCATGGCATTCTCTGTTTCGGGCACGATATCTTTCCAGTTTTCGGGACCTGGAGCAGACAGATCAACGGAAACTACCCGGCTATTTGGGGCATTCAGATCTGTTTGTATAATCAGGGTATTCCCATCATTGTCTACCAGGTTATGGTTGTGTTCGAAGTTGTCCACAATAGTGATCAGCTTTCCTTTCGGGTCTTTCAAATCCTGAATGTAAAGCTCGTTGCCGTTTGTCATCGACGCAGAAATAACCAGGAATCGCTCGTCTTCTGTAAGGCCAGCTCCGATGTATCTCCGTGGCGTCTTCTCTCCTCCAAAAATCATCTGATCTTTGCTTTGCGCCGTGCCCAACTTATGATAATAGACCTTATGATATTGGGTCATAGCAGAAAGTTGTGATCCTTTCGGTTTGTCGTAGCTACTATAATAAAAACCATCGTTGCCGCGCCAGGCGATCCCCGTAAACTTTAAATCACGAAGTGTGTCACCAATTAGAAATTTATCAGCTGTATTCATCACAACTGCCTTATTCCAGTCGGAGCCTCCCTCCGAAATCAAATAAGCCAACAATGAGCCATCCTTCGAGAAGGACATTCCAACTAATCGCGTAGTTCCGTCAGCCGAAAATGTGTTGGGATCCATGAATACTTCTTCAGCCCCATCCATGCCTTTCTTTCGGTATTGCACATTATGATTCTGCAAGCCCGAGTTTTTTGAATAGTAATAGTAATCACCTTCCCGGTGTGGTGCAGAGAGGCGCTCATAATTCTGTACTTCATCCAAACGTTTCCGGACAGCATCACGGAACGAAATATTCTTCAGGTAGCCAAAGGTGACCTCGTTTTCAGCCGCTACCCAATCAGCAGTTTCTTTCGTTGTATCATTTTCCAGCCAACGGTATGGGTCTTTCACCTGGGTACCGAAGTACGTATCGACCGAGTCCACTTTCTTGGTCTGGGGATAGGATCCAACAGCCACCTGTTCTTGCTTCGGGGAACAGGAAATTATCAAAAGGGCAAAAAGAACTACTGGAATTACGTTTTTCATGTATTTGATGGATTAAGGAGGTGAAAGTACAAGGAGTGTGGCAATTGAGCAACCGGGGGAATCATGGCCTGGTGTGCTCGCTGTAGCAATGGATAGCTATTGGCTTTTAGCTATTAGCAGACTAGGGTACAATAGGAAACTAGATTTCAGCGCCAGTTTGACTGACAATTCTTTCTGATTGGTGAACTACTCAATAAAATTTCACTTTGCAAATAGCCAAGAGCTAACGGCTAGTAGCCAACCGCCATACTGACTACGCAGCTTTCCTCTGAGCCCGCTCTATGTGCAACTCCTTCTGGTTGGCCATCTCAATGATTCCCAACTTGCCCAGCACTTTGATCACTTGGTAGGTGGGATCAACTTCATGCCAGCGGATCCCGCCGAAATTGGCACGCGACCCGTATTTGTGATGATTGTTGTGGTAGCTCTCGCCCATCATCAGGAAATCAACAGGAAGAAAGTTTCTGGATGTATCTCCTACTTCAAAATTGCGATAGCCGTATTTGTGCGCAAACCAGTTGATGACCGCACCATGTATCGGACTCATGAGGAAATGAATGGGCAGCAACAACCACAGCCACCACGTAGTGGCAAACTGCAGATAGAAGAGCACATATAATGAACCCCAAAAAAGGCGTGACGGCCAGGACCGCGCGAAGCGATCAAATACTTTCCAGTTTGGCACCCCTTCTGTAAATCGCTTCTCAGGCACAAGTTTGCCACTGGCAATCTGAGAATAGATCGTCTTCGTCTTCCACATCATATTCATGATGGTCTCATCATAAGTCGGAGAGTGCGGATCTTGTTCGGTGTCTGCATACGCATGGTGCATGCGATGCATTACACCATATCCAAAAGGACTCAGATAGTTTGAACCCTGAAAAATCCAGGTTAAGACATAGAATACCTTTTCGGTGAACGGGCTCATCGTAAACGCCTTGTGAGAAGCGTAGCGATGTAAAAAGAACGTCTGGAAAAAAAGAGACAGGTACCAGTGCGCTACAAAGAATCCAAGAATGAAATACATCTCAGGTCAGGTTTAGGTTAGAACAATCCAACACGGTCTGTGATTGCAAGACAGGCAAACTGCCGTGTTGTGACAAAAACGGGCAATTATCTTCAGGATTTC
>JANPES010000329.1:0-14277 GCA_031423035.1 Cyclobacteriaceae bacterium | reverse complement strand
TTTTTTTGTCTTTGGATTATAGATCAGCGCTTGCGTCTCTCCGCCCCAACTCAGCACATCCCACATCGTGCAAGTCGCGGCAAGCATTGCACAGGCAGCATCAACCGCATTACCCCCTTTTGTAAAAATTTGGGCACCAGCCGATGCGGCGAGTGGTTTGCCCGTAATCGCCATCCAGTGGCGACCATGCAGTGGGGGTTTCTGCGTCTGCACAGGTAGGTTGTTGAACTCTTGTCCGAAGGAGAACAGAACGGAGCAGAGCACGGTTAGCACAAGCAGGAACGGTTTCATAACGTTAAGATTTAGAGTGTTTCAAATATAGTCAGAGGATGCTGAACTATGACTCGAAATGTGACAGGAAGACGGGGAGGGGGATAGTGGGGAATTTTAACAGACCTTTGTATCGCACTGATTTCAAAGATTTAGAACACCAATAACTCGGTTTGCAACCTTTGTGTCGAAGGAAGCGTCTAATACGCTGAACAACACACAGAGTCATGAGATCAAAATTCACTGCGCTTCTATTCCTGATCGCAATTGCGGTTTCCGCACAAACCAAAGATGGTATCTTCCAGCTGGACAGAGAGTATATCATGAACCCCAGCGGCACAATCAAACTAAACTCTTCAGATGCCAAGGTGTATATCACGGGGTCATCCCGCAGCACAGTGCATGTAAAGATTTATCATCAGGTCACAACCAAAGGAGTTGTTTTTGGGCAGGAAGAATTTGCGGTTGATATTGAAGAGGAAAACGGGAACCTGAGCATCCGTGAACGATCTAACTCCACTGTGGTTGGAATGATTGGCTACCATTATGAAAAATATACGATTACTATCGAAGCACCCGAAGGGTCTAGTCTTCAGGTTCAGGGAGATGATGGCGATTATCAGATAAAAAATATCGATGGCGCCATTTCTTTGGATCTCGATGATGCAGACGTAGAGCTTGCCGGCTGCTCCGGAGATAACTTCCGGTTCAGATTAGATGACGGCGACATCATCATGGACGAGGGAAAAGGCAAACTGGATATCGATGCAGATGATGCAGATGTGCGAATTGCCAATGCAGCTTTTAATTCCATTACGGCTGACGTAGATGACGGCGATTTTCTTATTGAGACATCGCTTGCGGATGCTGGTGAATATGTGATTAGTGCGCAGGATGGGTTAGTCGCCCTTACCATTACCAAAGGAGGAGGCAAGTTTGACATTAGGCATGGTGACGCCAGAGTCACCACAGAAGGGAATTTCAAACAGATAGCACGATCAGATAACAGAACGAATCTTATTCTGGCAAACGGGAATGCCCGGGTAGACATCCGGGCTGACGATGCGCGCGTTAAACTTGTTCAGCGATAGCCCGACTCTTATTTTTCCTGCCGGTAGATCGTTCCAGCCTTCATCACAAAAGCGACTTTTCTAAGTTCGGAAATATTCTTTGAGGGGTCTCCACGAACGGCCATTAGATCAGCTTTCATACCATTGCGTATGGATCCGATTTCACTCTCCATGTGTAGGGCTTTCGCATTAACGGTGGTTGCTGAGCGCAGGACGTCCAGGGGCTTCATTCCGCCATACTCCACCATGAGTTCCATTTCATAAACATTTTCCCCATGGGGGAACACGCCCACGTCGCCACCCAGGCCAATGGTTACTCCGGCGTTGACGGCAATGCGAAGGCTCTTCTTTTTTTGTTTGACGGCAGCAGGCTCTTCATCAATTCCCTTCTTCCAGCCGCGGTATTGATTGATTGCGTCAATGGCGGCCACTGTAGGGAAGAAAGTAATCTTATGCTCCTTCATGAGTTGAGCAATTTCTTCGTCGATGAAATCGCCATGCTCAATTGTTTCTGCTCCCGCGAGAATGGCGCGGCGCATCGCTTCTTTGCTCTTGGCATGACACACGAGGTACCGTCCGCTGCTGCGCGTAACTTCATTTACCAATTTCAGTTCATCCAGCGTGAATGATGGTTGATCTTCCCCTTTTGTGCCCCAGCGGTAATCTGCATACACCTTTATGAAATCAGCGCCTTTGCCTATCTGATCGCGGACTACACGGACAAGATCATTCCCATCGGCAGGTTCAGCGCCAAGCATGATTTCCATGTCGGTGTCATAGCCTTTAGGACCGTAGGAGCCGGTAGAAACGATGGCGCGGCCGGCAACAATCATTCGTGGTCCGGGAATAATTCCTTCATCGATGGCCCGCTTAAGCGCCACATCTGAATAACCGGCGCCCTCAGTTCCCAGGTCGCGCACGGTAGTGAAACCTGCCATCAGGGTATTTTTTGCATGGACAGTTGCACGCACAGTTCGGTAAGCGTCTGACTCTTTAAGTACTTGCGTATCCCAATCGGTGATATTGTAAGGGTAGAGCAACAAATGAGAGTGTCCTTCAATGAGCCCGGGCAGAAGTGTGACACCCGGCATTGTTACCGTTTGGGATTCTCTGGGAACCTTAACTGATTCCTTGGGACCTGCCGCTGCAATCTTATCACCCTCAACAAGAACAGCCCAACCTTCATGCATTTCGGTACCATCGAAAACACGATCGGGCTGAAGCAGATAAATTGATTTTTGCTGAGCGAATGAACCGGTAGCAAGAAGCAGGAGAGCGAGAATTGAAAGGGCTTTCATGGGTTGAATATTTAGGCTAAACAATGGGAACAGGACTGGATCTACAAGGAGATTGAAAATACTTTATTTTTATTGAACTCGTTTGACGTCTGGATTTCGTTCCGTTGATCGAATTACTTTCCAAAATTATCAGCCTGTTCAATAATACTTCCCGTCAGGCTCATGAGGTCGGTGTAGACATCGATCAGGTTGAAGACTGCCTCAAGGTTAGCAAGTGTTGCATTCAAATAGTTCAACTGAATCAATCGGAGATCAATGGCGTTAATGTAGCCTACCCGATAGCGTTCCTCAGCAAGCGTGATATTTAGCTCGGTTGCGCGCTGGTTTATTCGCGTGATTTCCACGATTTGCTTGCGTTGTTCAAACAAATCATACGCAATCTGAAGATCACGTTGCAGTGATAACTTCAGCTGGTCGGTGGTTTGCTGGCCGATAAGCTCACGGGTTTTTGCGTTTTCAATGCTCCGCTTGATTTGGCCTCCGTTAAACAAGGTATAGCGTAAAGAAAAATTTGCGTATCCACCATAGGAATTTCCGGCTACAGTTCTGCTTTCAGGGGCAAACGTGGTGTTGATAACCGGTTGCGCCGGATCATCCAGCAGATAGCCAACCGTGCTTTTCACAGGGATCCCATTTTCAATAGGACGAAACCTGGCGTTCACCCAGTCAAGGCTTCCTGTACCGCCCATATTGAGGTTGAAAGAGGGATAGAGGCCCGCGCTAGCCAACTGGGTGCTTCCGTGAAGAATGGATTGTGTGATATACTGGTTCTTGAGCGTGAAGTTGTTGCTTGTCATCTTGGCTTCAAGGTCTGAATAGACAAAGGTGGGGGCGTTGAATTTGAGTGGCTGCGGAAACGAATACGTCTTCTCCGCTTTTTCGTTTATAAGCACGTTGAGGTTCCGCACCGCATTTCTATAGTTGAGACTTTGCAGTACAAAATTTCCAGAATCAGTTAGAAAGTTACTTTCTTCCTGAAGGACATCAAATGTGATTGCGCTACCCACATTTTTCTTAAGTTTAACTTGCTCATATCGCGTCTTGGATAAATCCAGCAACTTGCGACGAACCCCAAGGCGCTCTTTTTCCAGGAGTACCTGACTGTAGCCGAGGATGATGCTTTGCAAGGTATTCTGTACCACGATGGATGCATTGCCCTCAGATTGTTGCTGCAGCCTTTCCAACTGGTTCTTGTTAATGCTTACCGTAAATCCATTGAAGAGAATCCAACCGATATCCAATTGTCCGGGAATGCTGTTGGAGATGCTTGTACCCGGAATGGCAAACGGGTTGGCGGGCACACGATTGACGATGGAGTTTGTGCTGTTCAACAAGAGGTTGATGGTTGGATATCGGCCTGCCTGCCCTGGCGCATTGTTATTTCTGGCAATTTCGACGAGGTTGGATTGTATTTGAATATCAAAGTTATTCTTGAGGCCGCGCTGAATTACTTGCTCCAGTGTCAAGGGATCTTGTGCCAGGGCCAACCCAGGCGAGCAAATACAAATCCAAAACAGGAGCCTTTTCATTGACTTCAAAAATACGTCTTCCCTTCGCATGGATAACCAGGAGTTTTGCGAGAGGCGATTATTTGATGTAGGAATCAGGATGCGGTTTCTACAGGTTCTTTCAAGGTAATCCAGAAATTGTTGTATCCTTCGCCAAGTTGGAGATCGAGATTACCGATGGCAAGCATTTCAAGAATGGCAAGAAAATTGAAGATCAGCGCAACCCGGGTGGGATTGATTTCCACCATCTCGGAAAATGAGAGTGTCCTTTTACGTGTGAGTTCATTTAGAATATATTCCTTCTGGCCCTCTACGGTATACGGATATTGAACGACCTGATGGACCGGCCTGTTTTTTTCCTCCTCAAAGCGCTTGCTGACTTTTTCAAACACTTGCATCAATTTGTATAAATCAACTTCCTGGAGTTCGGCCTCCACGTTGACCGTTGCAGCCAGGGACTTGAGTTCACGAAGAATGTTTCCGCGCTTTTCTTTCTGCAATTCAGTCTCCTCAAACTTCTGGAAGGTGTCAATTACCGACTTATATTTCTTGTATTCCAGAAGATGCTTAATGAGCTCTTCGCGGGGGTCAATTTCATTGCCCAACTCATCAACTTGCGGACGAGGAAGAAGCATTTTTGATTTGATGCGCATAAGCGTGGCTGCCACCAGAATGAACTCACTGGCAAGTTCAACATTCAGCGTCTCCAGATGGTGTAAATAGTCCAGGAAATCGTTTGTGATTTTGGCTATCGGAATATCATAGATATCCAGTTCGTCCCGTTCAATAAAGAACAGCAACAGATCAAAAGGTCCTTCAAAGAGGGGTAACTTTATCTCGAAATTCTCGGCGGTCATAGGCCGGCAAAATTATTCAAATGCCCAGACAAAACCACAGCCAATTCAAATGTGTAGATTTGCCCTTAATTTGACTCCAAATACCCTCAAAACAGTTAACTTAAATCGCTGTTAAGTAGCAATAGCTAGACTGATTATGCTGATTACTCCGGGCCAACTCCTGTCTAAAATTGACAGCCCCGCCGACCTAAAGAAGCTCGACAAGGCACAACTTGTGCAATTGTGTCAGGAATTGAGGCAGTTTATCATCGATAACGTTTCTATCTATGGTGGCCATTTTGGCGCGAGCCTGGGAGTTACTGAACTAACTGTGGCCCTCCATTATGTGTTTAATACTCCTTACGATCAAATTGTATGGGATGTGGGTCACCAGGCGTACGGGCACAAGATACTGACCGGGCGGAGGGACACATTCCACTCCAACCGCCTCTATAAGGGAATTTCGGGGTTCCCCAAGCGAAAGGAAAGTGAATACGATGCCTTTGGCGTAGGCCATTCTTCCACCTCGGTTTCGGCTACACTTGGAATGGCCGTAGCCTCCCATTACAAAGGGCTTGAAGACAAGCAGCATGTGGCGGTAATTGGCGACGGAGCCCTCACCGGAGGCATTGCCTTCGAAGGACTTAATAATGCAGGCGTATCCAATACAAACCTGCTCATTATTCTCAATGACAATTGTATGTCGATTGATCCCAACGTTGGGGCGTTAAAAGATTACTTGACGGACATTACGACATCAAAGACCTATAATCGGTTTAAGGATGAGGTCTGGAATCTGCTTGGGAAACTTTCTAAAGTAGGCAAGAATGCGCAGGAGATTGTTTCAAAAGTTGACACAGCACTCAAGTCTGCTTTGCTAAGCCAAAGCAACCTCTTTGAATCCTTGAACCTCCGCTACTTTGGACCCGTGGATGGTCATGATGTAGATCACCTGGTTGCCGTTCTTAATGACCTCAAGCATATCAAGGGTCCAAAGATTCTTCACTGTGTCACGGTAAAGGGAAAAGGGTACGGACCCTCGGAATCTGGAAACAAAACTACCTGGCACTCTCCTGGTACGTTTGACAAAATCACGGGAGAGATTCACAAGAAAGCTCACGACAGGCCGCAGGCGCCCAAGTATCAGGATGTCTTCGGTCACACTTTGGTAGAATTGGCCAAGCAGAATGACAAGATCATCGGGATCACCCCAGCCATGCCTTCTGGTTCATCGATGAATATCATGATGAAGGAAATGCCAGACCGCGCTTTTGATGTGGGCATTGCAGAGCAACATGCCGTTACCTTTTCCGCTGGCCTGGCGACACAAGGGCTGATTCCGTTCTGCAACATCTATAGTTCGTTCATGCAGCGTGCCTATGACCAGGTGATTCATGATGTGTGTATTCAGGCATTGCCTGTTAATTTTTGCCTTGACCGGGCCGGGTTTGCCGGATCCGACGGGCCAACGCATCATGGTGCCTACGATATTGCGTATTTCCGGTGCATCCCGAACATGATTGTCTCTGCACCCATGAATGAATCTGAGTTGAGGAATCTCATGTACACTGCCCAGCTCCCCCGCAAAGAAAATGCATTTTCGATCCGTTACCCCAGGGGTCAGGGAGTTATGCCAAACTGGAGAACTCCATTTGAGAAGATTGAAATTGGAACGGGAAGAAAATTGAGAGCGGGGAGCGATCTGGCCATCCTCACACTCGGACACATCGGGAACTACGCTGTAGATGTTTGTGCTAAACTCGAAAAGCAAGGTGTCCAGGTGGGGCACTATGACATGCGGTTCGCGAAACCACTCGACGAAAAGCTGCTTCACGAGATATGTTCATTGCACACGAAAATTATAACTGTTGAGGACGGCTGCATTCAGGGAGGATTTGGGAGTGCGGTGCTCGAGTTTATGGCAGACCATCATTATTCGGCCGAAGTCAAGCGCTTGGGGATACCCGATGTGGTGATCGAACATGGTGAGCAATTGGAACTTCACAATGAAGCTGGTTTTGGTCCAGCAGGTATCGAGGAGGCCGTATACTCCATGCTGGAGAGCGTTGCGCGTACAAGGTAAGCCCATGACGAATATTTACTTTGAGGAGGCCGGCAACGGACTACCTCTCGTCTTTCTTCATGGATTCTGTGATTCCCATGAGATATGGGCAGATTTTGTTGGCGATTTCACTCCCTCTTATCGTGTTCTCATGCCGGACTTGCCAGGATTTGGCCGGTCCCCAATGTTAGGCATGCCTTTCAGTATTGACCTTGTTGGAGATGAAATTGCGCAATGGTTGGAAGACCTTGGGATAAAGCACGCAATCGTAATTGGTCATTCGCTCGGAGGGTACATAGCCCTTTCGCTTCTCGCCAGGCATGCGGATCGGGTAGCAGGGATAGGATTATTTCACTCCACACCGTTTGCCGACACAGCGGAGCGAAAAGAAGTACGGGAAAAAGTAATTCAGTTTGTTCAGCTAAATGGCGTCGACCCATTTATTGAAACCTTTGTTCCTGGTCTCTTTGCCGATAAACAAAGTCCCTTTGTTGAGTCTGCGCGTCGGCGGGCATTGGCAACGAAGAAAGATGCGCTGATTGGATATGTCATGGCGATGCGCGACCGCCCAGACCGTTCGAAGGAACTCCTGCAATCACATCAACCTTGTCTGATTCTTGCCGGTACCCTAGACCCGCTTATTCCCGCAGATCAGTTGCGAAAATTTGCTGAAAAGAGCGAAAAGTGCATTTTTTCTGAATTGCCGGGAACTGCACACATGGGCATTTTTGAGGCAAAACAGCAATGTCAGGCCTTCATTTCCAGCTTTATCGCTCGGGTGCTACTGAATAAGTAGATTAATTTTGATCGACATTGGAATTTTTGCACTAATCCCGTTAAATTGGTGATTCGTTTAAGATTGCAAGAATTTGGATACTCTCTATATTTGTCTGATTAATAACTGAAAACACTAAAAGCCCATGGTTGATAATCCTTACGCATCCTGGAACAATATGGCCCATAACATTGCCTACGCGTGTTGGGCACTGGGTATTTTGGTCGTAGTAGGTTACTTAGTCAGGTTGTCCTCCGTCGCGGACAATAAGGACAAGTACGATTTTATCAATCGACATGAGGTAAAGGTACTTTGGTATGCTGCGCTCATACTGATTGTTGGAGGTTGTTTGTTTTTCAATGGAAATATCATTGAGATAACCACCATTATGATGTTTGTACGGGTATTCCTTACAGGCATGATGGGAATTATTGCGGCTCTCATTGTTCAGAATCTTTTGAAGTTCTATTATCCCTTCTTTATCGAGAAGCGATTGAAAGTACTTCGCTATATGCCCAGAATATCCCCCAAGACAGGCAAGCCGATGAAGTTGCTTAGTGAAGAGGAGGAAGACTCCCACTTGGATGAAGGGATGCAGGCTGAAGAAAACGTCTTTTCAGTTGACTACGACGTTTGGAAAGATGAAGAAACAGGCTTCATAAAAATTGAGAAGTATGCAGGTCATTTGCATGCCATTCAATGCCCTGAGTGTAACTATCAAACTTTCAAGGTGAATCGTGAGGAAATCCTGAAGGCCCCGACTGATACTGAAGAAGGAGAATTGGTCAAGCACTACCAGTGCAGCTATTGTGGCTATAAAGCGAAGAAAACGGTAGCTTTGAAGGCACAGATTAAGACACCGGCGGCGACGGCCACTGCCTGATTATAAAGAAGATCATGAAGAGAGGAAAAGGCCCGAATGGGCCTTTTCCTTTTAGAGGATTGCTGGCAGCCTGATTTGATCAGTATAGAAATTTGTTCTGGGGTGCTGCACATCCAGCGGGACGATTTTTTCAATCAAGTCTTTCTTTGGATGATAGAATACCTCCAGGTAGAAATCTCCTAGCAAGTACAGACTCACTTTGTAGCGGTAGTATCGAATGCTTAGGATGCAAGATCCGTGCTCGTGAAGCAATGTTATTTGTTTGCTGAACGATTGCCCCTGGAAATCCGGAAAGGAGATCATAAATAAAGTTATCAAAAACCCTATCCATGTCCAAAGCAACGCCCACTATCCCAGGTTCTTTTTGAAGAAGGCGAGGGTCCTTTCCCAAGCCAGTTTGGCTGCTGATTCATTGTAGCGCGTCGGAGCAGTATCGTTGTTGAAGGCATGCTGGGCTCCCTAATAAGTATAAAGTTCGAAGGAGATATTTGATTTCTTCAGGGCTTCTTCGTACGCAGGAATTCCAGCATTGATGCGCTCGTCCATACCCGCGTAATGCAATTGAACCGCGGCTTTTATTTTCGGTACGTCTGCGACATCGGGCTGACTGCCGTAGTAGGCTACCGCTGCATTCAACTGAGGCGCGTTTACAGCCATCAGATTCACCATCCTGCCGCCCCAGCAAAACCCAACTGTGCCAAATTTTGCGATACAGTCTTTCCGGCCCTTCAGATAATCGAATGCTTTCAGGAAATTATTAAGGTTTTTGGGCGCATCTAATTTTTGGAACATTTCCCGGGCCTTGTCAGCATCAACGGGAGTTCCGCCTTGCGGGGAAAGAGCATCAGGAGCAATCGCGAGATATCCAGCCAAGGCCACCCGACGCGTAATGTCTTCTATATGGGGATTTAGTCCCCGGTTTTCATGGATCACGACAACCCCAGGATATTGTCCCTCAGCCTGGGGTCGTGCCAGATAGGCTTTCATGTCAGAACCGTCACCGGGGTAAGTGATGGCCTCGGTGAACAGGCGTTCATCCTGATTTTCAATGGTCGCCGCCTTAGCATAGTTAACCTCCAGGAGCGGCAAAATGGCCAGTGCTGCGGCCGTGCTTCCGGTTAGCCGGGTTAACCGGGAAATGAATTCCTCGCGGTGAAGTGGTTTGTGAGTGTATTCATCAAAGAGGTTAATGATTTGCTGATCCATTGAATTTTGATTTATTAGCTATTTACAGGAACTCATGGAGAGATGCCAAGTAAATTGTTCCGAACGGAGCGCATCAAAAAAGCCCCATCTCAGCAGCGCTGTGGATGGGGCGTTGGGTGAAAGACGGGGCTCGAACCCGCGACCTCCAGAATCACAATCTGGCGTTCTAACCAACTGAACTACATTCACCGTTTAGGGAATGCAAAGGTAGCCACAGGGTGTAGAAATGCAAAAAGGCCCTTTGGTCAATTCCTGTGAAAGGAGAGCCGCGCACCCAACTTTTGTTCATTGAGTTTTCCATTCTCGAAGGCCAAGTGACCGGAGACGAACGTATGAGTCACCCGCGACTCAAAGTCAAGTCCTTCGAACGGTGACCAGCCGGACTTGGCCAACACGGTCGAGCGGTCGACTTTCCACGGGTTATGTGGATCGACAAGCACGAGGTCTGCGAAATAGCCTTCCCGTAAATAGCCGCGCTCCTGGACACCGAATAGAATTGCAGGATTGTGACACATTTTCTCAGCAACGCGTTCAATTGAAATTTTTCCTTGCTGAACAAAGGCCATCATAGCCACGAGGCTATGCTGAATCAGTGGCCCGCCGGCAGGAGCTTTGAAGTAGGTATTTTGCTTTTCTTCCCGTGTGTGCGGCGCATGGTCTGACGCAATAACATCTATGTGATCATCGAGGACCGCCTTTAGAATCGCATCCTGATCAGCTGCAGTCTTTATTGCAGGGTTCCACTTTATTTTCAAACCAAGCCGCTTATAGTCAGCATCGTTAAACCACAGATGATGAATACAAGCCTCAGCCGTGATCCTTTTTTTTGCCAATGGCAGGGCATTCGAGAAAAGGGATACCTCTTTCGCGGTCGAAATGTGAAGCACATGTAACCGCGTATCATGGCGTTTAGCAAGTGCGACAGCCATGCTGGAAGAGGTATAGCAGCCTTCCTCGCTCCGAATCTGGGGGTGATATTCTGCGGGAATGTCCTCACCATACTTTTCACGGAAGGATTCGGAATTTCTCCGTATGGTTGGTTCATCTTCACAATGTGTGGCTATCAGCCCTGGAAATCTCGAAAAGAATCCCTCCAGAATTTTAGGATCATCAACCAACAAGTTTCCCGTCGAAGAGCCCATGAATATTTTTAGTCCGCAAACCTTTTCCAGATTGGTCTTCAGAACCTCTTCTACGTTGTCGTTTGAAGCTCCGATGTAGAAGGAATAGTTTGCGAGCGATGTCCGGCTGGCGATCTGGTATTTTTGCTCTAGCAGATCCTGTGTAAATGTAGGGGGAACTGTATTCGGCATCTCCATATAGGAGGTCACTCCGCCAGCCACAGCCGCTCGTGATTCTGTGTAAATAGTCCCTTTGTGGGTAAGGCCGGGTTCGCGAAAATGAACCTGGTCATCGATTATTCCAGGAAGAAGGAATTTTCCCTGGGCGTCAATCGTGTGTCCGGAGGATGAGAGGGAGGACCCGATTTGTTCGATGCGGTCCTCACGGATCAGTACATCTCCATCCATGACCTTGCCTTCATTTACTATCTTCGCATTTACGATGAGCGTATTCATCGCTGCAAAGATAAACCCAAAATACGTGGAAGTCCTCAAATCTTTGGTCTGGTCTGACCTCAAACTTAACCCACAGCTGCTAATGGCAGTAGCGGAAGAGGGATTTGTGACCCCGACCGAAATTCAGCAACGTGTTATACCATTGGTTTTTGGTGGGCAAAACGTGATCGGTATTGCCCAAACGGGTACTGGAAAGACCGCAGCGTACCTGTTGCCAATCCTGAAGAAAATCAATTATGCGCAAGGGAAAGAGCCACGGGCATTGGTGCTGGCCCCGACAAAAGAACTGGTCATACAGATCGCTGAGCATGCCGCAGCCCTTGCCCGGCATACTGACTTGCGCGTTGCGATATTGTATGGTGGCGTTGGACCCAAGACACAAATAGAAAGACTACAAGCCGGCGCCGATTTGCTCATTGCGACGCCAGGGCGGTTTACGGAACTTTATATGAAGCAGGAAATTCAGGTCAAGCAGATTAAGATCCTTGTGCTGGATGAGGCTGACCGCATGCTCGATATGGGATTCCTGCAGCAGTTGAGAAAGATATTTGAGGTCATTCCATCAAAACGTCAGAACCTCCTTTTCTCAGCCACGTTCCCGGAAAAGGTGGAAAAAATGGCGGAGGAATTTCTCCTTTTCCCAGCCAAAGTCGAAGTCACGCCACAATCAACCCCGGCGAAGAAAGTAAGGCAGGAACAGGTCCATGTTCCAAACCTCAAAACAAAAATCAATTTGCTGGAGTATTTTCTGAATGACCGCGAAAAATTCCAGCGTGTGATGGTATTTGCCCGCACCAAGCAGGTGGCCAATGATGTGTCGAAGTACATTGACCGGAAGAAACTTGGACCCGTGCGCGTGATTCATTCCAACAAAGGACAAAACGCCCGGATCAATGCCATGAATGAATTTAAGGATGGAAGTCTACGCGTCCTGGTTGCAACAGATGTCTCCTCACGCGGCATTGACGTGACCAATGTGTCGCACGTCATTAATTTCGATGTCCCTCTGAAGTATGACGATTATGTCCACCGCATTGGGCGCACGGGGCGGGCCAACCTGACTGGCGCGGCGATTACTTTCGTCACGAAAGCCGAAGAGCATCATATGTCAAGCATTGAGACGATTATTCGGGAAAAAGTACCGATGATGGAACTTCCCAAGGGCATTGTGGTGGAGGAGACGGCTGCGGACGAGCAGCAAGCGCAGAACCGGGAGATCGACCGGCAGAAACGGCGCGCAGATCCAACTTTCAAAGGCGCGTTTCATGAACGGAAAAGGAAGGGCTAGTTCAATTTTTTCAGGATAAGAGCGCCATCCATTCCATTATCCCCTGATGGACCAAACCGGCCGTATGGGCCGGTGGAACCCTTCCGACCGTCCCACTCGACGGTATTGTTGCCATTGTCAATGTATCGCCTGGCCACTCCACCATTCCCGCCACGGCCGGGTGGCCCGCCGGAGCCACCAAGGCCACCACGATAGAGCAAGTTGATGGAACGGAAACCCTCCTTGAGAAAAACAGGTGAGAACCCATCGCAAGCGTACAACAATGAAAGGGTCCCTCCATCTCCTCCACTGCCTCCAGGGCCTCCGTCCCCTCCGGGTTGACCATTTGGGGCGGCGTTACTCCCGTCAAGGCCTTTGGCTCCTGTCATCCCAGTTCTTCCCACGTGACCGTACTCACCGCTTGTATCAATGGTGAGTCCATAAAGGAATCGAAAGATGACGGAAGCATAAATATTCCTGCCGTTGTTGCTTGCGTTTACCATTTGCACACGCTGTGTTTTTGGAATATAAGTCGCAGTACTTCCGTCAGCGAATACACTTAGTGCATTGAATTTGGGTTTGTTTATTGCAGAGGCCCCGGAAGCATCCCATTTACAATTCTTCCCGACAAAGGCATTCTCAATAACCAGCTTGGTTTCCGGAGCAAGAAAGACAATACGGCTGTCATCCTGCATGATGAGCGTGTCAATGTGAAGAGAGTCAGAAAAAACTTCAAGGACTTCCCCCATCACCACTGTTAACTTGGAAATATGATGTCTGTTTTGCGCCCGTAGATTTATTGGCATCCAGAGGCACACCAGAAGGAGAAGAGTAGTTTTCATGAGATCAAGTGATTGTGTTCTCTTAAAACCTACTCTAATATATGAAAAAACGATGACTAGTAGTTAATGAACAAAAATGCGGGCTTTTAACCTGAAATGCAGTGCAACTTATTTCACTGTGATTTCGGCAAAAAAAAGCGCGGGATTTACCCCGCGCTTACCTGACCAATTTTACAATCGGGTAAATATTTATAGATCAAGACTACCCATTCATGGAAATCAAAAACTCCTCATTATTCCGTGTGCCCTTCATCTTGGCTTGTAAGAACTCCATCGCTTCTACCGAGTTCATGTCGCTCATGAACTTCCGAAGGATCCAAACGCGCTGCAATTCTTCCTCCTTCATCAAAAGTTCTTCGCGACGTGTGCCAGAAGCAGGGACGTCAATGGAGGGATACATCCGGCGGTTCGACAACTTGCGGTCGAGCTGCAATTCCATGTTGCCGGTTCCTTTGAATTCTTCAAAAATAACTTCATCCATTTTGGATCCAGTGTCAATCAACGCGGTGGCGATAATGGTCAGTGATCCGCCATTTTCGATCTTACGGGCTGCTCCAAAGAAACGCTTGGGCTTGTGCAGCGCATTGGCATCAACACCACCGGAAAGAATTTTTCCAGAGGAAGGCACCACCGTATTGTAGGCGCGGGCCAGGCGAGTGAGCGAATCCAGCAGGATGACCACA
>JANPES010000328.1:0-3182 GCA_031423035.1 Cyclobacteriaceae bacterium | reverse complement strand
TAAGAAGAAAAGCAGTCGGGTGGAGCGGCTAAATTCTTTTAAAGCACATGACATAAATTTTGGGGAAAGGTTGTGGCGATTGAAAACGACAGGGGAAGCTACGAATTTCCCTGTATCGACCATGCCCTGATATTACCAATTGACGCAGATCCGTTTGACTGGTTCTTTTCCAGTTTTGGCGCTGTGACAGTGCGGTCACGTTGTATGACAGTTTTGTGCGCCCTTTTCCAAAGAAGCCCGCGCCTGCACGTTTT
Organism: Cyclobacteriaceae bacterium; assembly: GCA_031423035.1. GTDB lineage: Bacteria > Bacteroidota > Bacteroidia > Cytophagales > Cyclobacteriaceae > ELB16-189. The sequence goes on along the minus strand of JANPES010000328.1, from coordinate 2,928 downwards.
CTTTCAACGGGTTTTAACCCGTTGTTTTTAAACCCGTCGAGCCTCCGGCTTTGGACAGCAGCGAGGGCGATTCGGACGAGAGGCGTAGCCTCGGCCTATTTTGTAACAGCGGACTTCAGTCCGTTGACTCAAGAGTGAGCTAATGCCCAAGAGAACCATAGGTTCGGTCCATATGGATCAGCCAACTGGATGGGGATGGCAAGAGTTATCATAGACCCACTAGCCGGAAATCCATCGTAACGTTTTATATTCGTCCGTTGAGCATTCAATAAAATTCATGCGCCTCTTTTGCATCCTGTGTTTCTTGTTCCTTTCTGTTGGGCTGATGGCCCAGCAACGGGGTAGAGCCAGAGACTTCGGCGTGCGCATCGGCGTCTTGCCAACCGGGAAAGGCAATTCAATCACTGATGTGAGCGGAGTAAAAGTTGGCCACACAACACTTGTATCCGGCAAAGGAGTCCGCACCGGCGTCACAGCAATTATTCCCCATGGCGGAAACCTCTTTCAGGAAAAAGTTCCGGCGGCCATTTACACCGGCAACGGGTTTGGTAAACTGGCCGGCAGCACCCAGGTGGAAGAACTTGGGAACCTGGAGACTCCAATAGTTCTTACCAACACGCTTAATGTATCAACGGCTATGGAAGCGTTGATTAAGTTTACCCTTGAACTCCCAGGAAATGAAAATGTCCAGTCGGTCAATGCTGTGGTAGGAGAAACCAACGATGGTTATCTCAACGACATACGTTCAAGACCCGTTTCTGCTGAGCATGTTCTCCAGGCATTGCAAAGTGCCAAGGCAGAAAATATTGGTGAAGGGTGTGTAGGCGCCGGCACCGGTACGGTGTGCTTCGGATTCAAAGGCGGCATCGGAACATCTTCGCGAAAGATACAAGAGAATCTGGGCGGATACACCGTGGGCGTCCTCGTGCAAAGTAATTTTGGCGGCGTCCTCCAGATTAACGGCGCACCGGTCGGAAAGGAATTGAAGAAATTTTACCTCAGTGACAAGCTCAACGATTGGGCTGACGGTTCCTGCATGATTGTGGTTGCCACCGACGCACCACTGGACAGCCGCAACCTGAAGCGCTTGGCAAAGCGCGCTCTTCTGGGACTGGGTAAGACAGGAGGGATCGGGTCCAATGGCAGCGGCGATTATGTGATTGCCTTTTCAACCGACCCCTCACTCAGAATACCATTCAATGCGAAGGGACCCACACAATCAGTCACGCTTCTTGCCAACGATGCAGTTTCGCCCCTTTTCCTCGCCGTCATTGAGGCGACCGAAGAGGCAATCATCAACTCCTTGTTTGCGGCAACGACAACGGTGGGGAAAGATGATCACCAGATTGAAGCATTGCCTTTGGATAAAGTCATTCCTATCTTGAAAAAATATAACGCCATCAGTAACTAGCATGGACGCCTTTCTGAATAATGAGTTTATTCCACTGGATCGAGCCAGTCTGCATGTCAGCGACCTCGCCATCCAACGCGGGTACGGAATTTTTGATTTTTTCCGAATCAAAGACCATGTACCACTATACCTCAATGATTATCTCGATCGATTTTATCGTTCCGCCGAAGTCATGGGACTTCAGGGAATCATGGAGCGCGAGCAGTTACGTGGCGTCATTGCCGAACTCATCCAGCGCAACAAGATGGCGGAGGCAGGCATCAAGATGATTCTCACCGGGGGATATTCACCAGATGCGTATCAGCCTGTGAAAGGGAATTTCATCATCTCCCAGCACCCGCTCGTGCTCCCTTCGCAGAAGCAAGTGGAGGGTGGGATCAAAATTATCACCTATCCTTATCGCCGCGATATCCCGGAAGTGAAGACCATCAACTACATCATGGGTGTGTGGCTTCAGAAGAACGTGAAAGAGAGCAGCGCGGCGGATGTACTCTATCACCTGAATGACGAGGTAACCGAGTTCCCCCGGTGTAATTTTTTCCTGGTCACCAAAGAGGGAGCACTGGTCACTTCCGACAAACACATCCTGCATGGGATCACCCGGATGAAGGTGATTCAAGAAGCAAGGAAATTGATTAAGGTCGAAGAGCGTACGGTGACACTCCATGATGTTGCGCTTGCGCAGGAAGCTTTCCTGACCAGCACAACGAAAGGGATCCTTCCGATCGTCAAAGTCGACGAACGGACCGTCGGTGATGGAAGGCCAGGTCCCATCACGCATAGCCTGTGTGAAGCGCTCGGGCACCTGGAGCGCCAGGAGATTGCGGAGGTGGTCAACTATTCCGCCAACAACCTGCAGCGAGTTGTCCTGAAACGAGTACCTTAGAAATCTGTTTCACCTGAACTATCCCGAAAAAATGAAATTGCGCTCACTTACGCTTATTGGAATCGCAGGAGTTTTTATCATGTTCGCCTGCAGTGCACCGGAGAAGAAGCCTGGCCTTTTCTTGCCAGATCCGCTGATTACAAATCGTGATACAACGGAAAATCCTGCCAGTGATTTCTTTTCCTATGCAAATGGAGGTTGGTTTAGCCGTAACCCCATCCCCGCTTCGGAAAGTTCAAACGGCATTTTCCGGATGATCGGCGATACCATCAACGCGCAGGTAAGGCGGGTCTGTGAGACATCAGCCATGACAAAGGCTGAGAAAGGCAGCAACAAACAAAAGATTGGCGACTTCTATTCTTCGGGAATGGATACCCTCGCAATCGAGAAGGCCGGATTAGCGCCTTTGCAAAAGGAGCTCGACAGCATCGCTCAGGTCAGCGACCTTTCATCTTTGCTCGCAACAATAGCCCACCTTCACACCATTGGAACCAGTCCTGCTTTCTCATTCTATTTGGGACAGGATGACAAGATCAGCACCAAGTACGCACTTTTCTTTGGTCAGGGAGGGCTTGGGCTCGGTAACCGTGACTATTACTTTAATGAAGATGATCGCACGGTCAACATCCGC
>JANPES010000327.1:0-7257 GCA_031423035.1 Cyclobacteriaceae bacterium | reverse complement strand
CTTCCTGAGGAGGTGAAGTCCAAAATCGCTGCGGATGAATCGCTATTGTCCCCCAAGGATGCGTTGGAACTGGTAAAACCACCAAAGGCTGTAGGCATTTTCAATATCAAACTGATGAAATGCGGTGGCATTGGTCAAGGCCTTCAGATCGCAAATATCGGGTTTCAGGAGGGCATCGACCTTTTCTGGGGGTGCAACGATGAAAGCATCATAAGCATTACGGCGGGTCTGCATGTGGCCTTTGCCTGCTCTAATACCAAGTACATCGACCTGGATGGCAGTCTTGATCTGGGCAAGGATATTGTCAAAGGCGGATTCATTCTCGAAGACGGCATGATGCGTTGCTCCGATGCACCCGGATTGGGCGTTGAGCGGATTAGCTGACATTACCGGAAATACAGTTTGTAATCCCAACCGATTCACTTTTTTTCAGCTTTTAATGCTTGTTTAACTTGCTGAAAATCAACGTAATGGTATGGCTTCCTGGAGGCGGCCTTGCGAAATTCCCAACATGCTCATGTTTTTTTGAATTCGGCACTTGGTAACTCCGGCCCTGTTCCTATCTTTGCAGTCCTTTTTGCGATACAAAACCCGCAAAACGGCACAAAAACAGCAAAATAGGTTTAACCATGCCTGGAATAATAGGACGTAAGATTGGGATGACGAGCATATATGACCAGAACGGTCAGAATATCGCCTGTACAGTCATCGAGGCAGGACCGTGCGTAGTCACTCAGGTCAAGAACGAACAGACTGATGGCTATTCCGCCCTGCAATTGTCCTTCGGAGAAAAAAAGGAAAAGAGCACATCCAAGCCGCTGGTAGGTCACTTCAAGAAAGCTAATACCACACCCAAGCGGGCTGTGGTTGAGTTTCGTGACTTCGGCGCAGAGTTCAACAGCATTGCCGAGCTCGGCAAAGAAGTTCGTATTCAGGATGTGTTTGCCGAAGGTGATTTTCTGGATGCCGTAGGAACCTCTAAAGGCCGCGGATTTCAGGGAGTTGTCAAACGGTATGGCTTCGCAGGCGTCGGAGGCCAGACGCACGGACAGCATAACAGGCTCCGCGCTCCTGGTTCGATGGGTAACGCCTCCTTTGCTTCACGTGTAATCAAAGGAAAGCGCCTGCCAGGCCGTATGGGCAACGACCGTGTGAAGGTCACTAACCTCAAGGTGGTGAAGATCATGGCCGAGCATAACCTGATTCTGGTCAGTGGATCTGTACCGGGCGCGAAGAACTCAACCATAATTCTGCAAAAGTGATGGACGTAGCAGTTACAAAATACAGCGGCGAAAAAACGGGCCGTAACGTTAACCTCTCTGCGGAGGTGTTCGGCATTGAGCCCAACGATCACGCCATTTGGTTGGATGTAAAGAGTCACTTGGCCAACAAGCGCCAGGGAACGCACAAGTCCAAACAACGGAATGAGATCTCGGGATCATCCAAGAAAATCAAAAAGCAAAAAGGCACCGGGGGTGCCCGTGCAGGTAACATCAAGAACCCTCAGTTTAAAGGGGGAGGCCGTGTTTTCGGTCCAACACCCCGGGACTACTCATTCAAGCTGAACAAGAAAGTCAAAGATTTGGCACGTCGTTCTGCCCTGACATACAAGGCCAAAGACATGTCGATTTCTATCGTTGAGGACTTCAATTTTGAAGCCCCCAAGACCAAGCAGTATATCGCCATGCTCAAATCGTTGGGTATGGACACACAAAAGACACTTCTCGTTATCCCTGAAGCGAACAAAAATATTGTTGTATCTGGAAGGAACATCCGCAACACGAAAGTGATTACGGCATCCCAGCTTAATACATACGATGTGATGCATGCCGACAAGCTGATCCTCGTAGAGAGCTCGGTTGGAAAAATCGATACCCTTTTAAATAAGTAGCCCCATGAGCATCCTCAAGAGCCCCCTGGTTACCGAGAAAGTATCTTCCCTCAACGAGAAGGGAAAGTATGGCTTTATCGTTGATATCAATGCCAACAAAGTGGAGATTAAAAATGCCGTTGAGAAAATGTACGGTGTCAATGTCTCTAAAGTCAATACGCTCAGTGTCATGGGAAAGCAGAAGGTTCGGTTTACCAAAGCAGGTACGCTGTCTGGACGCAAGCCCAATTACAAGAAAGCAATTGTGACCCTTGCTCAGGGCGAAGTGATAGATTTTTATAGCAACGTTTAAACGATAAGCGATGGCGCTGAAGAAACTCAGACCGGTAACCCCTGGCACGCGACACAGACTGTCGCCTGGCTTTGAAGACATCACAAAAGGTCGTCCGGAGAAGTCGTTATTGACTTCCATCAAGAAGACCGGAGGCCGCAACAGCGATGGCAAGATGACGATGCGCTATATTGGTGGTGGTCACAAACAGAAATCAAGAAACGTTGATTTCGTTCGTAATAAGTTTGGCGTTCCAGCTGTGGTTAAGTCGATCGAATACGATCCGACACGCACAGCACGCGTTGCCTTGTTGTATTACGCCGACGGATTCAAATCTTATATCATCGCGCCCCAAGGCCTGAAGGTAGGCCAGCAGGTAGTATCCGGCGATGATGTAGCACCTGAAGTAGGTAACACACTTCCTTTATCTAAGATTCCGCTGGGAACTATTATTCATAATGTGGAGAATAAGCCTGGTACAGGAGCTTCAATTGCGCGCAGCGCAGGATCTTTTGTCCAGCTACTTGCCCGCGAAGGTGAGTATGCCACACTAAAGATGCCTTCAGGAGAAATGCGGATGGTGCTGGTACGCTGCCTCGCCACGGTCGGTGCGGTTTCTAATCCGGATCACATGAACGAGTCAGTTGGCAAGGCAGGTCGCAGCCGGTGGAGAGGAATTCGCCCCCGCACCCGTGCCGTGGCCATGAACCCGGTCGATCACCCCATGGGTGGTGGTGAAGGCCGTGCTTCCGGTGGTCACCCGAGGTCGCGGAAAGGACTTTACTCTAAAGGGAAGAAGACCAGGCACCCGAAGAAATATTCAGATCGTCTAATCATTGCAAGGAGGAAAAAATAATGGGAAGATCAGTCAAAAAAGGTCCTTACCTGGACGTTCGCCTCGAGAAGAAGGTGAGCACAATGGAGCAGTCAGGAAAAAAATCAGTGATCAAAACCTGGTCACGCCGAAGCACAATTACGCCTGATCTCATCGGATTCACCTTCGCGGTCCACAATGGAAATAAATTCATCCCGGTATATGTAACCGAAAATATGGTGGGGCATAAATTAGGTGAGTTTGCACCTACCCGCACCTTCAAAGGTCATACGGGCAATAACAAGGCAGAAGCTACGGCTAAATAGATTATCGCCCATGGAAGCAACAGAAAAAAAAATTAAGCGGTCCGTGCAAAAGCGGGAGAAGATCAAGGCGGTTAAGGAAGCTGCCAAGACCGGACCGGCGATCGCTTACCTGAATAACGTACCCACCTCTCCGCGCAAGATGCGTCTGGTGGCGGACCTGATTCGCGGCCAGCGTGTAGCGCAAGCCCTGAACCTGCTTAAATACGAAGCCAAGCATCCGGCGGCACGCATGGAGAAACTGCTTATGTCGGCGATTGCAAACTGGGAGACAAAGAACAAGGATGTGAAGTTGGAAGAGGCTGACCTTTTTGTAAAAGAGATCTCCGTTGATGGGGGTCGTATGTTGAAGCGGTTGCGCCCGGCGCCACAAGGACGGGCACATCGGGTGCGCAAGCGCTCCAATCACGTTACGCTTGTTGTCGATAAGATGCCTCCTCAGGCGGCAAAGGAAAAGAAGGTCGAAGTAAAAGAAACTAAGGAATAATGGGACAAAAAATTAATCCTGTCGGCTTCCGCCTCGGAATTATCCGCGGCTGGGATTCTGCGTGGTTCGGCGGAAAGGAATTTGCCGACAAACTTGTAGAAGACCACAAGATCCGGAAGTACATCGATGCGCGGATTCAAAAGGGAGGCATTGCCAAAGTGGTAATTGAGCGCACCATCAAACGTATTACCCTGACCATTCATACAGCCCGTCCCGGTGTGGTGATTGGTAAAGGCGGTACCGAGGTCGATAAGATCAAGGAAGAGTTGAAGAAGCTTACGGGCAAGGATGTTCAGATCAATATTTATGAGATCAAACGTCCTGAACTGGATGCACGTTTGGTAGGTGAAGCAATCGCACAGCAGTTGGAGGCCCGGATTTCATATCGGCGCGCAATGAAGCAGTCAATTGCTTCAACTATGCGTGTTGGTGCGGAGGGAATCAAAGTGAAATTATCAGGCCGTTTGGCCGGTGCAGATATGGCACGTACTGAGCAGTATAAGGAAGGTCGTATTCCGCTCCATACGCTTCGTGCTGATATCGACTATGCCATTTCTGAAGCGCAGACTGTCTATGGCAAGATTGGTATCAAAGTATGGATTTTCAAGGGTGAAATTTTTGGCAAGCGTGACCTGTCTCCGAATGTTGGCATTGTCTCCCAGGCGGAAGGCAAGGCTCAAGGCGGACCCCGCAGAGCGCCCGAGCGTCCTGATCGCAGGAGCGAGGGTCGTGGCGGAGATCGCAGGGGTGGTGACCGTGGTGGTCGCCCGGGAGATGACAGAGCAAGGAGAAGATAGGAATTAGACTAATAAAGGGTTTTCAGGAATGTTACAACCGAAGCGAACAAAATACAGAAAGTCTCAGAAGGGCCGTGTCAAGGGAATGGCAACACGCGGTCATACAATTGCTTATGGGTCGTTTGGCCTCAAGGCGGTTGAAATGGGATTACTTACGGCCCGCCAGTTGGAAGCTGCCCGTATAGCCGTAACCCGCGCTATGAAGCGCGAAGGCCAGGTTTGGATCCGTGTATTTCCGGATAAGCCGATAACACGCAAACCCGCTGAAGTGCGGATGGGTAAAGGAAAAGGAGCTCCTGAGTTTTGGGTAGCTGCCGTAAAGCCAGGTACCATTCTGTTTGAGGCTGGTGGGGTAACCCGCGCGACAGCATTGGAGGCGCTGAAGCTTGCCGATGGGAAACTTCCCATCAAGACAAAATTTGTGGTGGCCCGTGACTATGTAGAATAAGCTATGAAGAACAACGCTAACGAAATTAAAGACCTGACGGTCGACGAACTGAAGGAGAAACTGATCAGCGAAAAGGAAGCCCTGCGCAAAATGAAATTTGCACACCAGGTTTCTGCGATTGAGAATCCCATCCGCATGAAGGCAACGCGCAGATCGATAGCCCGGATCAACACATTATTGCACCAGAAAGCAACGCAAAAGTAATATCCCCATGGAAAGGAACTCAAGAAAAGAGCGTATCGGAAAAGTGGTGAGCAACAAGATGCAGAAGAGCATCACGATCACCATAGACCGGAAGGTCAAGCACCCGATCTACGGAAAATTCATGAAGAAGACCACAAAACTGATGGCTCACGATGAGAAGAATGAGGCGGGGATTGGTGATCTCGTAAAGATCATGGAGACACGTCCACTAAGCAAGAGCAAGCGGTGGAGATTGGTAGAGATTGTAGAGAAGGCGAAGTAATACCGAAAAAGAAAAGGACACAGTTATGATACAGAATGAGTCTCGTCTTATCGTGGCAGACAACAGTGGCGCAAAAGAAGTGCTTTGTCTTCATGTTTTGGGTGGAACAAGAAGGCGCTATGCGTCTGTGGGTGACAAGATCGTTGTCACGGTAAAGTCTGCCATCCCGACCAGCCAAATCAAGAAAGGCACTGTGTCCAAAGCTGTTATTGTACGGACAAAGAAAGAGGTGAGAAGGAAGGATGGATCGTATATCCGTTTCGAGGACAACGCAGCCGTATTGCTCAATCCCCAGGATGAGCCACGCGGAACGCGGATTTTCGGACCCGTCGCTCGCGAACTCCGCGAAAAGCAATTCATGAAGATTATTTCATTGGCCCCTGAAGTATTATAAGACTATGGAAAGGAAGTTTAACAAACAGCCGAAGCTGAAGATCAAGAAGGGCGACACCGTCAAGATCATAGCGGGAAATTACCGGAGTACGCCCGACAAGGTTAACTCAGGCAAGGTCTTGGAGGTGTTGCTTGATAAGAATCGCCTTGTGGTGGAAGGCATCAACATGGTGACGAAGCACCTGAAACCATCCGCCGGAAAGCCGGAGGGAGGAATCAAAAAAACGGAAGCGTCTATTCATATCAGCAACGTAATGCTGCTGGATCCTGCGACGGGAAAACCGACGCGCGTGGGCCGAAAGCTCAACGAAAAGGGAAAGCTCCAGCGCTACGCCAAGAAAACAGGAGAATTCATTAAGTAATAAAGCCATGGCAACGCCAAGACTAAAAGAAAAGTACACCAAGGAGATCGTTCCAGCGCTGAAAGAAAAGTTTCAGTATAAGTCGGTCATGCAGGTGCCCAAGATCAAGAAGATCTGCGTCAACAAAGGTATCGGCGCTGCGGTGGCTGATAAGAAAATGATCGACGTCGGGTTGGAAGAAATCAGCACCATCACGGGCCAAAAGGCTGTGCCGACGCGCTCAAAAAAGGATATCTCCAACTTCAAGTTGCGCGTGGATATTCCGATTGGCGTGCGAGTCACCCTGCGTGGATCTCGCATGTACGAATTCATGGATCGCTTGATGAATGTAGCCCTGCCCCGCGTTCGTGACTTCAAAGGAGTGAGCGACAAGGGATTTGACGGCCGGGGCAATTATACCCTGGGCGTAAAGGAGCAGATCATCTTCCCTGAAATCTCTATCGACAAGGTGAGCAAGATCAATGGTATGGATATCACGTTTGTGACGTCCGCCGGTACGGATGAAGAAAGTTACGCGCTCCTGAAAGCTTTCGGGATGCCCTTTTCGAATAAAAACTAACAAGGAGGTAGTATGGCAAAACTGTCAATCATTGCACGCGACAACAAAAAGGAAAGGCTCGTTGCGCGTTACAAGAAGAAACGTCAGACCTTGAAAGCTGCTGGCGATTGGGCTGGCTTGGATAAACTCCCACGGAGTTCTTCTGCTGTCCGGTTGCACAGCCGTTGCAAACTTACTGGGCGCCCGCGCGGATATATGAGCAAGTTTGGCCTTTGCCGTAACCAGTTCCGTCAAATGGCTCATGATGGCAAGATTCCTGGAATAACCAAAGCCAGTTGGTAATTTGAGTATAGCGTACGATTAAATAACTTTGCGGCCCCATTTTGTAAAACGATTATGACAGACCCGATTGCAGACTATTTGACCCGGCTTAGAAATGCCATCAAGTCACGCCACCGCGTGGTTGAGGTGCCGGCAAGCAACATCAAGAAGCAGATCACCAAAGT
>JANPES010000326.1:0-2815 GCA_031423035.1 Cyclobacteriaceae bacterium | reverse complement strand
TCCTGAAATTAACCCTTTGCCACAAAAAGAAAAAGCCCCAACACGTCGGGGCCTTTTCAACCTTAAAACCCAAAACACTCAATCTTGCTCAGCCTTCCTCACTACTTTGTAGTAAGGCGTCCTGTTTTTCATTTCTTTTTGCTTTCTCGGCGAGGTCGAAGCGGCTGTGTATCCCTTGGCTCCACTATATGTCGGACAAAATGAATGCATACAGGAAGAAAGCATCAATACAGCCACAATAACAATCAGCACCTTTTTCATAACCCACAGTTCAGACATTAATACGGGGAGGCATTCAAAGGTGAACGGCCTAAAAACGTATGTTTGTAGTCAAATTCCATGGAAAAAGGCCATAAAGCAGGATTTGTAAGCATAGTCGGAAAACCAAACGTTGGCAAATCAACGCTGATGAATCGGTTAGTTGGTGAGAATCTTTCCATCATCTCCCCAAAGGCCCAGACCACCCGACACCGCATCATGGGCATCATCAACACGGATGAATACCAAATCGTGTATTCTGATACCCCTGGCATTCTGGAGCCAAAATATGCGCTGCATGAAGCCATGATGAATTATGTGCGCGTGTCGCTCGAAGATGCTGACGTTATTCTGGTGGTTATCGAATGCGGAGAAAAGTATGATGCCGCTGTTCATGAGCGTTTCAAGACCATCGCTGCACCCATTCTCTTGCTCATCAACAAGGTAGACAAGACACCAAAAGCAGATCGGAAATCGCTTGTTGCCTACTGGAAAAATGCGCTGCCGGCTCGCGAAGTGCTTCCCGTCTCGGCGCTTACCGGTGAAAATGTTGACAAGATTTTACCTGCACTGATAAGCCTCCTGCCGGAACATCCCAGTTATTTTCCAGATGACGAAATGACCAATCGCAGTGAGCGTTTTTTCGCTGCGGAAATTATACGGGAGAGAATCTTCTATAATTACAACCAGGAAATACCGTACAGTACAGAGGTGGGGATCGAAGATTTTAAAGACGAAGAAAAGATCTTGCGCATTCGGGCAACCTTGTTCGTTGAACGCGACTCTCAAAAAGGAATTCTGATCGGCAAGGCGGGATCTTCATTGAAGAAGGTTGGGACTGAGGCACGTGAAATCATGGAGCGATTTTTCGGTAAGAAAGTGTTTTTGGAAACGCACGTTAAAGTTGCTGCTGACTGGAGAAAACAGAAGGACAAGCTTCGGCTATTCGGCTACCTGGAATAGCCGGCTGCGCGGTATCCCGGATAGGAGCTATCATTTGACTACCTTTACACAAATTTTTTAAGAACGTATGTCCAATATCGTGGCAATAGTAGGCCGTCCCAATGTTGGAAAATCAACCTTTTTCAACCGGTTGATCGAAAAACGTGAAGCCATCATGGATGATATGCCTGGCGTAACGCGTGACCGCCACTACGGGTACGCGCAATGGATCGGCAAGTATTTCACCGTGATTGATACAGGTGGCTACGTCATCGGCTCCGACGACAAATTTGAGTCACAAATACGCCGTCAGGTGGAGCTGGCGGTGGAAGAGGCCGCAGTGATTATTTTCATGGTCGATTGCCGCGATGGACTGACAGGCTACGACAAGGAGTTTGCCAACATCCTCCGCCGATCCAAGAAACCCGTTTTTGTTGCTGCCAACAAAGCCGACTCTCCTGACAAATCCATACTGACCAGTGAATTTTATGGCTTGAAGATGGGCGAAGTCTATCCCATTTCTGCCGAAAACGGTAGCGGAACCGGTGAATTGCTGGATGACCTGGTAAAGGTTTTCCCTTCTGAGGATGTTGAAGATCCGAATGCCGGCATTCCCAAGATTGCCATTCTCGGAAGACCCAATGTTGGCAAGTCGTCGTTTCTGAATGTCCTGCTTGGTCAGGAAAGAAGTATTGTAACGGATGAAGCAGGAACAACACGTGACGCCATTCATTCGCGTTACAAAATGTTCGGTAACGATTTCATTTTGATTGATACGGCTGGTATTCGAAAGAGAAGTAAGGTGCATGAGGACATTGAGTTCTACTCCGTCCTACGTTCCCTTCGGGCCCTGGAAGATTGCGATGTGTGCATTGTTATCATTGATGCCCAACGGGGCCTGGAGTCCCAGGATGTGTCAATTATTTCCCTGGCTCAAAAACAAGGAAAGGGAATCGTGGTGATGGTGAATAAATGGGATCTGATGGAAAAAGACAGTAAGACTGCAGATACCATACGGAAAGACATGATGGAAAGCATCGCCCCGATTAGCTACGTACCCATCATTTTCGCCTCTGCGCTTCAGAAACAACGGATTTTCCAGGTAGTTGAAAAGGCAGTTGAGGTCTATGGTAATAAGAACAAGCGAATCCCCACTTCGCAACTCAACGATGCGTTGCTTCCGGAGATTGTTCACTACCCCCCTCCGGCTACCAAGGGAAAGCACATCCAGATCAAGTACATCACGCAGGTAAACGCGGCTACGCCAACGTTTGCATTCTTTTGTAACCTGCCACAGTACATCGGGGAATCATACCAGCGTTTTCTGGAGAACAAACTCCGTGACAACTTTGACTTCACGGGTGTTCCAGTCAGGTTGTTCTTCAGGAAGAAGTAAGGAATATGCCTTTTCAGGTGACTAGGGGCCATTTCTGAAAATTATTAAAGGCGAGATACCCCATTTCTCCGAGAATAAGTTAATTTTGCAGCCTAATTCCTAAAACCTGTAAACTATGAAAAAAGTAATCGCACTGGCAATGGTATGCGGTTTTGCACTTGCATTTGCATCTTGTGGCGGCGGTAGCTCTACTACAGAATCTACTACTGACACGACTGC
>JANPES010000325.1:0-11205 GCA_031423035.1 Cyclobacteriaceae bacterium | reverse complement strand
GGCCACAAGAAGATGCCCAAACGCAGGCAGCCTCACAAGATGCGCTATTGCAGCGAATGTGGGATTCGACACTGATTTTATCTCAAACCCCAACAGATACAAAGTACGCCTCGCTATCTTTAGTGCATGTTGGCTGGGTTCATCCAAATTGCTTTTTTTCTAATGATCGCCTGGGGAACATTCGCGCAGGTCGCTCAAAAAAAAGGCCAGTCCAAAAATTCCCCGACGACGTTGGACCCAAAAAAACCAGCCAATTTCCATGCTCCATACAAGAAAAAGAATATCAAAGCCCTTACTTACGATGCGGTAGTGGAGTATACAAAACGGATAGAGAAAGTTAAACAAAAAAGCAAGCGTCAGGAATTGTCCAGTGCTCAGATATAGAAAGAAAGCCGTGAAAACCCACCACGCTTTGGTCGCCGCCGGACCCCGAAAATTCGCAAGCCAGGAAAGCAAAAGTTCTGCAAGGTTTGCGGAACTTACCATTGAGCAAGCCTGCCAGGAAACGGTGAAGAAATCAAATCTTTTTGTAATATCGTTGATAGGCACCAGCCAAAACACACATTGGAATTAGCACGCCACATCGAACATACACTCCTTAGCCCAATACTCACGATTAGCGGAATAGACAAGCTGGTCGATGAAGCTCGGCAGCATAATTTTTTTGGTGTCTGCGTTCCTCCCTTCTGGGTTAAACGTGCCAGGCGAGAAGTAGGAAATGATCCGATTGCCGTTATCACCGTCGCCGGATTCCCACTGGGCTACAACATGACCGAAACAAAAATTGATGAAATCAAAAGAGGGATTGAAAACGGAGCAAACGAAGTGGATGTAGTTTGGAATCTTACTTCGTTCAAGACCGGAATACCCTGGACCAAAATTGAAATCGCAAAATGCGCCAAGGCCTGCCACGAACAAGAGGCGCTCCTAAAAGTAATTATAGAAACGGCTTACCTTTCAAACGAAGAGATCCAACAGGCCTGTGCACTCTGTGCCGATGCCGGGGCTGATTTTGTTAAGACAAGTACCGGATTCGCACCCGCTGGCGCAACAGCTGAGCATGTCCGATTGATGCGCTCGGCACTTCCACCTGCTGTTGGCGTGAAAGCCTCCGGCGGGATCAAGACACGAGACCAGGCTCTTCAACTGCTGGAAGCCGGCGCGGAACGTATCGGAACCTCCTCAGGCGTATCTATGATAACCACCCAATCACACTAACTTTAACGCAAAATTTTTCCAGATGAGTCCTGATTTCTTTCCCGCTGAAGAATCCATTCCCGCATCCGCTCAGCTCCCATTATTTCTTGAACAACGCGAGTACTTGATTAATGGTGAGCTGCGCCGCTGGGAAGGCGAGCTTAACCCTGTTGTCAGTCCAGTATTAGTCAAGTCAAACTCAGCCGGAGCCTCGCAGAAAATAATCGGGAGCACACCCCTGCTCACCTCGGTGGAGGCCATGCAGGCCCTGGATGCTGCCGTCGCCGCGTATGACCTCGGACATGGTGTGTGGCCCCGCATGACTGTAATTGAACGGATTGAACATGTTGAACGGTTCCTTATCAAAATGCGAGAACAACGCCCCCTTGTGGTCAACCTGCTGATGTGGGAAATCGGTAAGCCACAAAAGGATGCGGAAAAGGAATTTGACCGCACGTGTGATTACATTCTGGATACTGTCCGTGCCCTGAAAGATCTTGACCGGAATTCATCCAAGTTCATTGAGGAGCAGGGCATCATGGGTCAGATACGCCGCGTGCCCCTGGGTGTTGCGTTGTGCATGGGTCCGTTCAACTATCCGTTGAACGAAACCTTCACCACACTTTTCCCTGCGCTGATCATGGGTAATACTGTTGTATTTAAACCGGCCAAGTATGGGGTACTTCTTATTCGGCCGTTGCTGCAAGCTTTTCGCGACAACTTCCCTCCGGGGGTAATCAATATCATCTATGGTCGGGGCCGTGAAACCGTAGGGGCGCTGATGGGAACGGGCAAACTTGACGTGTTTGCGTTCATTGGAACCAATAAGGGTGCGAATGATTTGAAGAAGCTCCATCCAAAACCACACCGGATGAAGGCCATTCTGGGATTGGACGCAAAGAACCCAGCCATTATTCTGCCGGACGCAGATCTGGAAAACACTGTCTCCGAGTGTGTCACAGGTACCTTGTCATTCAACGGTCAGCGCTGTACCGCCCTTAAAATTCTCTTCGTCCACAGAGCAATCCTTGATGCGTTCATGACCCGGTTCTGCGCATCAGTTGCAAAATTAAAAGCGGGTATGCCTTGGGAGCCTGGTGTATCACTTACGCCGTTGCCTGAGCCCGGAAAAGCAGACTACCTGAAGGGGCTAGTTGATGATGCGGTGTCCCACGGAGCTTCAATCATGAACGCTGGAGGGGGAGTTGCAGACCGCACATTCTTTCATCCAACGGTACTTTACCCGGTCACCGAGAAGATGCGGATCTACTCGGAAGAACAATTTGGACCCGTTATCCCCATCGTTCCCTTTGAGGATGATGATGAACCTGTGCGCTATGTACTGAACTCTCATTTTGGTCAGCAGTTGAGCCTATTCGGGAAAGATTCCAAGCGAATCGCACACTATATCGATGCTTTTGCGAACCAGGTTGGCCGCATTAACCTCAACACCCAATGTCAGCGTGGCCCCGATTCGTTTCCGTTTAATGGACGAAAAGATTCTGCCGAGGGCACCCTTTCAGTATCTGACGCACTACGGGTATTCTCTATCCGTACACTTGTGGCGGCTCGAACTACACCCGAAAACAAAATGCTGGTCGGACAAATTCTCAAGAACCGGGAGTCCGCTTTCCTTACCACAGACTACATTTTCTAATCCTCATGAGACGTATTGTCGTTCGGGTCTCCGGCAAGGTTCAAGGGGTATTCTACCGTGACTCAGCCAAGAATGAGGCAGATAAGTTAGGCGTCCGTGGAATAGTCCGCAACGAACCTGGCGGAAGCGTTTACCTTGAAGCAGAAGGAGATGAGCCTGGGCTTTCCAATTTTCTTACCTGGTGTAAAAAAGGGCCGCCCCACGCACAAGTGCTGACATTTGTCATGGAAGATGCTCCCCTAATTGGGTATGTTGGATTTAGGATCATCCGATAGGCAAATGCGCATACTACTCCAAAAAAACGCTGAGTTCTGGACCAAGGACAGAAGCCTGACCGCGCTCTTTGCCTATGTTGTGCTTGACACCTTCGTTCTCCTTCCCTTCACCCAATCCAAAATTGGTGAGCTTTCTTATTCGGTCATTTATTCCATGATACTGGTTTCGGGGGTCTTTGCCATTGGAGCAAAACTCAAAACCAAGGTAGCCATCCTTGCTCTTGCACTTGGTTGTTTTGTGATTCGGTGGCTGTCGTTCATCAATCCTGTACTCGAGGTTAAAATCGCAGACGACATTTTCTCGATACTGTTCTTCAGTTCACTTACACTCTTTGTGCTCTGGCACATCTTTAAAGAGGGCGACGTGAGTCTTCATCGGATTCAGGGGGCCGTAGCCGTTTATGTGATCATCGGACTAATTTTCTCCAAAGCCTATCACCTTATTTTTCTTATTGACCACAATGCTTTTTTTCTATCGCAACCTATGATTGAGGGAGAATTGTTTTATACCAGGTTTGTCTATTTCAGCTATGTCACGCTGACTACGCTTGGGCTTGGTGATATCACACCCATCAACCTCGGCGCAAAGTCTCTGGTAATGATTGAGGGATTGGTTGGACAACTTTTTCCCGCGATCATGATTACACGGTTGGTAACCCTGGAAATTGAGTCACGAAAAAAGCGAACCGCTTAACGCACCCCATCAAGGATTTGAATAATCAACCGTCAACTTGAGCGGTCTCAAATGAATCGGCAGAAGCGTACTTCATGTATCCATCGTAATCAAAAGGGATGTCTCCCCCCTCCAGCAGGCATCCGTCTGGAATGGTCGGAAAAATCTCTTCGTATGTTTTGACCATATTCATGAATACCCGACGATATACATGCGTCCGGTTGATTTTTTCAGGATTATCAATGCCCATGGCGCCCATGAGTTCTACAAAGCTCTCCACGGTATTCTTATGGAAATTAGCAACGCGCACTTTTTTGTCCTCCACGACCAGCCCCTTCATAAAGTAGGGATCCTGGGTGGCGACACCTGTGGGGCACGTATTTTTATTGCACTCCAGAGCTTGAATGCACCCCAGTGCCATCATCATGGCGCGTGCGCAGTTAACGGTATCTGCTCCCAGCGACATGGCGCGAAGAATATGAAAGCCGGTCAACACTTTTCCGGACGCTATCAATCTCATCTCATTCCGAATTCCAAAGCCGCGTAGGGAATTGTCAACAAAAGCGAGCGCATCGAGCAGAGGCATCCCGACAAAATTGGTAAACTCAGGCGGCGCAGCACCGGTTCCACCTTCGCCTCCATCCACCGTGATGAAGTCGGGGTAAATCTTCAACTTCACCATCGCCTTGCAAATGGAGAGAAACTCACTCTTCCGGCCAACGCACAATTTAAAGCCTACAGGTTTGCCCCCCGACAAATCGCGCAAGCGCTTGACAAACTGCAATAGTCCGGCAGGGGAGGTAAACACACTGTGGAAGGGCGGTGAGAATACCGTTGTGCCGGGCTCAACCAACCGGATCGCCGCAATCTCGGGCGTGTTCTTCTTGCCTGGCAGAATCCCTCCATGTCCAGGTTTGGCCCCTTGCGAAAGTTTTATCTCCACCATTTTCACGCTCGGCCGCATCGCATTTTTCTGATATGCATCGTCAGAGAAATTACCGTCCTTGGTACGAGCTCCAAAATACCCTGTGCCGATCTGCCATATTACATCGCCTCCTGGCTCCAGGTGATACGGACTCAATCCACCTTCACCCGTGTTGTGGGCGAAACTGCCAATTTTGGCACCCGCATTCAGAGCAAGAATAGCGTTCTTACTCAAAGATCCGAAACTCATTGCCGAAACATTCATCACACTCATGGCATACGGTTGCTTGCACTCCTTCCCGCCAAACAGAATGCGCGGATTATGATCCAATTTATGAAAGTCCTTGGGTGCTATGGAATGGGTGATCCATTCATATCCCTCCGCATACACATTGAGTTGCGTACCAAAGGGAATCGTATCAATCTGCTTCTTGGCGCGCTGGTAGATAACCGACCGCTCGTTGCGGTTGATCGGCGCACCATCGGTATCGGACTCCACAAAATACTGCTGTATCTTTGGGCGAAGGTCTTCGAAAACGTATCGAAGTCTGCCGAGCACTGGGAAATTGATCCGGATTGACTGCCGTGTCTGCATCATATCTACAATGCCCATGACGATCAGTGGGCCGACGATCAGAAAAAGAAGCAAAACGTCGATCCAGAAATAGGCCCAAAAGATAAGCAGAGCCGTGGTCAGGATGCTGCCAATAACAAACAGTTTTCTCATAGCGGTTTGAGGTTAGTTATCAAATATAAGAATTTGATGGTTAGATAAAAGGCACCCCTGGGGACATTCTATGCGACCCGCATTCGCAACATCCCCTTCTGCTTGTACAACCGAACTTCAAGTTGGTTGAGCATTACTGCATTCATTCTGGACTCTGCCAAATGAACCATGCCCTTCTCCGGTAGAAAGACTGTGAGATCAAGAACCGCTTGCGCAAATTGAATCTCGCGGCACAACAGCGCTGTCCAGGAATCAAATGTCGCTGACCAATCCTCACCGTATTTCTCGGTGTGATCCCGGCCATCCCACAAAAAGTCGAGTTGATTCTCGCCGTACTTGAACCGGTAGATACCTGCAAACGTCTCATAAAAAGTATATAAGGAGGAGAGGTCGGCAGGGTAATAGTGTGCGATTTTTTCGCTAAAGGCATCATTAAGCCCAAGCGGATTATTCATGCGCTGGTACGTGAAAATGGCTTTGTCAATTAGCGTAGTGAGGAGACGGTCTTTCACCCGAAGTTGGGCTTCTTCGAGGAGGTAATTCTTGTCTTGCGGGAAGAACTTCCTTACCACCGGGTTGAGGGTTTTACAAAAGTAAGGAAAAAGTGTCTAGGCGCCTAAGCATCTAGGTGTGTGTGCTTAGGTGCCTGAGTGTCTAGGTGCCTGAGTGAGGGTGCATCGAGAATTAGCCAGGTTTAACGAGCCCTTCGACGATGCGCACCACGGCTGACAGACCGGCATCATCTGAGGCATCAAAATCATTGATGCGGGCACTGTCAACATCCAGAACCATCACTACTTCTCCATCTCTCATCACCGGTAGCACGATTTCGGATTTTGAATCAGAACTGCAGGCAATATGTCCCGGAAACTGATCCACATCAGGGACAACGAGAATCCGCTTTTCCTTCCAGCTTGTACCACATACGCCTTTCCCAAATTGAATGCGCGTACATGCGATGGGCCCCTGGAATGGCCCAAGGACTAGCTGGTTATCTTTAACCAGGTAGAATCCAACCCAAAAGAAATTCATTGTCTGCCGCAGAGCAGCTGCGATGTTTGACAGGTTCGCTACAAGGTCGGCTTCACCAGAAACAAGAGACTCAACCTGGGGAATCAGGGCATCATAGCGCTGCTTCTTGTCACTGGAAGATGCAATGTGCAGTTCTTCAGCCATATCAGACGGGCATTTGGTTTGTCGGCTCTTCGTCAGGTGTTGTTGCCAGGTTTCCTTCCGCGCCTTTCAGCTTGCCTAGCTCCTGCTCATCGGCTGATGCAGACTTAGGTTGTTTTTCATTAAAGAATCTCTTCTGAAATAATAGAATAGTGGCAACGCCGAGAAAGATTGAGGAATCGGCAATATTGAACACAGGGCTGAAGAAAAGAAAATAATTGCCGCCAACTACAGGCACCCATGCGGGCCAGTAGAACTCAACCATCGGGAAAAACAGCATGTCAATGACTTGTCCATGAAACCACGGTGAGGGCGAATCAAAAGGTGCATTCTTGAGAAATACTCCATAAAACGTGCTGTCAATCACATTGCCTACCGCACCCCCCAATATCATGGCCAGGCAAATCAAGAAACCCCGGTGGGCGCCCTGACGAATCGAACGAAAAAGGAACACGCCGATCCCAACCATGGCAATTATACGAAAAGCCGTGAGTGCAAGTTTTCCAAACTCATTCTCCCAACGGATTCCAAAGGCCATTCCCGGATTCAACAAATAATGAAGCTTAAACCATTCTCCAAGAATGTTCACCTCTTCGTGAAGGAGCATGTAGTGATGAACCAATAGTTTGCTGGCTTGATCGAGAAGAATCACGGCCAACGCAATCATGAAATACTTACTCACCTTCATTCTATTCATATATCGTTAGTGCTCGTGCGCTCAACCCTTAGTCACCTTCACCTGCAACACAAATTCATCCATGTCCAATTCACTTGCTCCGGTGACTCCGGCTTTAACCGTAATCTGTAGCGCCTGAGTTTCGCTGGAGATATAATTATGGAACCGCTCAAGAGCCCTCGTGATCTGTTCATCAGCGCCCGCAAGCTCCACTTCAATAACAATTTTGTCGAGTACCTCAAGGCCAATGTCTTTGCGAAGGTTCTGGATACGGTTTACGAAATCCCTTGCAATTCCTTCTTGTTTAAGATCTTCAGTTACGTGAATATCCAACGCCACAGTAATGGCTCCATCGTTGGCCACAGACCATCCCGGAATATCCTCCGAACTGATCAATACATCTTCCAGCACCAGGTCAAACCCGAATTTGGTGAAGGCCCCTTTCTTCTCGAGGTGCCCAATCTCTTCCTTCGTTAAAGATTGAATGACTGCAGAGACCTCTTTCATGCGGGGGCCATACTGCTTCCCAAGTTTCGCAAAGTTGGGTTTTACTTTCTTCACCAGGAGTCCTGAGGTATCGTCGATGTACTCAATTGACTTAACATTGACTTCCAATTTGATTACGTCCTCAACAACCTTCACCAAGCTGGCAAATGCCCCGTCAAGCACCGGAAGCAAAATTTTCCTTAGCGGTGTTCGCACCTTGATTTTACTGTTTTTGCGAATGGAGTGAACCAGAGAACTGATGGTTTGCGCATAAGCCATTGAGCTTTCAAGCTCAGGCACTACGCGGTTCTTTTCAGCCTTCACAAGATTGGTGTGATGCACAGATGAGAATTTGAGCGGGCTGCCCAGCTTTTTTGCCTTATCCCGAATGTTGTCGGTCAAGCTTTTGTACAGGTGCTCGGCGTAAAACGGGGCAATGGGCGCCATCAACTGGCCAACTACCATGAGGCATTCAAAAAGCGTCTCATAAGCCGCCTTCTTGTCTTCAGACAATTCACCGCGCGTTGAAGGCTGCCAGAATCTCTTGCGGTTCAGTCGCACGTACCAGTTCGAAAGATGATCGTTGACAAAATCCTGAATGGCGCGCGCAGCCATTGTTGGCTCATAGTCGTCGTAGGCTTGCGTGACCTCCTCAATCAGGGACTGAAGCTTTGAAATAATCCAACGATCAAGGGTTGAGAGCTTATCGTGGGCCACAACATTTGCCTCGTCTTTCACGAAGCCATCGATGTTGGCATAGAGCGCAAAGAATGAATAGGTATTCATCAATGTGCCAAAAAACCGACGCTGGGTTTCGATGAGTCCATTCAAGTCAAACTTGAGATTATCCCAGGGAGGCGCATTTTCGATCATGTACCAGCGCACGACGTCAGGTCCAAATTTCTCGATTGTACCGAAGGGGTCAACCACATTGCCTTTCCGTTTCGACATTTTGTTTCCTTCCTTGTCAAGGACCAGGCCGTTGGAAATCACATTCTTGAATGCCACGCTGTCGTACAGCAGGGCGGCAATGGCATGCAGGGTAAAGAACCAACCACGCGTCTGATCCACGCCTTCGGCAATGTAATCTGCTGGATAGGCGCCTTCCCAACCCGATCGGAATGGCTGGGGATGATTGCTCTTCAGTTTCTCAGGATCCAATCCCCACTGGGCATAGGGCATTGCTCCAGAATCAAACCATACATCAATCAGGTCAGTCTCACGATACATGGGCTGCCCTGAAGGGCTAACCAAAACAATTTCATCAACAAAAGGCCGATGCAGATCAAAGTTTGGGTCTGATGTCTTCACCTTGGATGCTATCCCTGCCTTTTCAGCCTTTTCAGCTTCGAACTTCAGTTCAACAACTGAGCCGATGCAGATTTCTTCTTTGCCGTCTTTCGTTCGCCAGATCGGTAGTGGTGTGCCCCAGAACCGTGAGCGTGATAAGTTCCAGTCAACCAAGTTCTCCAACCAGTTGCCAAAGCGGCCGGTACCTGTGGATTCTGGTTTCCAGTTGATCGTGTTATTGAGTTCCACCATGCGCTCTTTGAGCGCGGTCGTCTTGATAAACCAAGCATCAAGGGGATAGTAGAGTACGGGCTTGTCGGTGCGCCAGGAGTGCGGATACGTGTGCTCATACTTCTCCACCTTAAAGGCTTTGTTCTCTTCCTTCAGAATGATAGAGATGATAACATCCGTAGTCTTATAATCCGGATGCGTTTCATCTTCATCTGTGTAGTTCTTTACGTAGAAATCGTTCTCACCGAGGG
This sequence comes from Cyclobacteriaceae bacterium, assembly GCA_031423035.1. GTDB lineage: Bacteria > Bacteroidota > Bacteroidia > Cytophagales > Cyclobacteriaceae > ELB16-189. The sequence continues at coordinate 1,645 of JANPES010000325.1, read as the reverse complement.
GCTTGTGCGTTTTGATTTTGTACCTGGCAACACCTTCCATCAGTCTTGCTCCTATTTCCCTTACGAATTTTCCTTTCCGGTCAACCGTCGGCACTTCGTTTCCAGCCTCATCCCGAATGGTCAAGGGAGGAATACCATTTTGTTTTGCGACGCGAAAGTCATCCGCACCAAAGGTTGGTGATGTATGCACCACGCCGGTACCGTCTTCTGTAGTGACAAAATCACCGGCAACAACCTGGAACGCCTTGTCGGCACTTGTCAACGGAGGAAGATAAGGCATAAGCTGCTCATACCGAATACCAATCAACTGACTACCCAAAAATTCTTTCTCGATGCGGAACGGAATAGCCTTGCCCCCGGATTCATACTCTTCAAGTTGAAGGTCCTTATGCTTGTCAGGAAAATATTTTGGCACCAGCGTTTTAGCAAGTACCACTCGGATCGGTTTGAAAGTATATGGATTGAATGTTGATACCAGAACGTAACCAATCTTCGCACCGATTGCCAACGCCGTATTTGATGGTAAGGTCCAGGGTGTAGTTGTCCAGGCCAAAATGAACACATTCTGAGGTTCTTTTTCGAACAAAAACCCTGACTTTGCATCTTGGTTGACCTTGAATTGAGCCACCACCGATGTATCCTTCACATCCTTATAACATCCAGGTTGATTCAACTCGTGAGAGCTTAGGCCTGTTCCATCCGAAGGAGAATAGGGCTGAATTGTGTACCCCTTGTATAGTAGCCCTTTCTCATAGAATTTCTTCAGAATCCACCACAGGGTTTCGATGTAGTCATTGTTGTAGGTAATGTATGGATGCTCCAAATCCACCCAGTATCCCATCTTCTCAGTCAGGTCATCCCACTGATCTTTGTATTTCATCACCGTTTCGCGGCACTTCAGATTGTATTCTGCGATTGAGATCTTCCTTCCGATGTCATCTTTCGTAATCCCCAATTCCTTTTCAACCTGAAGTTCGACGGGAAGGCCATGTGTATCCCATCCGCCTTTGCGCTTCACCTGGAAGCCCTGGAGCGTTTTATACCGACAGAAAATATCTTTAACGGTACGCGCCATTACGTGATGAATGCCTGGCGTACCATTGGCGGACGGAGGGCCCTCATAAAACGTGAAAGCCGGACTGCCTTCCCGATTGGCTATGGAATGTTCAAAGATTTTCTCCCGTTTCCAGAATGCCAAAACATCACCGGCAATTTTGCTGCCATTCAACTCCTTGTCTTCTTTGTACTTCACGCTCATCGCTCGTCTCGTAAGGCTAATGGTGTAATGCTCGGTTTATCAAGGTCACTCAGCGGCGCCCATCCGGTCATGAATCCTGATCTTGCTAAGGTCAATTTCCTCATCCTCATCTTCACCATAAAAACTGGAGTCAAAATCATCGATCAGGCGCTTTTGCGTTTCCTTGTTGGGCTTGTCAAATGTCATGATTAACGCCGGGAGCAGAATCAAATTGGTAAACATGGAGATGAGTAACGTGGTAGAGGTGAGAACACCGAGTGCAATCGTACCACCAAAATCAGAAAAGGCAAATATGATGAACCCGGAAAACAGGGCCACAGAAGTATAGATAATGCTCTTTCCTGTTTCCAGGATACTTTCACTGACAGCCCGCGGCACAAAGAACCC
>JANPES010000324.1:0-2716 GCA_031423035.1 Cyclobacteriaceae bacterium | reverse complement strand
GTTAATTTTGCAGCCTAATTCCTAAAACCTGTAAACTATGAAAAAAGTAATCGCACTGGCAATGGTATGCGGTTTTGCACTTGCATTTGCATCTTGTGGCGGCGGTAGCTCTACTACAGAATCTACTACTGACACGACTGCAGTTGCTGTCGACACCACAGCTATGCCCGCAGACACTACAATGACCGATTCAACAACAATGAATTGATTGGTTGTCTGTCCAATCTTCACAAGAGATTGAAACGAAAAAGGCTTTAGATACTAAAGCCTTTTTGTTTGTCAATGAATTCAGAATCACTGGTTTCTATCCTCGAAAAGCACCTTCCCGCTAAGGCCATCCCGTATTGCATTCAATTGTGGAGGGACCATCCGTTTCAATTTAAGCTCCGAAAATCCCGGGTATCTAAAGTGGGAGATTTTTCCTGCCGACCAGGGCATTCGCCCAAGATCACGGTGAACGCCGACAGCCACCCATATCTCTTCCTTCTTACGTATGTGCACGAGGTAGCGCACTTGCTTGTTCACCAAGCGTTCGGTTGGCGTGCAGCACCGCATGGGAAAGAATGGAAGCGTGCATTTCGGCAACTATGCCTTCCGCTGCTTCAAGATGGAGCCTTCCCACCAGATCTGAGTCAGGCGCTTGAACAACATTTGCACAATCCAAAAGCCTCCAGTTTTTCTGATGCGGCGCTGAGCAAAACGCTGCGCCGATATGATCACCTCTTGTCCGGCGCAACAACCCTGGGGGATATCCCAGAAGGAAGTGAGTTTCAGATACGCGGTCGATGGTTTACAAAAGGGAAACAGAAAAGAACTCGTGTTGTCTGTCGTGATCTCAAGTCTCGTCGTAACTATATGATTGCTGCTGACGCCGTGGTCGGGAATCCCAAGTGAATCATCTTGCAACTTTCCGAACGGCATTTCGCACGGATCCATGTTTTTTGAGCAGCCGCCTGGCAACCGATGCGGTAACCCCCAATTCCTCCATAATCATACGCGTGCCCCGGTCGATGAGCTTATTGTTTGTCAATTGCATATCCACCATTTTATTTCCTTTGACACGGCCCAGCTTTATCATTACCGCTGTAGAGATCATGTTTAGTGCAAATTTCTGTGCTGTGCCCGCCTTCATACGCGTTGAGCCCGTAACAAACTCGGGACCCACGACAATTTCCAAAGGATAGTCTGCTTCCAGTGCCAATTCGCTGCCAGCATTGCACGTGATACAGGCCGTGGTAATTCCCTTCTTCCTCGCGTCTCGCAATCCTCCAATAACGTACGGCGTCCGTCCGGAAGCTGCTATTCCAATGAGCACATCATTCACGCCGATTGAAAATTTCTTGAGATCTTTCCAGGCCTGCCGCTCATCATCTTCCGCATGTTCCACGGCCCTTCGAATGGCTTTGTCTCCGCCGGCAATCAGACCGATGACTCTCCCTTCAGGCATTCCGTAAGTCGGTGGGATTTCCGAGGCATCGACTACACCCAGGCGACCGCTGGTTCCAGCGCCAATGTAAAACATACGCCCTCCGTCTTTCATTTTTTCTACAATCACTTTCACAAGCGTCTCCATGATTGGAATGACCCGCCTGATCGCTAACGGAACTGTCGCATCCTCCTTGTTGATACTTACCAAGAGTTTGCGAATGCTCATTTTCTCAAGATCTGTGTAACGGGAAGATGATTCGGTAGTAGTCATTGCAAAACGAAGATATCAAGAACTGTGCGCACAACGTTGTCAAGAAACATCCTTTTGGTGGAAAAGGGTTAATCCGGCAATTGGAGTCTCCAGAATATTCTTCACCGCAATGCCTTTGTCGTTTGCTACTTGTCGCAGCAGGTCACTGTAATAGAAGGCAATGGATCCAACAAAATGAACTTTTAGCTCTTTAAACCCTTCGTACTTCATCACATTATTCTCGTAGAAATCAGAGAATCCGTTGTATACCAGCTTGTAGCAGTATGGTTCTTTCAGATGCTGGAAAATGAACTTTGAAAATGTTCCCAGAAAAGTGCTGGGCTTCTCTTGCTGATATATCTTCTCCAGGAACTCCTCCCGCGAAAAAGGGAACCGTTGTTCAAACTGTCTGGCAAGATTCTCAGGAAGTTTCTTCCGCAAGTAGTCAACCAACAGTGCTTTACCTAAACTTGCACCCGACCCTTCATCAGCGAGAATCCACCCCAGGTTGGCAACCTGAGCCGTTATGTTTGCACCGTCATACAAGCACGAATTCGAACCTGTTCCCAGGATACAAGCAATACCTTTTTCGTTACCGCACAACGCGCGGGCAGCCGCCAGAAGGTCCCACTCAATAAAAACCTCAGTGTGGGGAAAGAATTCCAGGAAGGCAGACTTAACATGTTCTTGATTCCGCGTGGAGGAAACTCCCGTTCCGTAAAAAAAGACCTTTGTTACATCAATAGATATCGGAACAAGAAACTCCTGAATGCTTTTCTTCAGGTGATCGATCGGTTGATAGTACGGATTGAATCCAGGGCTACTTGCCTGGAGAATAGATCCATCGCGGGACAACAGCCGCCAATCAATTTTAGAGCTTCCGCTATCGGCGATAATTACCATGATCCGTGTTTAATACGCCAAAGATCGGGCAATTCATCTAATGTAGAAGCGGTTCTTTCTTCATAGCCTGATTTTGAGGGTTTTGGTCACCCTTTGAGGGCTACAACCACGTGAATCAAGGAATAAAAGTATTCC
>JANPES010000323.1:0-9589 GCA_031423035.1 Cyclobacteriaceae bacterium | reverse complement strand
GCCGGACAGTACGCAATCGCTTCACCTGGTCTCCATACCATTAAATCAAGCCTCGAACGTGTTGGTTGACTCAGTCTACCTGGAAGATCCTTTTGTTGTGGGGGGGCAAAGAAATGTACTAAACGTGCGGGTTCGCAATGCAGGAATGAAAGCCCGCACGGGGATGGTGATCAAACTAACAATCAATGACATTCAATCCGGATCAGCGTCTGTCGACCTGGAGGCCAATTCGTCAGCAGCGGTCAAATTTGACCTTGCCCAGGGGCTGAGCGGACTGAATCGGCTTGTGCTGAGCTTCACGGATTTTCCCGTGAGTTTTGACAATGTGTTTTACCTCACGTTGAATTTTTCCGAACGGATCCGCGTGGCGGAGATCAGGAATTCGCCAGGTTTTGTAGAAAAAGTATTTGGCAATACTGCCCTTTTCTCCTACCGCGCCTTTACACCTGGAAATGTGGATTTGGGAATCGTCTCCCAATCCGACCTCATCATACTCAATGGGATTGATAATCTGGATGCCGGTCTGACAGGGGCCATGAAAGAATATCAGCGCGGACCCGGAACGGTCTTCATTATTCCCTCGGCCAAAAGTGACGGCGCTGGGCTGCGGGCCCTTGCCGGCAACCTCCCGCTTCGTGCCGCGGGAACAACCGCCTTGCAAGAACTTGATAAGCCGGATTTTCAGAATCCGTTTTTTGAGAATGTATTTGAGGAGCGTTCAGCCATTCTGGCCATGCCGCGCGCAAAACCAGTTCTGGCCTGGGGAGATGATCGATCGGCCCTGCTCTCGTTCAAGGACGGCACACCTTTTCTCTCCCGGTCGGGAAATACTTTCGTCTTGGCGGCGCCACTGGACAAAGACTTTTCTGATTTTCAGAGTCACGCAATTTTTGTACCGGTGATGTACCGGATGGCGGCCTCCGGTCACCGGATCAGCCAGAAGCCATATTATCTATTGAGTGAGAGTATCGCCACACTTCAGATGGACAGCCTGGCCGGCGAAGCTCCGGTCATGCTCTCAGGCAAGCAAGAGATTGTTCCGGCGCAGCGCCGCAGCGGTGATCGGGTTGTGTTGGAAATACCCCGCTTTTCGATTGATCCGGGCTTTTATGTAGCCCGGATTCAAACCGATACCCTGGGTATGATCGCCTTTAATATGGACAAGCGTGAATCGCTGCTGGACCAATGGACCGGAGAAGAGGTGAAAACCATGCTCGGGGGTGGTGATAATGTTTCAATTTTCCGTCCGGCAGCCGAGGGTTCTTTCAGTAACGAAATAAAAGAAAGATATTTGGGACGGCAATTGTGGAAGTATGCCCTGGTTGCCGCCTTGCTCTTCCTCCTTGCTGAAGTCTTGCTCATCCGGTTTTTGAAGTAAATCAACTGCGCCTGAATGAAGATCCTGATCCAATCCGCCAAAATCCTGAACGCGGGTTCTCCGTTTCATAAAAAAATCAAGAACGTACTTATAAACAACGGACGCATCGCCGAGATCGGCGACAAGAAATATTCAGCGGATAAAGTAATCGATGGGAAGGGATTGATTCTGTCCACAGGATGGTTTGACTTGGGTGCCTACGTAGGGGATCCCGGGTTTGAACAAAAGGAAGACCTCACCTCCGCGGCGCGTGCAGCTGCCGCAGGTGGATTTACCGGGCTGGCCATTCTTCCCAACACAAACCCCAGCGTTCAAACCAAGAATGAAGTGCGCAATGTATTGGGTGGCAACGACAAGCGGTTGGTGCAATTTCATCCGCTGGCTTCCGTCACGCACAATAACAAGGGCGAAGAGCTGACAGAGATGATCGATCTCAAAGAGGCAGGTGCCGTGGGATTCACGGACGGACTCAAAACTGTTTGGCACACCGATATTTTCCTCAAAGCCCTTCAGTACCTCCAGAAATTTGATGGGCTTCTGATCGACCACCCCGAAGACACCTGGCTGAATATGTTTGGTCAGATGCATGAAGGGGTAAACAGTACGTCGCTTGGATTGAAAGGAATGCCGGGTATTGCAGAGAGCATTGCCCTGAGTAGAAATCTTGACCTGCTCCGTTATGCCGGAGGCAGGCTCCATGCGTCAAAGCTGTCGACAGGAAAAAGTATTGATCTTGTGAGGTTGGCGAAAAAGAAAGGACTTAGGATCAGTTGTGACATTACCGGTTTCCAACCGCTCTTTGAGGATAGCGCATTGTCTGACTTTGATACCAATTTCAAAGTGAACCCGCCTCTTCGCGAAAAGGCGGACAACGATGCGCTGATCAAGGGCCTGACTGATGGCACCATCGATGTGATTTGTTCCGGGCACGTGCCTCAGGATGTCGAGTCGAAGAGCCTGGAATTTGACATGGCCGACTTTGGTATCATTAATCTGCAAACCTTTGCCTCTAACCTCGTGAGCTTGTCAGCTGAAGTGGGATGGGATGAACTTATCGAAAAGGTGACGACAAACCCAAGAAGACTCGTTGGCGTGGCCGTTCCCAAAATTGAGGTAGGCGAGGAGGCCGACCTTACCGTGATCGATCCCACGTTGGAGTGGGTGCTCGACGGCAAAACCAACCTGTCCAAGTCCACCAACTCTCCCTGGTGGGGACAACCGATTAAAGGAAAGGCGGTAGCTGTATTCTGCAACGGCAAGAATTTATTCGATGCTAAATAGAATGTTTACGTCCCCGCTCGTCCGGGTGGGGGTACGTTACGGTGTGATCGGTGCAGTGCTCTGTGTGGGGTTCATGATCGCCCTGTACTACATGGGCAAGCATCCGTTTCTGATCAATCCCTTTGTGGATCCAAGAATACCAGTCTTCGCTGTGATGATGCTTTTCTTCCTCAAGGAACTCCGTGATTTCCATCAGGGAGGCACCTTGTATTTCTGGCAGGGAATGATCGGGGGATTTCTGTTTACCCTGGTTTGTGCGATGCTCTGCTGGTTCGGAATCCTGGCATTCGCCGCACTTGATCCAGCGTTTGTCAGCAGTTACATCTCGCTCGCCTTGACGCAGACGAAGTCCTTTTCGCCGGAAGACATCGACCGGATCGGCAAGGAGGTTTTTGCGCAGAGCCTCGAGGAGTTGAGAAACGCCGACCGCTACTTCATGGCCAGCCGCTACTTCTTTCAGAGCTTTATCATCAGCTTCTTTGTGAGCATCATTGTCTCCATTGTACTTCGAAGGACGCCAATAGTCGATAGTCTATAGTCTATAGTCGATAGTCCATGGTCTATGGTCCATAGACTATCGACTGTGGCCTATTTCTTATACTCAATAAACTCTGTAATTTTAAGACACTAACCCCAACTAATCCCCCAACTATGGAAGATAAGCAAACAACAGAAGAGGAAGCACCTAGCTTGGTGAATCACGCCATTAAGCACGGAGTTATTCTGGGTGTAATTTCAATCCTCCTCGTAATCATTTGTTATGTGGTCGACATCTCGTTGATGGTCACATTCAAATTCCTGGGCTTGGTCACGATTATTAGTTTGGGTTATGTGATCTATGCTGGAATCAATTATCGCACGGAAACAGGCGGATTCCTTCCGTACGGAAAAGCGTTCGTGCATGGCGTCGTTCTGTTGGCCATTTCAGGATTGATCGGAACGTTCTTCAATATCTTGCTTTACCACGTGGTTGATCCGGAACTGCCGCAGAAACTTACGGATGCAGCCATTCAAAATACGGAAGAGATGATGGCAGGCTTCGGCGTGGCGCAAGAGGCGATCGACCAGGCTGTTGACAAAATGCGTACCGATTTGACCGATCAATTTTCAATTGGCGGCCAGGCCCTAACCTATGGAAAGTCGATCATTGCATTTTGTATTATTGCGCTGATAACCGCATTGTTCGTCAGAAAGAATGAGCCTGTGGAGGCCTGATTTTCCAAAGCCTAAAGCCAATTCATTATGGAAGAGGATTCAACACCGGCTGTAACTACCCGTTCGGTGGGTACGCGCTATGGCGGCATCATGGCGGCAATTTCCATTGTCGTGTTCTTGGTGATGACTTTCGCCAGCATAGACATGACATCGGGTGTCGGCCGCTGGGCGACAATTCCGATCTATCTCGTGGTCATTTACCTGGCGCAAAAGAATTTTATTGATAACGGCGACAGCTTTATGTCATACGGCCAGGGTATGGGCATTACCTGGTGGATCGCCCTCGTGTCCTCCGCTATTTATTCCGTGTTCTTTTATTTTTACATCAAGTTCATCGACGGAAGTCTTGTTGAGGCCATCGTGGAACAGCAGCGGGACCAAATGCAGGAAAGCGGTATGTCTGACGAGCAGATTGATCAGGCGATGAGTTTTTCCGCTCCGTTTATGTCTCCTGAAATGATGTTTGTGTTTGGCTTATTGATTGGAATTTTCCTCATCATGATCTGTGGCTTGATCATCACGATCTTTACACAGAAGAACAATCCTGAAACATCCATCTAGCCCCCTAACCCCTAACGCCTAACACCTAACACCTAATACCTAACACCTAACTAATTCCTGACTCCTGATCTAACTTGAAAGACCCCCTCGACATATCGATCATCATCCCAGCCAAGGACGAAGAGCAATCCATCCCCGAACTGGGCGCTTGGATTGACCGGGTCATGAAGGCGCATGGATATTCCTATGAAGTCATCTTCATTGATGACGGGAGTACGGACCGCACCTGGGAGGAGATGGTGAAGATGAGCATTATCAACCCGTCTTTTCAGGCCATTCGCTTCAACCGGAATTTTGGAAAGTCAGCCGCGCTCCACACCGGTTTTCGTGCGGCGCAAGGGGAGGTGGTCATTACGATGGATGCCGACCTACAAGATAGCCCGGAAGAGATCCCGGGGTTGTACAAAATGATCCGGGAGGATGGCTTTCAACTGGTTTCCGGCTGGAAGAAGAAGCGGCATGATCCGATTTCAAAGACATTTCCCTCTAAGTTTTTCAATTACGTCACACGCCTGATCTCAGGAATCAAGCTGCATGATTTCAACTGCGGACTCAAGGCCTATTCCCGTGTGGTGGTAAAGAGCATTTCCGTGTACGGCGAGATGCACCGTTATATCCCGGTGATCGCCAAGTGGGCAGGATTCACGCGCGTGGGTGAGAAAGTAGTGGAGCACCACGAGCGTAAATACGGGACCAGCAAATTTGGCTGGGAGCGTTTTGTGCGTGGCTTTCTGGATTTGCTTACCATCACGTTCGTGGGCCGTTTTGCGCGGAGGCCCATGCATTTTTTTGGTGCATGGGGGTTAGTGTCTTTCCTTGCGGGCTTCTTCTTTACAGTGAAGCTTCTCTGGGATAAACTGGATTCGGTCTATATCTCTAACATTCCCTTAAAGCGCGACGTCACGCAACAACCCATCTTCTACTTGGCACTTGTCGCGGTGGTGTTGGGCACGCAGTTGTTTCTCACCGGCTTTATCGCCGAACTGATTGCGCGGCAGTCGATTTCTAAGAAGGAGTATTTGATTATTGAGACTCACCCCCCAACCCCCTCTCTACAGAGTAGAGAGGGGGCTTAGGCTCCGTCCCTTATGGTTTGCTTTGCTTTTCCCAGCCTGGTGTTCCCGTTTCGGGGTATCAGCAGCGGCCAATTATTATTAACCGTACAGTGGGATTAACTTTTGCCTTCAGCATTTGATATTTTACGGTTTGCTGTTTTGGTTGCATGACTCACCCCCCAACCCCCTCTCTACTTCGTAGAGAGGGGGCTTAGGCTAACTCGAAGCTATTTCTATGAACTATTTTTGACTTACCTTTGTCTCTCACTTACCCGCCTACGCACGACGCCACGGCGGGCAAGCTTTTTCTGGGGCTGACCGGTTTTGACAGGATGTGTGATCGTGTATGCCAGCATGCAGGCTCGTGAGGGTAGAGCCTTGAACACTGCTCTCAAATTCTACGTGGCGAGAATACCTACGCCATGGCTGCTTAATCTGACCTAAGGTTAGATTAGCTTGTCCCAGGATAAGATCCAGGGAGGCCATCATCGCCCGGCGCCTCTGTTTTGCGGGAGCCGGATATGCGGTGTCGATCAGCAAAACTGGGCCCTCGTGTGTTGCGCACGGGTGTCGAGACAATAGCAACTACGGAAATGGTGAGGCTGTTGCCTGCCTTCTGTTTCCCGACAATTAAAGTCAACTAAGCATGTAGAACGTACACGTTTATCTTCTCTGGACCAGGGTTCGATTCCCTGCAGCTCCACACCTAACCCCTCTCCTGAGAGGAGAGGGGGACAAGCCCGCCGAAGCGCTGTCTCAGCGCGAAGGCGGGCTTCGCTTTTAAGCTCCTCCTAATTTCTAATCTCGACCTTCTATGCGGCGGGCTACGGCGGACGCTATCCACATCGGATGCCGAAGCCTTGGCGTAGGCTGCTCCTTGTCCGCCGAAGAGCTGTTTCAGCACGAAGGTGGATGGATTGGCCCACCTCAACTCCCAAAACCAATCACACTTTCCGAATCAAAAATATTAGCCGAAGGTCAAGCCTCACCCGTTTTTTGTTCATGGATACCTGGACCGTTTACATTCTAAGATGCTCCGACGCGACAACCTATACCGGCTGCACAAGTAGCTTTGGTGATCGATTGCTTAGACATGAACAGGGAACTGTTCACTTTACCAAATCGAGACTTCCGGTGTCTGTTATTCTAACGATTGAGTTCAGAGACAAATACAAAACCTACACTTTGAAAAATATTTGAAAAGCGGTTCAGGCCGAGCGTTTATGAAAAAGCATCTTGTTTAGAATGTGTGGGCCTCGCCCGCCGAAGCCCCGTCTCGGGGCGTAGGCGGGCTAATACAAAAACCCAAATAGCCAAAGCGGTATTCTGTTTAGATACACTGTTACAATACCTTCCAAAGCTAAAAAGCTGTTGTGCGTATTTTTTATCTGGCTTTCTCCTTTGGATGGACCTCCTATTTCAAAAGTCCATTTCTAGTTCACAAGAAAGTCACCCACTGGCGGCAGCGAGACAGCATGCCCTGCATTGCGCAGTTGATTCAGAAAGAATGTTTCTAGAAGACTGCCTATATCAGGTTGGTCTTTGAGGGCAAAGGCCACATTGGTGTTCTCCAGGTAGATCTTATCTGGCTTTTGCAAGGCGGCAACACCTTTGGGTTGCTGATAAATCAAATTGAACAGGCGTGCCCGCTCCAGGTGCAGGATAAAATTGTTGACGGTATCGCGGCCTGGTTTCATTTTGTTGGCTAGCGAAGCAATGTTGAGTGTAAAGGGCACCGATTCTGAAAGCACACCCAGTAGTTTCTTGATGGTGACTATATTGGCCGCTGTATAGCTTTCAATTGCCGCCAAATCCGAGTTTCCAGTATCTGTCAACCGATACTGAATCTCCATAATCAACGCACGCACCCACCGGAATCCGGGGAGGAGGTAGGCTGGTTGCTGGTCACTGGCAACTAGAAGTTGGGATGGACTCCAAAGCGAAGCATTCCTACCCCATAAAGGCAATCGTCATTCCGAGCGAAGCGAGGAATCCCTGTGAAGTGAGCAATCCCTGCGAAGTGGGGAGCCTGGAGCGAAGCGAGGAATCCTCATGCCGCGAAGCAACGAACCTCGACTACCAAGGAGACTGTGTCCTTTTTGGTACTTTTGCACCTTCGGTTGTTTCAATTAATCTGGTATCCTCCGTTATGAACAGACTCTTCATCTACCTTCTTTTCCTCCTTACCCTCAGCTGCACCCAACCCGAATCCCAAATTCAGTCCGGCATTTGGCGCGGGGCGATTACCATACAGGGACGCGAGCTGCCCTTCAACTTCGACATTCAACAAGCAGGCGGATCCTATATCGCCTATATCCACAATGCGGAAGAAAGAATTCTTCTTGATGACATTACGATTAAGGGAGACTCCATTCTCATGACCCTCCACACCTTCGACGCTACGTTCAGGGGAAAGGTAAAGGGAGATAGCCTCATCGGCAGGTTTGTCATTAATTACACGGCTGGGTACAGCCTTCCGTTCACCGCCGCATTCGGACAAGCATATCGTTTCGCGGTCAGCGATACGTTGGCTACGGTAACGGATTTTTCAGGGAAGTACGACGTGCAGTTTTTCAACGAGAACAGCACGCCCCGCGCCATGGGCGTTATTAAGCAAAAAGGAAACTATGCGACAGCCACGTTCCTGACGCCCACCGGGGACTTGCGATACATCGAAGGAAATGTCGTGAACGATACCTTGTGGCTGAGCGCCTTCGACGGCAATCACATCTTCATTTTCAATGCAACGAAATCCAGCGACAGCACCATCCTGGGCAGACAGTGGTTAGGGCGAGCACGCAACAGGAAGTGGGACGGCAAGCTTAACCCCAATGCACGGCCGCCGGAATCTGAGTCGCTCACGTATCTGAAGCCTGGCTACGAACGAATTGACTTTGCGTTTCCGAATGTAGACAGCGTGGTGATCCGCTCAGACGATGAGCGCTTTAAAAACAAAGTCGTCATTCTACAGATTCTCGGCAGTTGGTGCCCGAATTGCCTGGATGAAACCCGATTTCTGGTCGATTGGTATAAGGAGAATCATGATCGGGGTGTCGAGATCATCGGACTGGCCTACGAACAAAAAGAGGACTTTGGGTATGCCAGCAAGCGGGTAAAGAAAATGAAGGAGAAACTGGGGATTTCGTACGAGGTGCTTGTCGCGGGCAGCAGCGATAACCAAAAAGCCGCGGCCACACTACCGGCGCTGAATCAAGTTATTGCCTTCCCAACTACTATTTTCATTGGCAAGGATGGCAAAGTGAAATACATTCACACGGGCTTCGCGGGGCCGGGAACGGGGGAATATTATGAGGAGATGAAGGAGAGGTTTAGTCAGACGGTTAATGAATTGCTTTCAGTGAAAGAGAACGAGCGGTAATTAACCGCGAAGACGCGAAGGCGCGAAGGAAAGGCAAGTTAAGAAAGGCTGACGCGAGATATTAAACGCAAAGACAAGGTACTGGAAGGATGAGCGAAGGGTCATCCTGATGGTGAAAGAAATTATTAACCACTAAGGCAAGAATGAAAGGCATAAAATTCTTTGCGCCTTTGCGATTTCGCGGTTAAGTATTGGGCGCCTTCGCGGTTAAATGCATTTTTATTCCGTTAGGAGCAACAACAACACCTTATCCTTCTTCCCATTGGGATTCTCGTTGACGATCGGCTGCTGCAGCGTCGGTGTCTTGTCCGGGTCCTTCAGCGGCGGGTTGCGGCCGCCAAAAAGCACCACAAGGATCAGCGCCAAAACGAGCACTCCCGCCGAGCCGCCTGCCGCAATCATCCACACGGGGGTGCCCTTGCCCGATTTCTTCTTGGGCGATTCCTCATCCTCTGCCGGCGCCTGTTCGTCGGGATCAGGCTCCCACGCTTCGTCTCGGGTTTCACGCGCGAGGCGAGCGCACAGACCGAGCCAACGCTCACCGTCTCTCCCACGCTGTCGTCCGTGGTCCTCAGTGGATCGGTAACGGTGACGGTACCTACCCATTTCACGAAGACTTCGTCTGACTGATTGCCGAAGAAGTTGCATTCCGCTGGATCGGCAGTTTCCATAGTGAAGTTGCTCGTGACGTCTACATAACTTCCCGAAGTCGAGTAGTAC
>JANPES010000322.1:0-4563 GCA_031423035.1 Cyclobacteriaceae bacterium | reverse complement strand
GGCGTATCGCTGAATACCATTGAACAGGAGGAGACCCGGCTCCAGCGCGAGATGAAGGTGCTGATCCGGAGACTGGGCATTGCCGGCATCGCGCTCATCCTGATTGTAATTACCGGATTCTATTTCACGCGGGGCAACATCATCCAGGCCGTACTCAACGGACTTGCGGCCGCCATGGCGATTCTCCCGGAAGAATTTCCCGTTGTGCTCACCATTTTTCTTGCGCTGGGCGCCTGGCGATTGTCACAAAAAAATGTGCTCACCAGAAAACCTTCCGCCATCGAGACCCTGGGTTCCGCCACCGTACTCTGCAGTGATAAAACCGGCACCATCACACAAAATAAAATGGAGGTCGCTGCGCTGTACGATGGTATGAAAGTTGTCCATCGGGAGGGTTTTCTCACCATGGGCGAATCGTTCACCCATATACTACATACCGGCGCACGTGCATCTCAAGTCAAATCCATTGATCCCATGGAACAGGCTATCCACATCGCCAGCCAGCAGACCGAAGTGGCAGACGATCATAGCTTGCTTATCAGGGAGTATCCGCTCACACGTGAGCTTCTCGCGATGACACGCGTAACACAAAGTTCCGGCGATCATTCACTCGCTGTCTCCGCCAAGGGCGCCCCGGAAGCAATTTTCACGTTGTGCCGTTTGGATAAAGCAGAAGAAGCACGCCACACGAAAGTTGTGAATGAACTGGCGGAAGAAGGATACCGCGTCCTCGGCCTGGCTACCGCTTCGGTACTTCACCCAACTCCCGACCACCAATCCGGATATGAATTTCGTTTTCTGGGTTTACTGGGTCTGGAGGATCCCATCCGGCAGGAGGTTCCGAAAGCCATCGAAGAATGCCGTCAGGCTGGCGTTAATGTAATCATGATCACCGGCGACTATCCCACAACGGCCAAGAGTATCGCCCGGCAGATCGGACTTCCCTCTGCTGGAAAAATCATTACGGGATCAGAGCTGCTGCAGATGAGTGATGACACGCTAAAGCTACAGATCCGCGAAACCACCATCTTCGCACGAATTATTCCAGACCAGAAACTTCGCATCGTAGAGGCACTCAAGGCCAACGGCGAGATTGTTGCCATGACAGGCGATGGCGTCAACGATGCGCCTGCACTCAAGGCCGCTCACATTGGCATTGCCATGGGCAACAAAGGTACTGACGTCGCCCGCGAGGCCTCATCCCTCGTACTTCTCGACGACAACTTCACATCGATTGTTGGTGCCATCCGGTCCGGAAGAAGGATATTCGACAACCTCCAAAAAGCCATGTCGTACATCATGGCCATTCACATTCCCATCATCGGCCTGACTTTGCTGCCAGCCTTCCTGCCTTCTTTGCCCCTATTGCTCCTCCCCCTCCATATTGTCTTCATGGAACTTATCATTGATCCTGTGTGCAGCATTGCGTTTGAATCTGAACAGGCTGAGAAAGGAATCATGCAACGCAAACCCCGAAATCCCAATGACGCCTTCTTCGGGAGCAAACGGATTTTATACAGCGTCTTTGTCGGAGCGCTCCTCTTGGGAGTCGTCTTGGTCGTTTACTTCCTGTCCTTGCAAGAGGGGCACACCGAAGGCGAGGTGCGCGCGATTGCCTTCTCCGCCCTGATCGTTGGAAACATCTTCCTGATCCTCACTGACCTGTCCAAGACCAGAAGCTTTCTGTCTGTATTCACAGAAAAAAACTACGCGGCTACTTTCATTCTGCTGGCTGCTTTGCTCATGCTCTTTACCGTTATCTCAGTGCCTGGGCTGCAACAACTCTTCAGTTTTGAATTTCCAGGATACAGGCATTTCATCCCGTCGTTGATTGCAGCAAGTGTAATGCTGGGGATCCTGGAAGGGATTAAATACTATGCCCTGAGGAAGAGTATCTAAAGAACCGCAGAGGCGCAGAGGCGCGAAGGAATTCATTGAAACATAACCAGACTCGTCTCGAAGCACTGGCGTACTAAATTGACGATGCGGATGATCTACGGATAAGATGCAGAGAAATTCATTTCCCTTCTCTGCGCCTCCGCGTCTCTGCGGTTAATTTCCCTATTCATGATACACATCAACATGATTCACCGGTATGAGATTGACCTTGAACTTCTCAACAATCATATTCATGATCGGGTCATTCTTGATCTTGTTCAGTATCCGGTCGGTCTGCGCCTGGTCATACCCCATCACCATCTGATCGACTAGCTCCAGGTGCTTCACGGCATAGAAAAATCCAGCGATGACATACGGACCAAAGGGAGTATTGGGAATGTCAAAGGAACTGCCCGTCATGTTGAATACCGTATTGGGCATATATTGTCCTGTACTCTGAATGCCCTTCAACTTAAAATAAAATTCCGCAGCATGGTTGCGCGAGGATTGTCGGGGGTCCGTCATGCACAGCAGCCCGGCGAGCGGTTTTTGTTTCTGCGCTTGGTTAATAAGCAAGGACTGCTTGGTGCGCTCATTTACCGAATGATCACGAACATATTTCTGGACTTCATCCCAAAAAGGAACGGATGGATCGCCGTCATCGACACGAATCAGGGAATGGAGTGAATAATCCTGAATGCCACAGGTTATGTCTATGTCAAGCACCTTAAGTTCAGAGTCGACGTCAATCGCTTTCTCGAGCAGGGTCCGCTGATGACGTGGGTGCGTGCGGAGTAAGTCAATGCTGAAAATCCAGTCACCCGCCAGGTAGCCGTCGTATGCATAGTGATCACGGAGCAGCAGTTTTATCTTTGTGTCATTGTCGATCTTCACCAGCTGCCCATCAATATCCACAACCGGGCTTTCCTCCACAATCATCTGTTCAATTTCAACACCCACCGTAGACGCATTGAGCATACCGCAATTCAGCGGGGATCCGGGGACAACATGAAGGTCATGCACATGGCTAATGTAGTCGTCCTTTGAATCTTCCGTAAGGTGAGCATGCGTCTGAATATGCACGTAATAATGGATTGGCATGCGCCCCACCAGGCTTCGTTCTGCTTGCTCAATGGTCCGCTTGATGTCCATCACCACATCGGGGGTAACAAAGGACCCTGCCGCACGGACCACGTGGTACTCGATGTCGATTCCCTTCTTACGAAATTCTTCGCTTACGACGCTCACGGCATCTAACTGTACCTGGCTGAGGTCGCGGGCATCCGCGCAGCCGATAAGAATGTGGACTTGTTTTTCTTTTATCATAGTGTTTAGCATTCCCTTTGATTGATGAGTAATTTTTATTGCAGTATTGAATACAGTTCCCCCAGATATCGCAGATTGAAAAACGCGCAGATCACCGCAGATAAATATATCTGCGAAAATCTGCGTATTTTAATCAGCGGGAAATGCACTAAATCCCACTTCTTACTTGCCGCAAAATAGCACATTCATCCCACATGCATCCACAGCACAAGGTAATTTTAGCCCTGATCAAGAAACGCTCCGGGAAACCCACCAAGCACACTGCTTCTGATGCCTACCTGGACACCACGCATCCGAGGTATCCGATCAATATGCCCTCCATGCGGGCTATCGCCAAAGTGTGGCTACGATCCGATGAACATCGCAATTCGGCAGAATTTACATCAACACTCACCAGCCTGATCCGAGGAAAATCATGTACGGAAAAGTTGATGGCCGGCCTCATTCTGAATGGCGCAAAGTCAGACTACCAGTCTTTCGATCCCAAAATCGTCGTGAAGTGGCTGGATCACCTTATCGGGTGGGCCGAAATTGATACCCTGTGCACGGGGTCTTACGCCGCAGCTGAACTCCCCAGCCGATGGACAACGTGGAAGAAGATTCTGAGCGACTTATCCCGCAGTCCAAACATCAACAAGCGACGGGCTTCGCTGGTTCTATTCTGCACACCCCTGCGAAAAGCACATGACTCACGGCTCATGAAAGAGGCCTTCCGGATCATGGACCGGCTGAAAGGAGAAAAGGAAGTAATCATCACCAAAGCTATTTCCTGGGTGCTGCGTTGCGGTATCGTATATCATGCAGTGGAAGTGAAAAAGTACGTAGATTTGAATGAGGAAATGCTTCCAAAAATCGCTGTGCGGGAGACACGTACCAAACTCATCACGGGCAGGAAGACAAAAAGAAAACAATGATTCAAATGAAAAATACAGTTTATCTCCTTCTCCTCATGATCAGCCTGATCCACTGCTCAACAAGGAAAACTGAAACTTCACAAAGCACAACCGATTCGGTTGCCGTAGACACCGTCCTGGCCACAACCCCCGCGGCTCCGCTGCTTGCCTTCAGCCCCCTAGAAGGCTTTTCGGCTGCCAATAAACTGGACGTCGCAGATACCGTCAATTATTATATTTTCTCAAGCCCCGAAGAAATGAAAGGAAAATTTGCTTCAACTGCCGCTGATAGCAATCCGGACTTCCTGATCAATTACGTGGTTGGGGTAGCCTGCAAGCCAACGACCAACCTGACAACCATCGTCATGGACAAAGTAGAGATCGGGGCCGAATCAATCGATGTCTACCTCACCATCCAGCGAGGTGAGAAGCAGAATAGTCTCTCTACGCCCGCCCGTGTCTTCGC
>JANPES010000321.1:0-2116 GCA_031423035.1 Cyclobacteriaceae bacterium | reverse complement strand
CCCGCAGATACCGCAGATTCGGGCTCACGCAGATCTCGCAGATTTAGAGGAGCAATAGCCGGATTGCATTGTTCCGACATCAATGAGTAGCGTATTCTTCTGTTGCCCGATATATCGGGATTTCTCTTTTCAATTTACGGGATTAGCAGTAACTGTATTTATCAGCGAAAATCTGCGTTATTCAATCTGCGGTATCTGCATTTCTCCCCTTTGAAAGCGGCTGAATCTACATGTAGAAGTCTGCTTGCTTTTCGTCAAAATGGAGAACTTTTGCGCCTTGACTGACGAAAGTCATAGGATTCCACCATGTAAATTGAGTAAACTTTGCATAGGTTTTTGTTGAGGTCCCATACTGAATTAGGTCCTAGAACTAAACAAAGCTTATATGAAAACCTTCATCATTTTTGCACTGTTTCTGGGTGCGGCTTTTCTGCCCATTCTATTTGTTCCACTGTTGGCACTGACCTTGTTGGTGCTCCTGATCTTCGCACCGGAGTTGTTGACTAACCATGTGTGGGGCAAAACCTGGCAAGACATGGAAGAAGAAGCACACCACGGGCACCGCTAGGTTATTTAGTTTGGTTATTTGGTGATTGGAGGGTGAGTCTCCGGCAACTCTCACATCACCAAATAAAGCTGCCTTTGGACACTAGACACGTTACCAGGCGCACATGCTGAGAGAAGTAAAGATTGCAAGCGACGATTTTGCACCCGGGCGATGATGTTGCTCTACTTAACCTTCATCCACTGCTCACCCTTTACACACCGCACCGTAAACCCATACGCAGAACCACCCAGTACATTCGTGGGCCCGAGGTTCTTGACACCGTACTTCGCATCCTTGATGTGCTCGGGATTTCCGGGAACGAGGTCGGTGGACGTGTAGACACCCCGAGGGGATTGGGCCTTGTTTCCGAAAGCAAGATACAGGGGGTCGGTTCCACCATACGAATAGGTATCTAACGTCACTTCTTTGGGGGCCTTATTGACGAATGAGGCATTGAAGTTATAGTAAAAATTTCCATCACTTTTTTGATAGGAGGATGCAGGATACAGGAACGCGATGGCGTAGAAGGCGTTGGAGAAGCTTTGGAATTCACCTTTTTCCGACCGATACCCGCAGCACAGGAAATTCAGTCCCAACGAATTGCTGCCGCTGGCGGCGACAAGGAAATCCTTTATCGGCATGGTCCTGTCTTCGGTCAACCACTTCCCTTTTTTGTTTGGATTTGGAAAGGTAAAGCTGGAGGTGACCGATGATCCCATTTTTGAAACATCAAACTGACTTAAGGCGGCGTCAGCCAATAGCGGTTCGGGAGCTACGGCGTTTGTATAGAAGCCGGGGATTTCCTTGTGCTTGGTCAGCATCCCTTGCTCCGTCATGTGCTTGAACAAGGCATTCCAGTCAGACGCATTCGCTACACGCCATCCCTTCGGCGCCAGACCGCGGGTGTCCATGATGGCATAGCCATTGTACATTTTGCCACACGGCTCATTTGTCTCTTCGTTGTTGAGGATGTAGCACCAAGCGCCACTCTTCGCCGCCGACCATGCTACCGGGTCCTGAATCTGAGGAATGGGATCACCGTTGCTATAGGTGGTGACATCGAGGTTCTTCGACATCCATTCCAGGTTGCCAACGTTCACAGATGCCGGGGTTTGAGCCAGTGTAATCAGGGTTGACAAGATCACAATAGTGGCACTTAACAGACTTCTTTGCATGGGAGGGGGGTTGGGTTGGGTATTAGGGATCATCAATGTAGTTCTTTATTCTTGGTTCATCCCTTAGAGGGACAAAATGAGATTGGTGATTAGCGATGGCAGTTTGATACCCATTTTGAGTTCGTCTGGTGCCGTCGTAAATATTCCTATATTACAACGGTTTAAGGGAGTAAGGTTTCAATCTTGTACTGCCAAAAAGAAACCACCAAAGCCTTAAGCTATGATGAAAAAGTTTGCAGTTCCCGTACTACTGGTTGCCGTTCGCAAATATTCCTATGTTTCAAAAGGTTTAAGGGAGAGCCTTCACTCTCAGACAGCCACAAAGAGAACCACCAAACCCCTAAGTCATGATCAAGAAGATTGCAGTATCCATGCTACTCGGATGTATTTTCAT
>JANPES010000320.1:0-1954 GCA_031423035.1 Cyclobacteriaceae bacterium | reverse complement strand
GAAGCTATCCGGCAGCTCGACCTGAGATGTCACAGACTGTCGGATCTGATCTGGACGGCACCACCGCAGCAGCGGTGTAGTCATGCACGTGGTGGCTAATGCCATGAGGAGCATCAATGCGAACATGGTTGGCGAAATCACACCGATGTCACGACCAATGGTGAGGATGACGATTTCCATCAGGCCGCGCGTATTCATCAGGATTCCGATCGTGTTTGATTCTACCCAGGACATGCCGGTGAAGCGAGCGGCGAGAGTCGTTCCACCCCACATCCCGACCACGGCTACCAGCAAGATGAGACCAAAACAGATCCACAGGTTCGTTCCATGGATCAGGCCAAAACCGGTCTGCAGTCCAGTGGAGGCAAAGAAAATGGGAAGGAGGATGGTAGTGGTGACACCCTCAAGCTTGGCTGACACTTCGGACGCAAAGTCCGGCCCTTTTGGTAGGGCCACGCCGGCCAGAAATGCTCCGAAGAGCGCATGGACCCCAATCCATTCGGTAATCCATGCTGACCCGGCCATGGTAAGGAGTATGAAGGCCAACATGTCATGTGTAAGACGACCACAATGTTGATACCTCACTTCCAAAAGGTGAAAGGCGCGAGGGACGAGACGTAACATCACGAACACGAAGAGGCCTGTTGCGATAAGTGTGAGAACCAATACCCCTGGTACAGTGGCGTATGCGTGTAATGCCATAACTCCGGCAAGAAGACACCAGGCCATCACGTCTTTCAGTGCGGCAGATGCTAGGGCTACGGATCCGACAGGAGTTCCGGATAACCGGCTCTCCTCTAGAATGCGAGCCAGGACCGGTAAGGCGGTGACACCCATGGCAACTCCGGTGAACAAGGCGAACACAGTCGGCGTCACGCCCATTTCCGAGAGGAAGGGGTAGAGGTAGATGGCGAGTCCCGTGCCGAGAATCAGCGGCACGGCCATGCTCACGTGAGCGATCACCAAAACCGCCTTCCCGCGCGCCCACACGTTTGCGATATCGAGCTTCAGGCCGACCAAAAAAATGAACAGTATGACGCCCACCTGCCCAAGTGTGTTCAGCAATCCAAAACTATCGGGCGGGAAAATGGCCATCGAAACGTCGGGAGCAAGCCAGCCAAGGAGCGATGGCCCTAAGAGAATTCCGGCGACGATCTCCCCCATCACCCGAGGCTGATGTAATGCCCGAAGCCCCCAGCCGACCAGTCGTGCCAGGATCAGAATGACGCCAATCTGAGAAAGTAGGAGCACCAGATTCGAGATCATCTTGTCCATCCTGATTGCTGACGGTCTTCAATCATGCGAGCCATCGAGTTTGAGCTGAAGCCATTTCTACCGATGTGGGGATAGAAGGAAACTCAGAAGAAAGAACAGGGGGCGATAGCATTTAGGGAGACTCCAGTATCTGTCCTGATGCCAAAATACCTCGATTTCCAGGAGTAACTCATTGAGACGACGATGTCCCATTGACAGATCAATTCGCCTTGAGTACTTTTCACAACAGTGGCTCCTTGCTCGCAGTTGCCAGCGCGAAGTATACCCAACCTCATTCTCGATGACTAGCCGCTATGAGCGAAGTCGCTTGGCATGGTTTGACATGGGAGGAACAGTGTCCGGCTTCAACTCAGGAGTCATTCGGCGGTCAACAGAGTCACTGAGATTTTACTAAGAGGCCACTATCAACATCCTTGACCAATTCTTCGTCTATCATCCTGAGCCTTGGCAGGATCGGGATTGGGCTCGGCTCAGTGGGTTGCCGCTTGAAGAGGTGTGGTTTCAGGCTGCCGATGGGGCGCGGTTGTTCGGTTGGTACGTGGAGGCGCAGGCAGATCGTCCGGTCATATTCTGGTGTCACGGCAACGCGGGGAACATCATCAACCGGCTGGAGAATCTGAAACTTCTCTACCAGTTGGGACTGTCGGTGTTCCTGTTCGATTATCGCGGCTATGGCCGG
>JANPES010000319.1:0-3453 GCA_031423035.1 Cyclobacteriaceae bacterium | reverse complement strand
CCATGGATTCGCTCGACAATTTTAGCCCGGCAGGCAACGCGGCATTCAATACCTCACCTATAGCGCACATGTAGTAGTCTGCCATCCAAATGAAAAGTTGGAATTGCTGCGGAGTAACGCTTTCGGCTTCATCGAGAATTTCCAATAAGTATTTGGCCTCGTACTCCTTTGGGGGTTGGTTATGCAGCCTCGCAATTACTCCGGTGAGAATTTTTCTGGCTCCGAAGGGGGCAATAACGCGCTGCCCGACTCTTATCTTGTCATTCCATGTTGCGGGCACCCGATAGGTAAAATACTTTCGGATTGGAACCGGAATAATCAGTTCGGCGAACAGGGTCTGATCTCGTTGGGTCTGTGCCTCTTGTGGTTTGTCCGGCGGGGGGGAGGATTGCTTCACAACGCGTTTATGAAGGGTTGGAACTCAAAACCTCCAGTGCTTCCGCGACAGTGGACACCGGCATCCTGCACGTATTGTTAACACACACGTGGATTGTATCCTTGACTGAGCTGGTCCTTTCCTTAACCAAAGGAAGGGAGCTATTCTGGGATGATCCCATCATCAAGCTGAAAGGTTGATAAGTGGATGCAAGGGATTTTCGCTGCGCCATCGCTCCGGGTCCCGTGATGACAATTTCAAAAAATGGATATGCAATCTCCATGGCGAGCATTCCCCAATTCGACATATAGGTTGGTTCTTTCAGAATTAACTTCTTGAGTGACGTTGCCATCTCAATTGCGTCCTGTTTCCATTCCTCCCGGTCGAGGAGAACGCCTAGTCGAAAAAGGTTGCGTGCCATCACTGAGTTGGGCGAGGGCATGACATTATCAAAGATTTCCTTCTTACGCACGACGAGCTTTTCAGCGGATGCACCAGCAAAAAAGAAAAATCCATCTCCTTCGTCTCTGAATTGAGAAATTGCATACTGACACACTTGCTCTGCCTGATTAACCCAACTTTCATCAAACGTACACTCATAAAGGGAGAGGTAGGCGCTGATTAGAAGGGCATAGTCTTCAATAAATCCTCCGGTTTGGCTATGTCTTGTCTTGTATGTTCGGTAGCACCGGGGTCCGTCCATCAGCCGCTCCTCCAGAAATCTTATAGCGATAAGTGCTTCTTCAAGGAAGGAGGGGTCGCCAAACGACTTGTACGCTTCCGCATAGCCCTGAATCATCATGGCGTTCCAGCCTGTTACAATCTTGTCATCAAGGGCAGGGCGGACTCTTTTGCTGCGATGTTGAAACAAAATGTCTTTAGCGGATTGAAGCGCTTCTTCCTGATCAATTGAAGCCGTCGATTGGGTGGCACCTATCCGATGTAGAATATTTTGACCATGTTCCCAGTTACCGGATGGTGTTGTTTGAAAGTATTGCTTGATCAGGTCAGCATGCCTTCCCAGCACGTTGTCCAGTTCTTTTTCAGTCCATGTATAGAATTTCCCCTCGGATCCCTCTGAGTCAGCGTCGAGTGCTGAATAGAATGCACCCTCAGGATGTTTCATTTCTCTTCGAAGCCATCCTGCGGTTTCGTACACCACCTGTCGAAACAACGGATCCGGGGAAATCCTGAATGCTTCGGCGTAGAGCCCCACAAGCTGAGCGTTATCATACAGCATTTTCTCAAAGTGCGGAGCAAACCACTTGTTGTCTACGGAATATCGGGAAAAGCCTCCCCCCAGATGATCATAGATACCTCCTGATGCGATCTGCCGCAACGTTGTCAGTGCCATGTTAAGGGCCACAGGGGATTGTGTTTGATGATGATAACGCAAAAGCCATAACCAAATAGTAGGCATAACAAACTTTGGGGCCCGATCAAGCCCTCCGTAGGTGCTATCATACTTGGATTCAAGCACCCCAAATGTTGTTTGGAAATCTGCTGGGTTGAAGGGTCCTGAATCGCTGGTAAACCGACTTAGGTCGCTTGCATTCAGGTGCTTGACAAGGTCGTCAGCGGACAGATCAATTTCAGTTCTTCGCTCACGAAATGCTTTGGATAGCTGGATAATTAATTGTGTCCAGTTGTTAGTAGGAAAATAGGTGCCTCCGTAAAACGGCTTTTGGTCTGGCGTAAGGAATACATTCAGCGGCCATCCTCCGTTCTGTCCCATCGCCTGGACAGCATCCATATAAATCTGGTCAATGTCAGGGCGCTCTTCCCGGTCGACTTTGATGCAGACCAACTGATCATTCATCAGCTTTGCGACCTCCACATTTTCAAAGCTTTCGTGTTCCATTACATGGCACCAGTGACAAGAGGAGTAACCAATGCTGATGAGGATCGGTTTGTTTTCCCTTACGGCTTTTTCAAGTGGCTCAGGCCCCCATTCGTGCCAGTCCACCGGATTGTAAGCGTGCTGAAGCAAGTAGGGGCTCGTCGCACGGGACAAGCGGTTCGGCGTTCTATTTTCCTGGACAGGTTGCATCAGGAGGGTGTGGCTTGCCGGTGAATATAGGCGTTGAGTTCCTGGATTTCCCGATCGACATTGACCAAAGATCGCAGTCCTTCAAGTTGTTGGATTGTCCTGGTAACAAATTGTTGATGAGCAGTACTTTCCGGGTGGAAAGGTTGATGCGCCATAGACTGTTGTATGGTTTTCCAGTTTTTGATAAATTCTTTTGTCTTGGCGCTGAAATAGGCTCCTGAAAACTTTTCCCAGATATAATCCTCTGCCTTTTCTGTTGGATGGATGAGATCATCTTTGTAGAAGCGATAATCGCGCAAGTCATCCATCAGGAGTTCATAAGCAGGAAAATAGTATACGTTCTGAAACTCTTCGGTGAGTTCATAACATGCCAGTCGAATGACCGCTTTGCTTACGCTGTTCATTGTCAGCGTGTCCTTGATGTGCCTGACCGGGCTCAGGGTAAGAACAATCCGGATATCTGGATTTATTTTGATCAGCTCCGCTAGCGTTGTTTGGAAGGATGCCGTTATCTCTTCTGTGGTGGCTAGCCGCTTTGAGAACAGTGATGCTGGCATCCGGTGACAATTAGCTACAGATTCACCAGTATCGATTCGCTCATATAGCCAGGCAGTGCCGTAGGTGAGTAGCAAAACACGGCAGTCTTTGAGTGCATAGTGCACCGAGATTATTCGATCATGCAATTGGTGCTTGAGATCCTCGGGTGAACCGGCTGACAGGCTGGAGTGAAAGTTGTAGTTACTTACATTTCCCTCCTGGATCACATAGGTATGGGGTGCAGGGTATTCCTTGGAAACAGAATAGTCAAGAAGCCGATGGATGGCTAGTGGATGATAGGTGGTTCCAAATGGATTGACAATGGCCCTGAACTTATTGGAAAGAAACTGTTGGCCGATCGATTGTGCAAAGCAGGATCCCATCGTAACCACAGGATCGCCGATATCGAGGTGCCAGGGCGCCATAGGAACAGTCAGTTCGGTTCGAAAATCCATGGGCTAAAGTTATGGTGATTTTATTCAGAACAATG
>JANPES010000318.1:0-2168 GCA_031423035.1 Cyclobacteriaceae bacterium | reverse complement strand
GAAAGAGGTGTCCTTACATCACTAAACTCTTTTATGACCTTGCCGCCAGACCTTGCCAGGGAAGCCGATCACTTTTATTCCAGTCTTGCAGAAGCCTCCGGTTATGCCAAGGTGAGCAAAAAGAATTTGCCGGCTGCCGCAATCTACAGGCGTAATACATCCGTCAAGGGGCCGCTCTCCGTTTTCGGATACGACTACCTGGCTGATCACTACGGAAATGAAAAAATGAATGCCTTACGTCTCCTTGATTTCCAGGGATTATGGGGAAGTGACTATGCCTACGAAGCATTGAATTTTGTAGACGGCAAGCGAAGTACAATTGACATTCGCAATGCGCTCTCGGCAGAGTTCGGACCTATTCCTCTGGAGGTGGTCGAAGAATACCTGGCGGCATTGAATTCCATTCAAGTAATCTTGAAATGATCGAGAACCTTCTTCATTTGATAATTACTAATCGCTAAGCCGTCTATAGTACGGGTTTGCTCCCGCAAAACATGATAGCCTCTTCTTTCAAAGAAACCACGCGCCGTCTTGCTTACATCAGAACGGAGAGAGTCTGCGCCTTTCCCTTTTGCCTCACGTTCAATAGATGCAAGAAGTTTATCGGCAATGCCTCTTCTTTGAAAATCCTTATGAATGTACAGGAGATCAACGTAGTCTTCGTTCT
Organism: Cyclobacteriaceae bacterium; assembly: GCA_031423035.1. GTDB lineage: Bacteria > Bacteroidota > Bacteroidia > Cytophagales > Cyclobacteriaceae > ELB16-189. Next base: position 1,501 of record JANPES010000318.1, on the reverse strand, counting down.
CCAACGAAGCAAATCCCAAGATTCTCTCTTCATGGATAGCAACAAGAAAGTACTGACTCTTCAATTTATCGATCCAAAAATCTGCCTTTGAAGCTCCTGAGATCCACGCGCGCAGCGCCTCAGCATTATAGTCGCCTGAGCAAACCTGATCTACAGTCTCAACGAACAACGCTTGAATACTTACAAGGTCACCAATCTGAGCAAGTCTGAGTTCAATTTTCATAGTACACCAAAAACTTTGTCACGCTGGCACTGTGTGAGCGTATCCGCAAAAATAGTTACTCACCAAAGATAAATCGGAAAATCAATCGTTTCCTTACCTGGCTGGCGATCGGTAAAGCAAGATCGTGAATATTATCAATGTCAAAAGCCCTAAAACGCTGGCCTCCAATCCAAATGCTCCGCCGGTAAGCCACACCGGCCCGTCGTCAAACATCGGCGTAAACAAACTGGGATCCTTACTTCCACTCACCCCAAAGCCAAGCACAGTCCCTTGAATAAGGTTGGCCATAAAATGAAGCCCAAACGGCATTGCCAATCCCTTGGTCTTTATATAAGACAATCCAAACAAGATCGAAGCAACAAAAATATTGACCGATGCAATTTGCTTGGTGATTCCTGTCATTCCTGGATTGTCAATGTGAGTTAAAAGAAAAAGTCCCGCAACAATCAATTGTGCAGGCCATGCTCCAAAGCCTTGAATGAGGCGCTGAAAAATAAATCCCCTGAACAACAACTCTTCTGCAGCGGCAACAGCAAAAAATAGCGCTATCCCCGAGGCAATGGTTGAGATGGAAAAGGCACCCAGCTGCCACCGTACATATCCCAACCCTGTGAGCAAGGCAGCAGGCAATAGCATCAAAGCTGAACCCAGGAGAACGCCAATCAACAGCTCCTTCCACCATCGCGTATCCATCTTGCCAATCAATTCGTGCAATGGTTTCCGTCTTATCGCCTGACATATACCGGAAGTGCCTAGAATAATAACCGCCTGTAGCGCGAAGGATATCTCAAACGAATGGACATCTGACAGAACAATCAGGGGGACAAGAAAAGCGGCGAGGATCAGAAAGAAGATTACTACCCACCAGATATTTCGGAGATTACCTTCGGTCGTTCGATAAGAAAGAAAAGTCATCAGATCGGAAATTAGCTATCAGATTGGCATATTCCTCACAACCTCTCTCAACTCATTCAGCATCATCGCCGTCGCACCCCAGACGATCTCGTCTTCAATCAGAAAGTGCGGTGCACGGAGGTTGTAAATTCTGGCTGCCGTAATCTCCCGCACCGACACGGCATCGTCGCGGGTAATTCCACTCAGGGTGCCTTCTAGAATGCGCACGACCTCAACCGGGTCTGGGCTGAAGATGGGACGGGCATGTTGAATCGCCACGATGGGTGTCACCAGGAAATTACTAGGGATTACATAGAATTCAGTAAGGCGACCAATGATCTTAATTGACGACGGATGAATTCCGATCTCCTCCTCACCTTCCCG
>JANPES010000317.1:0-3023 GCA_031423035.1 Cyclobacteriaceae bacterium | reverse complement strand
CATCCAACCTCCAGTTGATTACAGAGGCGGCCACTCACATGTTTGGCCACGTGGATATTCTCATCAACAACGCTGGAATTAGTCAGCGGAGTCTGGCAAAAGAAACCCAGATCAACGTTGATCGGAAAATCATGGAGGTCGATTTTTTTGGAACACTCTCGCTAACCAAGTACCTGCTACCACACTTCTTAAAAAGGAAAAACGGACACTTCGTGGTTGTGACCAGCGTTACAGGCCTCATGGGTACCCCTTACCGTTCTGGGTATGCTGCAGCCAAACACGCCCTGCATGGCTTCTTCGATTCACTCCGGGCTGAGCTCTGGAAAGACAGCAAGAACATTTTTGTTACACTCGTTTGCCCAGGTACAGTACGCACCAATAACTCACTGAACGCTATGACCGGTGATGGTACCAAGCTTAACCAGGTGGACCCGATGACCCAGGATGGGCTTGATCCGAAAGTTTTTGCCAGAAAAATGATTGCGGCCGTTGAAAAAAGAAAGAATGAAGTCTATATCGGTGCCATGAAAGAAGTAGCTGCCGTCTACCTCAAGCGGTTTTTTCCTGATCTGTTTGCCCGGATTGTCCGGACAGCCAAAGTACGCTGATGCACGCCTGGTATGAATATCTGTTGATTACTGCCGTTGGGTTCTTGGCAGCTTTCATGAACACCGTTGGCGGCGGTGGCTCTCTTTTTTCCGTACCCATCCTCACCTTTCTCGGGCTACCGATAACTTCAGCAAATGCGACCAGCCGGGTGGCACTTCTTTTTCAAAACATTTTTGCTGTGGGTGGATTCAAAAGCAAAGGCATTGAATTGCCCTGGCCATATAGCTTGTACCTCGGTCTGGCATCGCTGGGAGGCGGCGTGATCGGCTCGGTACTGGCATCGCGGGTCGCGGATGAAGTCTTTACGCGGATTTTCGTCGGCGTCATGGTCTTGTCTGTTTTCTTGATTCTCTACGATCCGTTCAAATCGAAGGGAGAAGAGCAACTCAGCACCAAGAGCCAGATCATTGGCAGTATCTGTTTCTTTTTCATCGGCATTTATGGCGGATTCGTCCAGGCCGGAATAGGATTTATTGTGATCGCCGTACTGAGTGTCGTCAACCGGTTGTCCCTTGTGAAGAGTAATTACGTCAAAGTCTTCGTTGCCATAGTCTACACTGGAGTTTCCGTGATCGTATTCGCCCTCGAAGGAAAAATTATATGGGAGACGGGCCTTGTACTCGCAGTGGGTCACGCCCTGGGGGGTTGGTACGCCAGCCGCTGGTCTGTCTCGGCTGGAGAAGTCTGGATCAAACGGGTGATGGTTGCGTCGATAATTGCAATGGCCGTAAAACTGTGGTTCTTCTAGAAATCGTTGCTGGTTGCTCGTTGGTAGTTGTTCGTGAATACAACTAGCTTTAACACCTCAATACACCATAAACTTCCCCATGTTGAAATGGAATGATATACTCAAGTATGCCGGCAATGGCAACCCCATCCCTCCTTCACGACTGGAAAAGAGTGTCGAAGAATGGAGAAGATTACTGCCCGTTGATGTTTTTGAGATTACCCGGAAAAAAGGTACCGAACGCGCATTCTCCGGCGAATACTGTGAAGCCCATGAACCGGGCCGATACGCTTGCCGCTGCTGCAGCACACCGCTCTTTGATTCAGGGCTAAAATTTGAGTCCGGCACCGGATGGCCAAGCTTTACGAAGCCTATTGAAGAAAATGCAATCGCCTACCACAAGGACTCCAGTTATGGAATGGTGCGCGTTGAGGTGTTGTGCAATATCTGCTATGCGCATCTCGGCCATGTGTTTCCGGATGGACCTGAACCAAGCGGGTTGAGGTATTGTATAAATTCAGTGTCGATTCAACTTGTGAACTCCTAAATCCCCTGAAGGGGACTTGGGCGTACCGTGTATACTTCTTCTGACCCGTGGGAAATTCAACTTCCCCTTTAGGGGATGGGGCTTGGATACTCTACTAAGCTCGGTCTTTTCCCTCCGCCAAAGCACGCATCCTCCTTACCCTTTCCGGATCAACAGTTCGAAGCAAAAACTCCGAGCTTCCCTGCTCTCCCATCGCCGCGATAGCTTCGTTGCGAAAGACCATAGGACTCTGCCGCTCGGAAGTAGCCGAAAAATGAATCTCTTTTGCGCCCGTCTTCAGGACAACCGCTTTTACCGTTTGCTCATTGACGCCGGACCCAGCCATGATTTTGATTCGGCTACCTCCCTTTTCAATCAATTGGCGGATCAACTCAACTCCTTCCAGGGCTTTGGGTTGTTGGCCGGCTGTGAGAATACGTTCGAATCCCACTTCGATGCAATCCTCAAGCGCTTCGAATGGATCACGGGTCATGTCAAAGGCACGGTGACAGGTGCACTTCAGGGGTTTCGCTTTGTCAATGAGCTCCTTGCAACGTTTCTTGTCCAACGTGCCATCGGAGCTGAGTATGCCAAATACAAATCCGTCGACGCCAGCTTTTTGGAACTGGAAAATATCCCGCTTCATGGCGTGAAACTCATAGCTGCTGTAGACGAAGTCTCCGCCACGGGGACGAATCATCACATAGACATCAAGCGTTAAATTCTGCCTGACAACCTCTACGGTCCCTCCGGAAGGGGTCGTCCCTCCATCGGCGGGGTTGTCGCATAACTCGATACGGTCAGCGCCGCCCTCCTGGGCTTTGAAGGCAGACTCAACATTATAGACTACTAGTTCGCATATCATCGGACTCGGCTTACGCGTAATAGCTTTTTGCGTCAAAAATTGTATTCGGCACTTCCACAGAATACACCGCGTATGTGAACCCCGGCTGAAGGGCGTACGCGCCATACTCACCTGTCTTATTGATCGCGAGAAAACCCACTTGAATCTCCTTTGACTTCTCCGGCTGGTTATGGACGATCCGCTTGACGGCTTTCTCACAAGCCTCTTGTGGGGAAATCCCCTGGCGCATCAATTCTACCACCAGATGGGATCCACAAATCCGAATGACTTCTTCGCCAACACCTGTAGACGTTGCC
>JANPES010000316.1:0-1930 GCA_031423035.1 Cyclobacteriaceae bacterium | reverse complement strand
CGCTGGCAGATAGCCTGCCGGACAAGTTTCGGAATTTTGATGAGACATGGAACCTGTTTCTGGATGATGACAAGGTTTACTTCTGTACGTTTTCAAACATCTTCATATACGACCACAACGCCATAAGCATCATCCAACCTGAGCATCCAGCTGAACTATCCTTTTTTGTGAACCGGGAACTCCTGGTCAATGTTCGGGGACTTGGGTTAACGAAGTTGCAAGATGACCGGCTGAACTTGGTGCAGGGTGGGGACTATTTCAAAGACATCGGTATCTCTTCAGTTCTTAATGCCTATGACAACCAATACCTGATTTCAACTTTTCGCGAAGGAATTTTCATAATGAAGAGCTCCGGTGAAGTAAAACCCTGGAATGAGTCTCTACAGCAATATTTCCGGCAAGCGAATATCAATTGCATGGTTCGGCTGAAGAATGGAAATTATGCCATCGGCACACAGAACTTTGGCTTATTTATCCTTACCGAGAAGGGGGAGACCCTCTTGCACTTGACGAGTGGTCAGGGTCTTGAAAACAGGACCGTCCTAAGCCTCCTCGAGGATGATCTGCAGAATCTCTGGATCGGAAATAATAATGGATTGGCCTATATCGAACTGGGTTCCTCTTTTACAGAAATCAATGAGGAGATGGGTCTTCCGGGTACGGGATACTCTGCTTACCTCACCAGTTCGCACCTCTATGTAGGTACTAACACGGGTCTCTATGTCCGCAGTGCAACAGATAAAACGCAACCCTTCAAATTCATTGAGGGTACACGTGGACAGGTTTATCATATTGGAAAATATGGAGATGATTTATTGATGGGCCATCACAATGGTGCATTCCGAATCGACGGCGATAAGGCTACCTCTATTTCTCCGGTTCCGGGAAGCTGGATTTTTCTAGTCCCCAAAAATGCAGATGAGGTATTGATTGGTGGAACGTACGATGGCCTTCAATTCTTCACACAAAAGGATGGACATTGGGTTCTGTCAGGAAGACCCAATGGTTTTAGTGAATCCTCGCGGATCATGGAGCAAGACCGCGACGGCAGTCTGTGGATAGCCCATGGATACAAGGGTGTCTATAAACTCGAACTCGATCTGGATAAGCTTGAAATCAAGAAGGTTTCATTTTACGGTGCAGACAAAGGATTTCCCTCTAACATTCTCATCAACGTATACGCGCTTCGTAATCAATTGATTTTTACATCGGAGCACGGGGTTTACCGATTTGACAAGCAACTGGATCGCTTTGTGCTTGAGCCGTTATTCACAACCCTCTTGGGCGACAATTCTCAGCTTTTAAATATTCGCGAGGACGCAATGGGAAACATCTATTTCATTGGGCATGAGTTGATTGGTGTTTTACTGAAAAATTCTGTAGGCTCATATGAAGTTGACCGGAACAGTTTTAAGAAGATACGACGGTTTCTGAATGATGATTTGGAGAACCTGGTTATTCTCAAGAATAATGAAGTATTGTTTGGAGCGAAGGAAGGCTTCGTCCACTACGATCCGAATGTTAAAATGAATCGCAAGTCAAATATAAAGACCCACATCCGGCAATTTTCAACAACTGGAGAAGCGGATTCTATATATTTCTATGGAAATTTTGTTGAGCGCGGGAAAGTAGTGGCCGACCAGGGCAAGGATAATGTCATCGAACTGCCCTATGATCAAAATTCTGCGAACTTCATTTATGCCGCAACCTCATTTGAAAGTGATGGGGAAATCGCTCATCAATACTATCTCGAAAAGTTTGACAATACCTGGTCGCATTGGGACATCAAGTCACAAAAAGAGTACACCAATTTGCAGGAAGGTAAATATACATTTCATGTGCGTTCCAAAAATGTGTATGGTGAGATCAGCAATGAGGCTACGTATCGCTTTGTTGTGTTGCCTCCCTGGTACCGCACGGGCTTGGCTTA
>JANPES010000315.1:0-4830 GCA_031423035.1 Cyclobacteriaceae bacterium | reverse complement strand
ATGCCCTTCAGTTTGGACTAGGGCAGGTGAGTATCCTCCATGGGAAAGGTGAAGGCGTCTTAAGAAAAGTAGCCCGTGATTACCTAAAGACGTTGAAAAGCGTTTCCGGAATCCGGGATGAGCATGCGGATCGGGGAGGAGACGGGATTACCCTGGTTGAATTGTCTTGAGCCGAGGAGCCTAAAATAGCTTAGTTAACGATTTCGAAGTTAAAACTCCAATCGCCAGTAACATTAGAAACCCGGGCATCGTATATGGGCCCGTTATAATTAAAGTTCAACTGCAGCTGCGTGGCGCTGACAGAATAAGTAAAAGGGTCACTGGCTATATCCTCACGGATAATTATAGTACTAAAGTCTGTTCCAAATGTAAACTTGCCTGCAGCAGGCCAGGGGGACTTGGCGGGTCGGCCGGCAACGGTATAATCAAAAGTAGCCTGGCCAGCAGTTCCTGACACGGTAATTGTAAAATTCTCATACCCGGTCACCGGGCTTGCTCCAAAAGTAACGGATGTTGCCTTCCACGTATGAGAAAGCTTTGTCAACTGCTCATCTTGCGGATTTGGTGCTGGAGCGGAATCGGTGCCGCACTGCCAAAAAGACACCGACACTACCAAGAGAGTCAGCACAATCAAAAACTTGCTTCTTTTCATCATTGTCGTCGTTAGCTCAAACATACTAAAATCGCCATTATTTTGAATACAGGCAAAGCAAAAAAACTCACGGACTGGCTGTTTAATAGCAGCAGGACTTCATTTGTAACCCATTTTGTAGTCGGAGAGGTTGATTTTAATTGCGTTTGACGGGTATTCCGATTCATGGTTGGAAGCAAGGAAAACGGTCGTTTCAGGTAGAATTTGTTCAAAATTCCGCCAATACCATGCAGTGGAAGGCTTATCAAGATTGGTGGTCGGTTCATCGAGAAAGATGAGCTTGACGTCAGAGAACAGCGCCAGGCCAAGTTTTAAGCGTTGCTTCATCCCGGAGGAGAAATGACCAACTTGCTTGTCTCTGGCATGACTTAATTCCATCAAATCCATTAACTCGCCAGGTGGTTTTCCGCCGCGCACTTTTTTGAACGAAAAATGGAAATCAAGTATTTCAGCAAGAGTTAACTCTTCTATCAGATCGATATAGGGGGCAGCAATAATGAGGTTCTTGTAGATTTCATCTTCAGGAACGCGGGTCGTTCCTTCGATGTACTGTATCCGTCCGGCAGAAGGGGGAAGCTGGCCCCAAAGAACCTGGAGCAGGGTTGATTTACCCGACCCGTTGGGGCCGGTGATGGCATATGTGCCTGGTTGAAAAGTGTAGGTAACATTCCTGAAAATCCATTCGCGATTAAACCGCTTGCACAGGTTTTCAGCGGTAATGGTCATTCAAACGATACGATACTTGTTGAAAATCCCTTCATGACGCCACGTTCAGAATTGCGGATGAAGTTTATGATGTAGTCGCGCTCGGTGCTTGGGGGAAGATCTTTTTCAACGGCGTCCAGGGCTTTGCTGTTGTTTAAACCTTTCAGGAAGATGTATCGGTAGATTTCCTGGATCTCACTTATTTTTTCTGTTGCAAAACCACGCCGACGGAGGCCAATGCTGTTGACGCCGGCATAGGTCAGAGGCTCACGCGCTGCTTTGGTGAAGGGAGGTACATCTTTCCGGACAAGTGATCCGCCGGAAAGCATCACATGAGCGCCCACTTTCACGAACTGGTGAAGTGCGCTGGCCCCGCCGATGATAGCCCAATCTTCAATAACCACGTGACCTGCTACCTGTACGGCATTTGCGAATATGCAATTGTTGCCGATGATGCAGTCATGGGCAACGTGCACATAAGCCATGAGAAGGCAATTGTTGCCGATGACCGTTTTGTGTTTGTCCGCAGTACCCCGGCTGATGGTAACGCTTTCGCGGATAACCGTGTTGTCGCCGATGAAGGTTTCTGTTTTCTCGCCGGCAAACTTGAGATCTTGTGGAATTGACGACACGGAGGCACCGGGATACACCTTCACATTCTTGCCAAGCCGTGATCCATCCCAGATGACGGCATTGGGCCCAATCCATGATCCATCACCGATGACGACATCTTTTTGAATTGTTGCAAAGGGTTCAATGACAACATTGTTGCCAATAATTGCATCCGGATGTACGTTGGCTAGGGAGTGACTCATTTATCTTTTCTTACAATGCTGGCGGTCATTGTGCCTTCGCAGACGAGTGTATTTCCGACATAACCGCGGCCGTACATTTTAGCTATCCCTCGCTTGATTGGCGCCAGCAGATCACACTGGATGACCAGGGTGTCTCCGGGGACCACAAATTTTCGAAAACGGAAATCGTCAATACCCAGGAAATAGGTCCAATAGTTTTCAGGGTCCGGAACCGTATTTAACACAAGAATGCCGCCTATTTGTGCCATTGCTTCAACCTGAAGAACGCCAGGCATAACCGGGTTGCCGGGAAAATGACCAGCGAAAAAATTCTCATTCATGGTCACGTTCTTAACGCCCGCAACTGTCTCCTTGTCCAAATAGATAATCTTGTCAATCAGCAAAAACGGATACCGATGGGGCAGTGTTTGTGTGATCTTGTTGATGTCCATCACCGGAGGCAACGATGGGTTATACCGTGGCACACCCTTCTTGTCGGACTCTGCCATTGCCTTCTTCAGTTTCTTGGCAAAGGCTACGTTGGCGGCATGCCCTGGCCTTGCAGCCAAAATCTGCGCCTTGAGCGGCCTCCCGGCAAGTGCGAGGTCTCCGATGATATCGAGGAGCTTATGGCGGGCAGGCTCGTTATTGTAGCGAAGCTCCACATTGTTGAGAATCCCCTCTTTTTTCACTTCTACCGTTGGCTTATTCAGCATGCGGGCAATATTATCCAGTTCTTCGGGCTCCACAATCCGGTCCACAATGACAATTGCATTGTTCAGGTCACCTCCCTTGATGAGGTTGTTCTTGTACAGCATTTCGAGTTCATGGAGAAAACAGAAGGTGCGGCAGGAAGCGATTTCCTTTTCAAACTGCTGGATATTGGTGATGGAAGCATGTTGACTTCCAAGGACTGGCGAATTGTAGTCAATCATTACCGTGACCCGATAATCGTCCAGGGGCAGTGCTGCAATTTCGACGTGCCGCGCGGTTTCGCGATAGAAGATACTGTCCTGAACTTCAAAGAAATCGCGCAGTGCATTCTGCTCTTCTGTCTCAGCCTCTTTCAACACCTGGACGAATTGGATAGAACTTCCATCCATGATCGGTGCTTCCGGGCCATCAATCTGGATCATGACGTTGTCGATCTCAAGACCCACCAGCGCAGCCAGGGTGTGCTCTATGGTGCTTACACGCGCCCCGCTCTGCTCAATGGTTGTTCCCCGGGAGACATCGACCACGCGGTCGCAGTCAGCGTCAATAATTGGCGATCCAGGAAGATCTACGCGCTGGAACTTAATTCCGTGGTTGGGCTTGGCGGGCAGAAATGTCACCGTGGTCTGCACGCCCGTATGGAGGCCTACCCCGGAGATGGTTACTGATTTCTTTATGGTCCTTTGCTTGTGATTAAGCATGCGTCAAAATAGGGACGCAAATTTAAGCGGATATGGGCACTATGCCAAAAAACGGGCAATTTGGCAGTCCTGTTCTTTATTTCTGCCCATTCTTGGGCGTTTCAATGGTTTGAGGATTAAGCTCAGCCACCTTCTTTTCCAGTTCGCGGAGGCGGTAACCAAGATCGGGGAGCTTTTTGAATACGGCATAGGATCTGAAATACTCCTTGATATCAATAGCCGGATACCCCAGGAGACGCTGGCCTTCCTCTGTGATCGACTTTGAAATTCCAGCCTGGGCGCCAAAGCTCGTTTGGTTTGCAATGACCAGGTGACCGGCTATGCCCACCTGGCCACCGATCATACAATTCTCACCGATTTTCGACGAGCCGGAGATTCCAGCCTGCGCGGCAATCACGGTGTTTCTTCCCACTTCCACATTATGTGCGATCTGAATTAGGTTGTCCATTTTCACACCTTGGCGAATGATTGTAGAATCACCCAGTAAGGTGGCGCAATCAATAACGGAATTGGCTCCGACGGTGACCTGATCTTCGATTATCACATTTCCCAATTGCGGAATGGTCTTGTATGATCCATCCTCTTGTGGAGCAAAACCAAATCCATCAGACCCGATGACTGTTCCAGCGTGGATTACACACTGGTTTCCAATGCGGGTGCCTGCATAGATTTTGACATTGGGATGGAGGATTACATCGTTGCCGATCGTTACATTGTCACCGATGAATACCTGCGGATAAATCTTTACGTTCTCGCCGATTTGTGTGTGGCTACCGATATAAGAGAACGCGCCCCGGTAAGCATTTTTACCGATGGATGCCGTTTCACTAAAAAAGCTAGGTTGCTCGATGCCGACCTTTTGAAAACTGATCATTTTGTGGTACTCCTCCATAAGGATGGTAAAGCTTGAGTAGGGATCTTCGACCAGAACGAGAGCGGAATGAATTTCTTTTTTTGGCTGGAAATCTTTTTGTACGATGATAGCGCTTGCATGCGTGGTATAGATGTATTGTTCGTACTTTGGGTTCGCTAAAAAAGCAATCTGTCCTTTTTTTGCATCCTGGATTTTAGCAAGCATGTTTATTTTCTCGTTCCCGTCGCCACGAATTTCTCCGTGCAATATGTGGGCGATCTGGTTAAGCGTAAATTCCATACGTGCGGGGAATTGTTGGAACGAGCTGAAGGAATTCCTAGACTAACGTAAAGATAGGTTTTTGGGCCAGCATAAGTAGTTTTTTTTCACGATTTTACTCATCGCTTTGAT
>JANPES010000314.1:0-6749 GCA_031423035.1 Cyclobacteriaceae bacterium | reverse complement strand
GACATTGGAATTCGCCTTGCCGAACTGAAAGGTGATGGGTCCTTGAGTCCTGAACTTGCCAATGCGCGGGAGTCGCTATTGGAAGTAGAGGAGACACTTGGATTGATTGGCGGTGAGGCGCTGTTCAGCTTCTTCCCGGAGAAACGTCACACCATTACAGAAGAAGGCCATACAGAAAAAACCTTTGATATCAACGCAATGGCCAAGCTGCTGGATGGCGATCAGGCCGAGATCATACAACGAGTCAAGACGATTATCGCCGACAAGGAATTCGCCCTCATTGATACCGGCGACCTGGGGGAGTACCGCGCTCAGGTGCTGAAGTGGTGCAAGCTCCTCGCCGACCAGGGTTATGGTGCCATGGCCTACCCGAAAGAGTACGGTGGCAGCGGCGACATGGCAGCATATTTTGCCATCATGGAGGCATTGAGCTACCATGACCTGAGTATGGTTATCAAATTCGGTGTGCAGTTCGGTCTCTGGGGCATGAGCGTGTACTTCCTTGGAACAGAAAAGCATCATAAGCAGTATCTGAAATCAATCGGCACGCTGGAACTGCCCGGTTGTTTCGCCATGACTGAAACCGGTCACGGCTCCAATGTGAAAGGCATTGAGACAACGGCGACGTACGATCATGCGACACGATCATTCATCATCAACACACCCAACGAACTTGCCAAGAAGGAGTACATCGGCAACGCAGCGCTTCATGGACAGATGGCAACGGTTTTTGCCAAGTTGATTGTTGACGGCAAAGACTACGGCGTGAGTGCGCTGGTGGCTCCCCTTCGTGATAAGTCGGGCAAGATGGCGCAGGGTGTTACCATTGAAGACTGCGGACGGAAAATGGGACTCAATGGCGTAGACAACGGCAAGATTCATTTCAACAACGTATCCGTTCCTTACGATAACTTGCTGGACCGCTTCTGCAGCGTTACTCCGGAAGGAAAGTTTGATAGTCCGATCGCCAGCGACAATCGCCGGTTCTTCACGATGCTTGGCACCCTGGTGGGTGGACGTATTGGGATTCCCCGTTCCGGGCTAAGTGCATCCAAGGCTGGCTTGACCATTGCATTGCGTTATGGAGACAAGCGTCCTCAGTTTGGGCCTGAGGGAGGCAAGGAAGTTCCTATTTTGAATTATCGCGCGCACCAACGCCGGCTCATACCCTACCTCGCCAATGCCTATGCCTTACATTTCTCACTTAACTACCTCACCGACCGTTTCCTCAAGCGGTCGGAGAAAGACATGCAGGAGATTGAAGCGCTTGCTGCTGGACTAAAATCCTTTGCTACCTGGAACGCTACGGCCTGTCTGCAAGAATGTCGTGAGGCATGCGGCGGCAAAGGCTACCTCTCCGAGAACCGTCTGGATCGACTCAAGAACGATACGGAAATTTATACAACGTTTGAGGGGGATAATACCGTGCTGATGCAGCTTACTGCCAAAGGAAGATTGTCAGAGTTCAAGCAAGAGTTTGGTAATATGAATCTGTTCGGTGTCCTCAACTATGTGGCGGACAAGGCGGCGACCTCAATTTCCGAGAAGAATCCGTTCACCACGCGTAATACGGACGAAGCCCATCTATTGGACTTTGAATTTCACATGAACGCATTTGAATACAGAGAGCGAGACATACTTACTTCCGCAGCGCAGCGCCTTCGGAAACTAATTTCAGGCGGTATGGATTCTTTTGACGCCTTCAACGTCAGCCAACGGCACCTGATCGATGTGGCTACTGCACATATTGAGCGGGTGATCCTGGAACAATTCATCAAACAAATCGCGCAAACCAAAGATGCCGGTTGTAAGGCTGTGCTCACCAAACTTTGCCAGTTGTTTGCCCTTTCGCAGATGGAGAAGAACCGGGGGTGGTATTTGGAAAGCGGCTATATGGAAGCGGCCAAGACGAAAGCCATCCGCAAACTGGTGAGCCAGTTGTGTTGGGATATCAGACAGGAGGCGGTGCCACTGGTGGATGCGTTCAAGATTCCAGAGAGTTGTTTGGCGCCGATTGCAAGGCGATAGTCGGTTTGTCTTCGAGAATTCGTGAGGTTGCAAGCGATGAGGCTTGTTTAGTTTAGAATTCTTTTAAGGTCATGTGCAGTTTTCCTGGAGAATCATATTAGATTGCTCATGATGTTTGTGCTTTAGCCGGTAGCCATCGTTGCTACCGCTGGCGCCTTAGGTTTTGGCCGTCTGCCCGGTAAAAAGCGAGCGGAAAACCTAATAATTGGCTTAATTGCTGCATTTGGAGCGGCTGAACCATCGAATATATCATCAAAACCCATATTTTAGCACCGGAGATCGAAGGACGATTGAAAAACGATCGAAAGAGGATCGAAGAGGCTAGAAGAAGGCTTCGAAGAGGCTAGAAGAGGGCTTCGAAGAAGGTACGAAGAGGACTCGAGGAAGGTACGAAGAGGACTCGAAGAAGGTACGAAGAGGACTCGAAGAAGGATCGAGGAACGGTGAATTGAATACTGAATATTTATTGTTGAAGTGAATACAGGTACACGCTAAATTCGATATTCAAGGTTCAGTATTCAATATTTCCTCAGAATATTTTCAAATAACTAAAACTCCCACAAATGGCCAGGATCCGGAACGTTTCCATCCTCAAAGGCGCAGCAAGCAAGCGGGCCCGAGCTGTGGTTGCCAAGACCTGGATGGACTTGGTGACGGCCAAGCCCAGGAAGCGGAAGCGCAGCTCGGACAAGCAGGAAGAAAACAATCAGATATTCAAAGAAGCCACACAGTATGCTAAGATTCAAATGAAGGATCCGGTATCAAAGGCTGAATATGCAAAGCGCATTGATGAGAAGAATAACGCCGCCTTCCGTGTAGCCCTCAGAGATTACTTAAACGCCCCGGTTGTTCATTACATCAAAGCACCGGAATACACTGGCGCCATTGGCGACACCATCTCCATCAAGGCCACCGATGACTTCAAGGTGACAGCAGTGCGTGTATCCATCACGAGCGCTGCTGGCAAGTTGCTCGAGCGAGGCGACGCCATACAACATCCGCGCAAGCGCCACATGTGGAAATATGCAACTACGGCAGCCAACCCAAATGCCACCGGCACAAAGATCACGGTGATAGCTTATGACAAGCCAAGGAATGAGGGCAAGGGAGAGGTGGTGATTGGGGCGGACCATGGCACCATGGCGAAGAAAAAGGACTGAATAATATTGAATTCTAAGTTCAACTAATAAGTGCAACACAAGCGGCAAAGAGAAAGGAGGATTGCTCCCCAATTCAATATTTAATATTCCAGATTTAATATTCAATATTTCCTCCTGAATAACCGTTCCGTGTTGGTCGGGACTTGAAAAACTTTTAGTCAAGTCCCGCCCAACTCCCAACTTTGCATCAGGAATTTACGGTTGGTCAGCGGGATACATTCATATTTCACTACTTTTACTCTAGCTATTAACAACTCAATAAGACAATGATTATGAAAAACAAACTATTCCCGGCAGCGCTGCTATCATGTGTGCTTCTTTTTGTGGCTGCCTGCAATCCTAAGAAAGAAGAGCCGATCGCAGCACCGGTGATTGACAAAGAACAAATCAAGCAGGAAATTCAAGCCAGGGAAAATGAATTTGCCGCGTTGTATAATTCCGGAGAATTGAAAAACATAGGTTACTATGCAGATGATGCAACAGCCTTTGCCGAGGGCAGAGCGCCATTAGTTGGAAAACAGGCAATTGTAGATTTCTATAAAGCCGGCATCGACGCCTCCAAGGGCAATGTGATTTCATTTGTAACCAATGAAGTCTTTGTCTCATCCGATGGAAATCAAGTTGTAGAAACTGGCAATTTCAAATTAGTTGACGCTGCCAATGTTGTCATCAATACAGGAAACTATATGATCCTCTTTGAAAAAAGAAATGGTGCATATGTAAGCGTTCGAGAGATGAGCCTTTCCGATATGTCACCTGAGTAGAGAAATTGAATATTATCTTAAAGGCCAGCTGAATGTATTTCAGGTAGCCTTTTTAGTAAATAGACATTTCGATTAATATAGAAGGTGATTTTTTATCGTCTTCCACCACCTCTACTGCCACCTCCCCTGGAACCTCCGCCACCTCTGGAGCCACCGCCTCCACTATAACCACCGCCACCTCTTGACCCTCCGCCTCCACCATATTGGGATGCTCCTCCGGAATTGGATTTGCCTTGTTGGGCATTAACATTTTTTGACTGCCCTGAAGATGGAACATTTGACTGCCGGGGGCCTGCGTTTGACTGGCCGGTGGAAGGTGATGCTCCGGTTGATGGGCGCGTTGATGCTCCTGCTCCCGTTGATGGACGCGTAGATGCCCCCGCTCCGGTTGATGGACGTGTTGATGCTTTATTACCCTTGTTGTAATTACCGTTTGCCCGATTATTGTTCACGGTATTGGACCTGTTTCTGGAATTATTGTAGTTATTATAGTTATTGTGATTGTGAATAACAACTGTATTGCCATGATAGCCATAACCACCGTGGTAATAGGAATGATGACCAATATAGATACCAACTGACATTACCGCATAGGGCGAATAATAGGGAGGATAATATCCATAATAATACGGCGGATAATAGGGTACATATACAGGAGAATAAACGTATTGCACGATGGGTGTTGATTCGACCACTACTACAGTAGTTTTTGCCGGAGCGTTGACAATAACAGTGTCTGTGCCTGCGTATGCTGGATTAGCAGTAACCGCAGGGGTCTTCGTCTCATTTAGTTCAACGATATAATCTTTTCCATATAGATCTGGGTCCCCTACAATCTGCATTGTAATTTTCTTGTCTTTGTCCTTCGATACTAATATCACAGCAACATCCTGTTTTTCGGTTTTACTTACTGCCACCTGAAGTATAAACGTATAGTTATCACCCTCCTTCTTTGTTTCAACCTTTATGAAGTCCACTTCACTATCTAAATCTAAGTCTAGATTATTGACCTCAGTTTTTTGCAGGTTTAAGGATTTTTCAAATTCTTCGATGGTCGGTGATTTTTGAAAAAGATCCAGAACGGCATAAAGATCAAGGTTGTCTCCAGGCAAGCCTAATAGTGTCGAATCACTCGCTGTTTGGGAAAAAGCAGGAAGGCCAAAGAGGCTCATTGCTGCTAACAAACATGATAAGGAGAACTGTTTCATAATTACCAAAATTTCTGCATAAATGTGAGCGCAAGTTAGCGAATATACTACCACACTCTCAAATTAGAACCTCGAGGGTCGACCGTTATAAAACAACGAGTCTGTGTCGCCAGTCAAATCTTTGTCGACCAACGAGTCAGCCTAAGTTCTCCACTACAAGGTTAGACTGAAACCGTCCAGTGTAAACCGAAGGTTGTCAGTCGCCAACAACTTCTTAACAAATTTCTCCGGGTGCCGTTTATACCTATGAATATCCGATCACAGCTATTTTCCATTTACCTGTTGCGTCTCTCTTTAATGTAACTACGCCAGAAATCAAAGAGTCTTTTACCACTTCACCATTTTCTATCTTTTTTACCACTTCATGAAAATGGTACAATACGTATGCAAGGTCGCCAGACGCGTCAACACGGTCAATTGTTATACCGTCATAACTGGCCTTGAGCGTCTTGAAAGCACCTCGGTACATATCAAATGGAAAAGGGTTTGGAGCTTGTCCTTTAGATGCTATAAATAAGATGTCGTCTGTAAAGAATGACGGCCATTTATTGTAGGTAAGACTGCCCGAAAGGTCACTCCTATTCATAAAGTCATAAACCGAAATTAACGCCTGCTTCGCCTCGTCCTTGTCGGCTTGCGTTGTGTCAATCGTGGGGCTGTCGTCAGATTTATTTTGCTGACAACCAATTAAAAGTCCGATGGCTAGAAATAAGAATCTGATTTTGGCATTCATACTATTGGGTAAATAGTTTCAATCTTTTGTTTTTGTTTGTCGGATGTTCTGTCCCGTTGTCACGAAGCCGAATCTTTTTTACCGCCTTTTGCACAACGTGAGTGTTTATGACGGCTTGGGCCTAGGAGCGTTTGTTAAATGACGAAGGAATGACAAACGCGACCAGGCCAAAGTGTCCACCGTTACAAAACTAAATAAAGAAACGAAACTTTGTAGCTACACGAAACCCCAAGCTGGCATAAACACGCTGGTGTAGGTAGGGCGGTTTCGTCAGACCGTTTTATTAACAGAGTCTGTGTCGATTGTTAGAAGTTCAATTTGTCCCACGAAACGAAGTCCACAGTTTAATTTTAGGTCAAGACCGAACCGTCCTACGATTCAGCCATTTTTACCATTATTTGATTTGTCATTTTTTTTACTTTTTAGTTAGCGACAATTTTTAATAATGACCAATTGAATGCTTTGCCCACCTTTTCCAATCCGTTCCAACGTTATGTATGCTCAGCATATAACCGTCACCCTTAAGAAAGTGGCTGGAATGGAAGTGCTGTTAGCTGTGATACTTTTGTTTTGACTGTTAAACAAAACTTCTAATTGGTGCTGCAACTCCGAAGCCTTACCATTCTTTTCAGCCGCTTCAAAAGCATTCATAGTGGGGCCGTAGTAGTTCTTGAAATTGCTCACGAGTTCGGTTGGTGAATATGGAGCACTAAAGGTAAAAGTATCTTTAGTGAATGATATATTTTCTTTTGGTAAACCAGCTTTTTCAAAACGTTCTATAACATGGCTCTCTACACCCCACAACATTGGGCTAATAAAACCCTCTGGTGGCGGTGGTGCATATGCGGAACTGATC
>JANPES010000313.1:0-2563 GCA_031423035.1 Cyclobacteriaceae bacterium | reverse complement strand
CAAGATGAGTGTGCTGAATGCGGTCAAGTGTAAATTGTTGGCAAGAGTAGTCTCCTGTGTGAATAACCAGAAAATGTATGTGAAGATAGCAGCATAAAATTATTCAAAATGTGCTTGCTTTGATCATAGAAATCAACGGAAAGGGTGTGGAAAGTTATTCAAACACGTGGTATATTAGGATAAATCCGGTCGCTTTTTCGCCGGTTGTAGTTGCCGCCAGCCGATGGGAGAAGGTCAGAAAAAGCAAGCGGTTTTTTTGTTACCTTTCCTTATAAAACATCGTCACCGTAATTATGGCAACATACAAATTACAAGTCAATGGAAAGAGCTTTGAAGTTGATGTAGATTCCGATACGCCCATACTTTGGGTTCTGCGGGATCACCTCAACCTATTGGGCACCAAGTTTGGCTGTGGAATAGGACAGTGTGGTGCCTGTACGATCCATCTTAACGGCGTGGCCATTCGATCGTGCAATTTGCCGATTTCGGCCATTGGAAGCGCCAAGCTAACGACAATTGAGGGCCTTTCACAAGCTGGCGATCATCCTGTACAGCAGGCATGGCAGGAAGTTGATGTACCCCAATGCGGATATTGTCAGGCCGGACAAATAATGACGGCAGCAGCGCTGCTGTCAAAGAACCCTAAGCCTTCGGCAACGGAAATAGATGACACCATGCATCCAAACCTATGCCGCTGCGGCACATACCATCGTATCCGGGAAGCGGTTCTTCTCGCCTCTACCAAAACGAAATAGCCATGCCAATTTCAACTGCATCAAATAGACGTAACTTCTTGAAAATGAGTGCCACTATTTCAAGCGGGCTCATTCTGGGATTCAACTGGTCTGATTCTAGTGCTTCAGGCCTTCAGCTACTCTCACCTGAGAACATGCTGGCTGGGGATATTTCCTTCAACAGTTTTCTGTCGATCTCTCCGAATGGGGTGATCACCATTTTCTCCCCTAATCCAGAGTTAGGCCAAAATATCAAGACCTCATTCCCGATGATCGTTGCCGAGGAGTTGGATGCAGACTGGAGTACAGTGAATGTGGTCCAGGCGCCTTTGGATACCAAACGGTTTGAGCGCCAGTTAACCGGGGGCAGTGGTGCAATTCCACATTCCTGGGAGCGCCTGCGCAAGGCAGGAGCTGCCGCACGATATCTGCTTGTTGAGGCGGCTGCCAAGCGATGGAGTGTTCCAGCCAGTTCGTTATCAACCGAAAATGGGAGAGTGATGCACAAGGATAGCGGCCGCTCGTTTAGTTACGGTGAACTGGCTACCGAGGCTTCGGCCATTGCGATGCCGGCTGAAATTAAGTTGAAAGACAAAAAGGACTTCAAGCTGATCGGCACGGCAGTAAGGAACGTGGATAACCTGGATATTATTACAGGTAAGCCGATCTTTGGTATGGATTTTTATCGAGAGGGGATGTCGTTTGCGATGATTCAGCGTCCTGTTTCGTTTGGAATGAAGCTTAAATCAGTGGATGGCGGTGCGGCCAAAGCGATGCCGGGAGTTATTGATGTTGTATCCTTCAAGAATAATGTCGCTGTGGTTGGGAAGTCGACCTGGCAAGTAAACAAGGCGCGTAAACTTCTGAAGATCGAATATGAGCCCGACGGAAAATTAGAAAGTACAGCCGATCATGATCGGATATTCAAGGAACTGCTTGATAAGCCGGAGGCAACTCAACGCCGGAAGGATGGTGATGTCGAAGCGGCGTTCAAATCTGCCGCCAAGATCGTTCGAAGTGAATATCAGTGTCCGTTCCTCCCGCACAATCCCATGGAGCCGATGAATTTCTTCGCTCACGTAAGGGAAGACGGAGTGGAATTGGTAGGCCCCACGCAAACGCCGGACCTTGCGCGCAATGAAACTGCAAAGTTATTGGGTATTTCTCCTGACAAGATAACATTGGAATTGACGCGCCTTGGAGGCGGCTTTGGCAGACGACTCAAAGCGGACTATGTGCTTGAAGCCGCTGAGCTTTCGAGCATCATCAAGGCTCCCGTGAAAGTAATCTGGACACGCGAAGACGATATGGGCGGGGGGAGTTACCGGCCAGCCGTTCGTTATCGTTTTGAAGCCTCATTGGATGCGCAAGGGCTGATGACCGGCTATCGACTCCGAGGGGTTGGGATCAATTCGGGTAATTGCACGCGGGAAGATAACTTTCCTTCCGGAGCGGTAGACAACCTGCTCATTGAGTCGGTGGAGTACAAGTCACCGATCACAATTGGGCCGTGGCGCGCACCCATCACCAACTTCCTCGCGTTTGCAGAACAATCGTTCCTGGATGAAGTGGCCCTGGCCGCCAAGCAGGATCCAATACAATTCCGACTCAAGCTTCTGGACCGTGCGAAAACATCTCCGGTAGGAGCAATCAAATACGATATTGATCGCATGAAAGGCGTCATTCAATTGGCTGCTGAAAAGTCTGGATGGGGAACCCGCAAGGGAATCGACCAGGGTTTTAGTGTTTACTTCTCTCACCGGTCCTATGTGGCGCAGGTTGCTGATGTAGAAATGAAAAAAGGAAAGCCGGTAATTCAAAAGATTCAT
>JANPES010000312.1:0-7730 GCA_031423035.1 Cyclobacteriaceae bacterium | reverse complement strand
TCCATGAAATTAATGGAAATCTTTTTAGGAGGCAATCCCGGAACAGGTCCGGGATGACACCGGAACCCCGGAACCCCGGAACTGGTCCGGGGCAAACAGTCCGGGGCAAACAGTCCGGGGCAAGCGGTCCGGGGCAGGCAGTCCGGGGCGAGCGGTCCGGAGTGACGGTTCCCAAGTAATTGAGTATATTTACTCATCATATTGAGTAAATTGTAAATGACGTTTGAAAGGTCTTATTGTCAACGACTTGTGAGGAGGCTAAAAGAGCCCAGGTCGCTCATTCAGGTGCTTATGGGGCCCCGGCAGGTGGGCAAGAGCACACTGGTCGGGCAGGCTTTAGCCCAGGTAGGCGGACCCCAACTTTTCATTTCTGCAGATGCTGTTCCCAACACCGGTGAGATCTGGCTGGAGCAGCAATGGGAAGCCGCCCGGTTGCAGTGGAAGGCGTCCGGGGCGGAAGAATTTATCCTGGCCATCGATGAGATTCAAAAGATTGGCAACTGGAGCGAGGTAGTAAAAAAGATGTGGGACGAGGATACGCGGTCGGGATACTCCATCAAAGTCGTTTTGCTGGGATCATCCCGACTGTTGTTGCAACAGGGATTGACGGAATCGCTGGCTGGAAGATTTGAGACGACGTACCTGGGACATTGGTCGTTTCCTGAAATGCACGGTGCATTTGGGATTACGCCAGACCAGTATGTTTGGTTTGGAGGGTACCCTGGCGCCGCTCATTTGATGGATGACGAGGATCGATGGAAAAACTATGTGAACGATGCCCTCATTGAGACCAGCATTTCAAAAGACATTCTCATGCTTACGCGGGTGGACAAACCGGCTTTACTTCGTAAGCTTTTCGAGCTCGGCTGTTTGTATTCAGGACAGGTTCTTTCGTATACCAAAATTGTCGGCCAGCTCCAGGACGCAGGCAACACGACTACACTAGCCCATTACCTGGATCTTCTGGATACGGCCGGCCTGTTGGCAGGCATCGAGAAGTTTACCGGTGAGCATCTTCGCAAGCGTTCTTCCAGTCCCAAGTTTCAGGTGCACAATACGGCACTGCTCACGGCACAACAAGGTGAGGGGATGAATGCCGTCGTTCAAAAACCGGAGCGCTGGGGGAGATGGGTTGAAGCAGCCATTGGCGCGCATCTTGTCAACCATCAGCTGAGTGAAGGGTACACCGTGAACTACTGGCGCCATCGCGATGACGAAGTTGACTTTGTCCTGGAAAAGAAAGGTCGGGTCATCGGTCTGGAAGTAAAGAGCGGCTCAAGCCAGGCAGCTTCAGGGATGGGTGCTTTCAAAAGGGCACATAAGCCGTATAAAGTACTGCTCGTTGGAAACAGCGGAGTGCCGTGGCAGGAGTTTTTGAGAATGAATCCGAGAGAAGTATTTTAAGCCTGAGTAAAGGCTATCCGGTTATCGATCTTGTATTGTACTCTTCAGGCCTTCCACTGACGCTCGTAACACGCGTCGAAGGTTGAAAGTCGAAAGTCGAAAGTCGAAAGTCGAAGGTTGAAAGTCGAAAGTTGATGGTATTCCCGTTTTTCTTTGCATTTACTTCGCCCTTAGCGATTTCGCGGCTCCTGCATTTCCATGCTCTGCATTTGTCCGGAAAACCGGGTTTTTTGAGCCGCATTAGCGTTATAGGTTTGCTTGGAGGATGCGACGAGTTTGACAGATGAAGGATTTGAGTGTCATTACTACCACTGATTTCATCGCTACGAAAATCTTGTATTTACGAGGCGAAAAAGTCTTGCTGGATGCGGACTTAGCCCTTCTATATGGGGTTGAACCCAAACAATTGAAAAGACAAGTGCGAAGGAATATTGACCGATTTCCGGAAGACTTTATGTTTCAATTGACCAGAGATGAATACAATTTTTTAAGGAGCCAATTTGGCACCTTAAAAAGAGGTGGGCACTCTAAATACTTGCCCTTTGCTTTCACCGAGCAAGGCGTCGCCATGCTCTCTGGCATTCTCAACAGCCCTTGTGCTGTGGAAACCAACATCGCCATTATGCGCACCTTCGTGGCCCTGCGCAAGCTGATGGAAAACAACAAAGAACTTGCGGCTAAAATCAGGCAACTGGAACGGAAGTATGATGAACGCTTTCGGTTAGTGTTCGATGCCATACAACGCTTGATTAAAGAAGATAAAGAGGCAAGACCTATTGGCTTTGAAATCAATAGGTCAAAAAAGAAATAGGTGGTGTGCAGGAGAGGTGGTGTGCAGGAGAGGTGGTGTAATGTAGTGATGTGGTCCCGATAGCTATCTATTTCTTTGCGGTCTTTGGCAGGCCCTTTGATTCAATAAAATAAGCAACGTAAGCAACCTCCTCGGCCGCCTTGTCAAGGATGCTTACTTTTCTTTGTGCCATTCATCGATCAGCTTATAGGCAAGCTTTTTTCCATCAGCCAGACTTAGCTTTCGGGCGGTTGGCTTTTTGGCAGCCGCTTTCTCCAAAAGTGTGTTATACTTCCGCTGTTCCACGACCACATATTTTTTTCTGTCAATAATCATCGTAATCATACATTATCATTCATGTATTCAAAGTTAGCGATTTGATGCAATAAAAGTCTTGTAGCTGCCATGCGCTAAATTGGGCAATGAAGAGCATTTTTGCGGCGTAACGCTGTGACGGTTTTCCGGACAAAAAAGGGTGCTCAATAGGGATTCCTCGCTGGGCTCGGAATGACGGGTTAAAGGGTGAGAATTAGTGCTTCGCTTCTCGGTGCGGTTTGGGGACCAAGATTCCTCGCCGCGCCCGGAATGACGATTGCTCCATCTAGCGCGCGTGTTCAGTCCTGGATTCTGGCTTCATTATAGCGCGCGTTTAGTTGCTAGGTATGGCGCGACGTCATGCCTTCGGTGAACTTACGGCAGACAGGTCTCCAGTCGCCCGCCTTCAGAAACTTACGGGCGGGCAGGCGTGCCGGTGCGTGGATTAGGTTGCTATCGATTTTGTATCGTGCAATTCGTACTTTCGAATAACGCTTTCAACGGGCACGCGCTACAAGCGCGCGCCATAGGGGGCCTCACTCTTTCTGGTAATTGTATTTCGATTTGTTGAACTGTATGGCTTTAGGCTAGAGTTGGACTCCATTTCTTCCTTTGCTTTTCTCTTAATGTTGTGGGGTGCGTCAATGAAATTATTGAAAATACTATGGAGGAAGAGGACAAAGATGATTTTATGCATTCGGAGAAATGGCGCAGGTACACGGAGAAATGGAACAAGCTCTCGGAGGAATTGCCCACGTACTCAAATGAAGAGCTTCGCAGTATCCTGGAAAAATCGATCCGGTCTAATAACAGGAAACTCGTTTATCAGGTAGCTTGGCAGATTGTACTTCCGGTACTGCTGGTGATCACTGGTTTTGTGATCATGGACTTATTTGCAGGTCCCCTTTGGCTCGTATCGCTGGCCGTCACCGCCGTGGTGCTTTTTGCCGTTAACCAGGTCATGGGATATTTTTTCCAGGATGGTTATCCTGCTGATTGTTCACACGGATGAGGGCTGGAGGCAAATTCTTTCCTGGGGATTATTTGCTTCGGTAGTAATCTCGCTGATTAGGGCAAACAGTCATTGGCTAAGAAGGGTGTCCGATCTGGAAGCCTGATGCTGGAAGTTTGTAGAAGGTTCGTTAAAGTGAACACATGAGGGAAGTCTCCCAGCTTCATGTCCGCTGGGCAAGGAAAACAATTTAGTGACCCGATAAGGACCTTAGAGCAGGGTGACATTGTTGTTGCCTATTTAAAGAGACATGGCTTCGTGGGCATCGGTGTCATTAGAGAAAAAGCCATCCGGGTGGACGACTTAAGATTCAACAGGAAATCGTGCGTCCTTCCGTTTTCCTTTTCCCTTGCCATAATAGAATTCCTCATAGTTTCTGGGGTCGATGTACACATAAACGTAGTATTCGTTACTTCCTTCCATGTTGCGTTTTATCTGAACTACCTGCCACTGAGCCGTTGTTGGTGTTCCGATGTCGCATCGGGTCACCAACAACAGTTCCTTTTGGTACCTCGGGCAACCTGGTGTCTAACACCATGGCATTTGGAGCACCTGTGAAAAAATACAGCACCAAGTTGGCTTTAGAATATCGCAAGGGCTTTGGCAAAGAGGGGAATATTTCGATTGCCATAAACCCTTCCATCACATGGATTGAACAAAGCAAGATGCTAACATTGATTGCGCCGGTTTATATTATTCGTGGGCAGGACAAGGACGGCAAAGCTAAAGGGCTTCAGGGAGGATTTAGCCTCGGGTATGCAGGATGCAATACCGAGAAGGGCTTGTTCACAGCATTCAGCGACGGTTTTGCGGCCCAGGTTTTCGTTACGGCACCCTTTGATCTTTTTGGGGGGTTGAAGAGTGAGGACTAGTTCGTCAGCGCATCAGCAGACTACAGCTCATGCGCGATAGTTGTTCAGTTCACTTTGTAGATCATTGATAAATTTTAGATGATTTGAACTGATCTGCCGATTATCTTAGCTGGGTTTGAAGTCCGTATTGATTTTACCTTCTGATGGTATTACCTTCGACATGCCCGGTACACTAAAGGACGAGGGATGAAAGGATGAGAATTCTCTTATTAACAATGCTGGTTTCTTCTTTGGCTTCCGGAAGCCTTGAGGCACAAAAGCTAAAAGGTAAAGAAGCTTCTAAGAAAGCATTGTCCGAGTTTCGTGCATTATACAATGAACTTCAATCGTTCAAAGACACCGATGCCTTCAAAAAATATGGACTAGCAACTGCGGGGCCTTACAACGATTGGTTAAAGCGTGTTAAAGGTTTTGAAAACAAATATGACGGAAATATATTGTTAGATCGGGGGATATTCATTGGTGATTTAGGAAGCTTGGGATATCACTATGTGGGTTCGAAAGGAAAGGAAACTGCAGTTACGCAATCCCTAAATAAGATATTGCTTGATGGCCTATCCAAAAAGGAGTCGGCAAATGAAGGCCCGGTTGCTGTAGCTGGTTCGGGCCTCAAGAACTACGAGGAAATAAAGAGGAAATATCAACTATTTGGAAAATGGACAATTACCAATTCAATTCTCAAGGCGAATGGCTACCAAAACACCTATACTTTTGAAATTTACAAGAACGGAAACAGGTATGTTGGTGTAATGGCACAGAAGGATATGGAGTATCAGACGGAAATTCTTGAAAAGAGGGGAGGCGATTATTTTGTAATTGGGAACAGCGTTAGCAGTCAGCACGGAGAATATTACCGAATTGATGCGGATATGAATATGACTCTTTTTGATAGAGATGGTGATTTGGCAACGGCTGGATATACTGCTGTCAGAAAGCAATAGATCTTTCGATCGGGTTCCAAACTGCCGATTTACTTCGTCTTCAAATCAAGAAACTTGATGTCAAACTCTTTCTCGAGAAACTCAATGGTTTTGGGTTGCCCCTGGAGTGATGCTTTGATCAACTGCGACGTGAATAGCCCTCCGTTCTTTTTCCACTTGGCGTCTTTTCTGTCGACGGCCCTTTTCCAGTCCACCTTTACCAGGTATTCTGATTTCTCATTATCGTGGTTATCTACGATAAAGTCCTTAACAAGATCTAAATACCGGACCGATTTTTCTTTAAACGGGAAATCATCGACCCTTACTGCTTTTTCTTTAATGACGAAGGTTGAAAGTTTAAAGTTGAAGGTTTAGGGTTGAGATTGAAGGTGCTGTGCCCACAGTTCGTGATTGGTGGTGACAGGTAGTGTCGCGCGTGGCCCCCTTTAGGGGTAGGGGGTGCGAAGAGCGGGATCTTTTAAGCACAAAGCTAAAAAGGAAATTCACGCCGAGATCGCTAAGTCGACGGGTCGCAAATGAACAAATTGCCTCAAGAATTCTATATAGCTCCTTCACCCGTAATTTCATACTTTCGTTAGCGCGGATGTTCTAACACACAAATACGCTTTGACTATGAAACCCCTTCTCATTGCCTTCCTCTTTCTGGCAAGCTCCGTCTGCGCCCAGACCACCGTCGACTCCCGTAAACAGACCGTGGTCTTTAAGTCGGTCAATGTTATTCCGATGGACACCGAACGGATCCTGGAAAACCAGGATGTGGTTGTCCGTGACGGGAAGATTTTGTCGATCGGACCTTCTGGAAGTGGAAAGGTGGGCAAAGGTGCACTGTTGGTAGAGGCGAAGGGGAAATACCTCATGCCCGGCCTCGCCGAGATGCATGCACATATTCCGCCGAATGATGACGTCGCTACACAGAAGGATGTCCTGACACTTTTCGCAGTGAATGGCGTGACCACCATCCGCGGTATGCTGGGACATCCGACACACATCGAACTTCGTGAACAAGTCAAACGAGGTGAAGTGCTGGGACCACACATCTATACATCCGGTCCCTCGTTCAACGGGCTAAGCGTGAAGACGCCCGAGGGTGGAGAGAAGCTGGTACGAGAGCAGAAGGCCATGGGATATGATTTTCTCAAGCTTCATCCAGGCTTGACATTGGCGAACTTCAACGCGATTGTGAGAACAGCCAATGAAGTTGGAATTACGTACGGCGGACATGTGTCATCAGGTGTAGGCGTGTGGCGCGCGATCGACGCCAACTATGCAACCATCGATCACCTCGACGGATTCATTGAAGGCATGGTTCCGGGTATTGAGGCAATGACGCCAGAGGAAATTGGATTCTTCGGCTTGTTTGTAGGGAAGAAGGCAGATCAGACGCAAATTCTAAAATTAATCGACGGACTGCGTGAGCATCATGTGTGGGTTGTTCCCACGCAAGCGCTGGCCGAGCGGTGGATAGCGGCTGACAAATCGCCAGAGCAACTGCGCGCCGCTCCCGAGATGAAGTACATGGACCCCAAGACGGTCGATGGGTGGACAGAAAGCAAAAAGCGTCAGATGGCGGTCGCTGGATACAATGCAGAAGAAGTGGCGCAATACATCGCCTTGCGGCGCAAGATCATCAAGGCCTGCAGCCAGGGTGGCGTCGGATTGTTGCTGGGCTCCGATGCGCCTCAGGTATTTAATGTTCCTGGCTTTTCCGTCCACCACGAGTTGCGCTACCTCGTCGACTCCGGACTGACACCCTATGAAGCACTCAAGACCGGCACGGTTAACGTCGCAACTTTCTACAACCTGTCCCAAAATTCGGGAACAGTAAAAGCCGGGAACATCTCTGATCTTGTGTTGCTGAATGGCAATCCCCTAAGAGATATCAACGCCACAACCTCTATTCAGGGTGTGATGATAGGAGGCAAGTGGTTGCCAAGGGAATACCTGGACGCCGAACTGAAGCGCCTCGAGAAGAAATAAAGGACCTCCCGGGAGAGCGAGTGACCACCCCTCCTACGCGAGACGCTCCGGGCGGGCACAAAGGCACAAAGTACCGCTGAGTTTTTTTTGTAATCCTTTAATTCAATTGTTTGATGATTTCCTCTGCCTTTGCGGCCCCGCCGACTGTCCGCCGAAGCTTCAGCGTTGGTGGAAGTGTCTTGCGTAGGAGGGGTGGCTACCCACTCACTGATGACCAAGGGGCTTCGTTGATCATGTATAGTTTCTTTACCGGACTATCCTATCAGGTATAGATATTCTTCCGTTGATTTCTATGATCAAAGCAAGCACATTTTGAATAATTTTATGCTGCTATCTTCACATACATTTTCTGGTTATTCACACAGGAGACTACTCTTGCCAACAATTTACACTTGACCGCATTCAGCACACTCATCTTG
>JANPES010000311.1:0-6382 GCA_031423035.1 Cyclobacteriaceae bacterium | reverse complement strand
GTTCTGGGCTACCGCTCCAGACAATGAAGTTCAAGGCATTCATTCGTCAATAAACTTTTTTTATTGGGTGCAAATATAGATGAAAAATGCCTTCAGCAAGGCCTCATTTCTGGTGGCTAACTTTGCTCAATTCTTTTAGTTCTTCGTCAAACCCCCCCGAGAGAATAGGGAATCGACACCAGCTTCGTGGGTCCACATTAAAATCATCGAAGTGAAAGGAGGGTGCGAATCGCTCTCGCTTCCATTGGTTGGCCGACCATAGTCTGAAGAACTTCTGAATCCACAGTTTCAGCATAGGCGGGTCGTACTGCCCCTTAAGTTGAACATAAACCTCCATGGGTGATTTACGTTGATGAATGGCGAGTAGCTCAATGTCATGCAATACCGCATAGGGCATCAGGTCAACTTCATCTGTTTGGGACCTGTCGGCAGGGCGCAACTCGGCAGTAGGTGTCAGTCGATTCACTTCCTGCAGGCCAGACTGCTCCAGATTTGATTCGGCCCAGCGTAACCATTGGAGGATAAAAGGCTTGTCAATGCCGGCGAGCGGGGCAAGGCTTCCGCTCGTGTCTCCATCCATCGTGGCATAGCCTACGTCGCCTTCGCTACGGTTAGAAGTTGTTAGAAGAATGCTTCTCTTTATGTTGGCCATCATCCAGATAATGGGTGCCCTGGATCGTGCTTGAATATTCTGTAGGGCAATGTCATCATTTTCCCAAGTCAGGGGCCTTCCGATGGCCTCTTCGATCTTCATCTTGTAACTATTCGCCTCTTCGTCGATTGACCATGCGTGAAACCGTGCTCCGAGAGACGAAGTCAGAAGACGGGCTGCCTGCAGTGTGGCCTTGGATGAATTCCGCGTTGATTGATAGGCGCAGGTGAGGAGTATTCCTACAGCTTCCGAAACTGTTTTTGGAGAAGAGGTCGCGTCAGTCCCCAAGGCCTCCCAGAAGTTTTTCCAGCCCAATTCGGCTGAGCCGCGCTTGACCATTTCTGATACAAGTACAGCACAGCACGCGGAATCGGCACCTCCGCTGAGGCTGAGGACAAATCCCCTGGCCTTGCTTTTGCGGAGATAATCAAACAGGGCAAGCGATGCCGCCTGCGTAAATTCTTCGTTGCGCTCCCAGCCGTCCATGATGGGCTGGCGGTGCGATTGACTTTGGTCTTTTGTATCGACAGTACATGAAAGGAGGTTGTATGGGAGGAATGAGAGCCTGCGGTTGACCGCCAGCAATGTTCCCTGCTGTCCGATTACGATGTCGCCATCATAGATCATGCGGCCCGACTCATTGCCGAGGTGATTGACAAACAGATAGACACAGTTGAATAAGGCCGACCCTTCGATCACCACCACCTTTTCACGCGCCGAACTTTTGCCCATTGCAAAGTGACTTGCGCTGGGGTTCATGATCAGGTCGACGCCGCGCTTTCGAAGGGTATGACCCGGGCGATTCTTGCTCCAGGCGTCTTCACAAATCTCAAATCCAAAAGAAATGCCGTGTGTCTCGTAGATCAAGTCACCCACCTGAATAGTATCCTCTTCAATAGCCAGCTCCAATACTTTGCCGGGGGTCCAGGGCACAAACCATCGAGGTTCGTAGTGGACGCCATCGTTGGCCAGGTTTTGTTTCAGGGTGATGCCGAGTATTTTTTTGTCACGAATGACGCAGACTCCGTTGTAGGTTTTCCCATGGATCCGGAGCGGAGTACCCACGCAGACAACCATGTCCGCGCAGTTCGAAGCAATCTGTTTTACTTTTCTCCATGCAGTTGCTGAAAGCCAATCGCTGAGAAACACATCCTCACAGCCATAGCCTGTTACGCAAAGTTCAGGAAGACAAAGAATTTGGACTTTTTTAGCCCGTGCGCTCTCGATTGCCGCCAAGATATTCGACACGTTGTTGCTCCAATCCAGTGGTATCTGGTTTAGGGTTGCGCCGGCGATGGTAATTTTCGTCATTCGCGTATTGAGCTATTCGATATTCAACTGCTGGCAGGTCTTATAGGCCGCATCTTGTTCCGCTCGTTTCTTGGTATACCCATAGCCAATTCCGCAGGGTTCATCGGCTACAAATACCTGAATGGCAAACTCTTTTTGATTCTTAGCCTTCTTTGTTTCAATCAGTTCAAACCGTACGGTCTTGCCTTCCCGCTGAGTCCACTCGATAATTTTACTCTTGTAGTTCAGGTTCGTGTTCACCACCACTTCCAGATTGAAGTGGGGCTGCACCAATTTATCAATCACAAATTTCTTGCAACGAAGGTAACCTTTATCCAGGTATACAGCTCCGACAATGGCTTCGAGTGTATTGCCCAGCACCACACGCTGAAGTTGGGCATTCTTTTGGTCAAACTGGACGATGTGATTGATCCCGATCTTGCGGGCCAGGAGGTTGAGCGAATCCCGGTTGACAATCCTCGACCGGATCTCCGTGAGGAAGCCTTCATCTTTGAAGGGATATTTCTTAAAGAGGTAATCAGCGACGGCCGCGCCCAGAATGGCATCGCCGAGGTACTCCAGTCGCTCATTTGATTCTCGGAAGCCGTTATTTTCTGTAGACCGGCTGGTATGCAGGATGGCCAGTTTGTACAGGGAGAGATTGGAGGGAGTAAAGCCGGTGATAACCTCAATAGCGGCAAGGAGCTTTCGCTCTTCTTTCTTTGAACTGCGTCCGGGGAATTTCAGTAAGTTCCACACAGGGAGTCTTACGAGTGTTTTTTGACAATGATTGAGGCGTTATGTCCACCAAAGCCGAACGTATTGCTCAAGGCGTAATCGACATTCCGTTTCTGCGCTTTGTTGAACGTGAGGTTAAGGGACGAGTCAAGGCCGTCGTCGTCAGTGAAGTGATTGATTGTAGGAGGGATGATTCCGTCCCTGATGGCCATCAAGCAGGCAATAACTTCGATTGCGCCGGCCGCCCCAAGCAAATGCCCAGTCATTGACTTTGTAGAGCTGATGTTGAGTTTTGCGGCCTGCTCCCCAAATACTTGTTGTATGGCTTTTATTTCACCGATATCACCAAGCGGGGTAGAGGTTCCGTGTGTATTGATGTAGTCAATGTCGGAAGGTTTTAATCCGGCATCAGCCAATGCATAGCCCATAACCTTTGTAATGCCTGCGCCTTCAGGATGCGGTGCTGTGATATGATAGGCATCGCCGGACATTCCGCCACCGATGATCTCACCATAGATTTTAGCGCCCCGTGCTTTTGCATGTTCTAATTCTTCCAGGATGAGCGCTCCTGCACCTTCACCCAACACAAATCCATCACGGTCTTTATCGTACGGACGCGAAGCAGTTTCTGGTGAGTCGTTGCGTTCAGACAATGCCTTCATGGCATTGAATCCACCTACGCCAGCTTCGCAAATTGCTGCTTCCGATCCACCGGTTACAAAGATATCCGCTTTGCCGAGCCGGAGATGGGTGTAGGCGTCATAGATAGCATGCGTCGAGGTAGCACAAGCTGATACAACAGCGTAGTTGGGTCCGCGAAATCCATACTTGATTGAAATATGGCCGGCACTAATATCCGGGATCATTTTCGGAATGAAGAAAGGATTGAATCGTGGCGTGCCATCTCCTTTTGCAAAGGACTTTACCTCCTCCTGAAAAGTAAGCAGACCGCCGATCCCCGAACCCCAGATGACGCCAACGCGATCAGGGTCAATTGAATCCAGAAGAAGACCTGAGTCGACGACGGCTTCTTCGGTGGCCACCATGGCATACTGGGTGGAGGGATCCAGCTTTCGGGACTCTTTTCGATCCATGAATTTGCTTGGATCAAACCCTTTAAGCTCGCACGCGAATCGCGTTTTAAACAACGTAGCATCAAAACGTGTGATCGGGCCTGCACCGCTCTTGCCCATCTTCAATCCTTCCCAAAACTCGGGTAGGGTATTTCCGATCGGAGTGAGTGCACCAATCCCAGTGATGACTACACGTTTCAAATTCATAAATATGGGAACCAGGAGAGCTCCCGGCTATTTCTTCGCGTTTTGCTCCAAGTAAGCAATGGCCTGACCTACAGTGGCAATGTTTTCCGCCTGATCGTCAGGAATAGAGATATTAAACTCTTTTTCGAATTCCATGATCAACTCGACAGTGTCCAATGAATCTGCACCCAAATCATTGGTGAAACTTGCTTCAGGGGTAACCTCTGACTCTTCTACGCCTAGCTTGTCGATGATGATTTGCTTAACTTTTTGTGCGATGTCCGACATGTGTGTATGGTTTAAGGGTATTTTAAAAATCTGCGCAAAGTAAGAGATTTGGGGCCATATTGTCAAACTTTTTACTTTTGAACCGAATTGAGCTATGTCAGCCAAAATCAGGAAAAAAAGGCTTGAAATCGAGTACTCGTTTGATTTTGAATTACTCGGAATCCGTACTTCTTTAAAAGGATACAAACTGGCCTGGTACCTCAATAAGATTTTGAATACCCGTCTGGCGAAGCAAGAAGATTTGGTGATTCACCTCAAAAAAGGAGGCGTGGCGTATGACCACTACTCCTTTATTACCCCCCTCAACTCCCTCCATCTGTTCCGAAACAGGCCTTCCGATTCGGAAAAAGCCGTTTTGGCACTGGTACCGGAGTTCCCTCATTTCGATTTTATCCTGATGACGCAAAGCGAGGAAAACCTGTCAGGCAATCGATTGCAGGAATACTTGCGGCAGGTTCCTTCCGTTGAATTGACAGCTTTGATACCTTTGTCGACTCTAAAATCTAAGGAGACCTTTATTTTTTGATCCGTCAATCGCGACGAACCGACTCTCTTCAATCGAACATGGAAAAAATTTCTTACAATAAAACCAAAATTGTGGCCACCGTTGGCCCGGCATCGAACTCCAAAGAGATGCTACGCGCCCTTGCCAAGGAGGGAGTTGATGTGTTTCGACTTAATTTCTCTCACGGCACGCACGCCGATCACCAGAAGGTGATCAATTTCGTCCGCGAGATCAATGAGGAAATGGGAACGCACATCGCCCTCCTTCAGGATTTACAAGGCCCTAAGATCCGGGTGAACGAAGTGAAAGAAGGCACTGTTCTTCAACCCCGCGCAACGCTGATTATCACTACCCGCGAACTTGTAGGCAATCACGAAATCGTTAGTACAAGCTATGGCAACCTGCACAAGGATGTCACACTGGGCGATATGATCCTAATCGATGACGGCAAGATAGAACTCAAAGTCACGGAGGTGCGCGATACCGATGTAGTCTGCGAAGTGGTCTATGGCGGCCCGCTGAAATCCCGTAAGGGAATCAACCTTCCCAATTCCCGGGTGTCGGCGCCGTCGCTGACCGACAAGGACCTCGTTGACCTGGAGTTTGGTTTGAAGAACAACCTTGACTGGGTAGCGCTTTCCTTTGTGCGCAAGGCGCAGGATATTGATATCCTGAGGGGCATCATCGAAGAACATAATTCGACAACTCGGATCATTGCCAAAATTGAGAAGCCTGAGGCACTTGAAAATATTGACGCCGTTTTGGCTGCCACCGACGCTGTTATGGTTGCACGTGGTGATTTGGGTGTAGAAATCTGGTTGGAAGAAGTTCCGATGGTTCAGAAAATGCTGGTTGAGAAATGCAACAAGCTCGCCAAGCCTGTCATTGTAGCTACCCAAATGATGGAGAGCATGATTGAGAACCCGCGCCCAACCCGCGCAGAAACCAACGACGTGGCCAACGCAGTCATGGATGGCGCCGATGCCCTCATGCTTTCGGCAGAGACCGCAGCTGGACGATACCCAATAGAAGTAATTCGAAGCATGGTGCGTACTATTGGCTCAGTTGAAAAGCAAGCCAATATTTATTACCGCTTTCGCGAAGTGGACCCCCATTCTCCCATCTTTATGAACGACAGCCTCGTCCTGGCGGCTTGCAAACTCGCCAAGGAAATTAATGCGAAGGCCATCGTAGGCATGACGTCGAGCGGCTACTCTGCTTTCAAGTCTTCTTCCCATAGACCGAATACAAACATCTTTGTATTTACCAGCAACAAGTCCATTCTCAACACAATGAACCTGGTGTGGGCAACACGCGCCTATTATTATGAGAAGCAAACCTCCACCGACGAGACCATCGCCGATGTGCAGGCCATTCTCAAGCGCGATGGTCATGTGAAAACCGGAGATGTATTCATCAGTCTCGCCAGCATGCCAATCCACGAACGGAACCGGACGAATATGATGAAGGTGAATGTTGTTGATTAAGTCGAAGGTCTAAGGTCTAAAGTCTTTTTTACTTATTGCCTCCTGCCTCCTGACTCCTGACTCCTGACTCCTGACTCCTAACTCCTGACTCCTGACTCCTGACTCCTAACTCCTAACTCCTAACTCTTCCCTCCCCAAGGCGCTATCAGCATCACCTCTTCAC
>JANPES010000310.1:0-3429 GCA_031423035.1 Cyclobacteriaceae bacterium | reverse complement strand
CAAGATGAGTGTGCTGAATGCGGTCAAGTGTAAATTGTTGGCAAGAGTAGTCTCCTGTGTGAATAACCAGAAAATGTATGTGAAGATAGCAGCATAAAATTATTCAAAATGTGCTTGCTTTGATCATAGAAATCAACGGATAATTCTGAATCTTGCACTGTTATGAATCACCTGTGAGGGCCAATTCGAGGAGAAGCACAGAAGACATGTCCCGGTGGCCCTCGTCACACGAGTCGATCTTAATCCCCGGGCTTAAGCCCGGGGCAATACTGACCACTGACCCCTGCCTACTGACCACTTTTTTTGACCCACTCCCTCGCATTCACAAACGCCTCGACCCACGGACCTACTTCATCTGCTTGCTTTGATCGCGTATAGTGCGGCCAGTTCCAGGGGAATAAAGTGCGCTCAATGTGCGGCATGATCGCAAGGTGCCTTCCATCGCGGGAACATAATGCTGCGACAGCGCCTTCTGAGTCATTGGGGTTGCCGGGATATTCGGGATAGGTATACGTAGCTGCAACGCTATATTGAGAAGTATCACCCAACACAAACTGCCCCTCACCATGCGCCAGCCAAACGCCAAGCTTGGCGCCGGCATAACTGCTTAGCATTACGGAGTTATTCTTCGGCACCGTGATGGTGATAAATGTTGATTCAAACTTCCCGGAACCGTTGTGGTGCATCTTGGGGTGCGTGCTCATCTCCATCTCGCGGTAGACGAGACCCAGCTCCATCATCAGCTGACAGCCGTTGCATACGCCGAGACTCAGTGTATCGGGTCGTGCGTAGAAATTGTCCAGTGCAGCCTTTGCTTTGGGATTGTAGAGGAAGGCACCGGCCCACCCTTTGGCAGAACCCAATACGTCCGAGTTGGAAAACCCCCCAACGAACACGATCATGTTTACCGTGGAAAGGTCTTCTCGTCCTGCAACCAGATCAGTCATGTGAACGTCTTTAACGTCGAAGCCAGCGAGATACAGAGCGTATGCCATCTCGCGGTCGCCGTTCACGCCCTTCTCCCTGATGATTGCCGCTTTGATTCCTGTGGAAGTTCTTCTTTTCGGGTCGATGCCATAGGTGTTAAACTTTCCGTCGAACCTGGGCTGGAATGAATAGGCCAGCGTCTGTTTCACAAACCGCTCGCGCCGCTGCTCTGCGTGTCCCTTGGGACGCTGGACACGATCCATTAAGTAGGATGTTTTGAACCACGTGGTTCGTGCCTCAGCAATAGAAAAAGTGAGGACTTGATCTTTTGCCCTGATCTCCAGGCTCCCTGACTGTGTTATTTCTCCAATACTATGGAAAGTAACACCACTGACCTTAAGTTGTTGAATGGCTTTGTCATCACTGACCTGGATCAGCACGCCGGGGTTCTCACTAAAAAGCACGGCAACTGCATCGCTTCCCAATTGTGAAAGATCTGCCTTCAAGCCAATGCCGGGTGACGGGAAACACATCTCGAGCATGGCTGTGATCATTCCGCCTGCAGAAATATCATGACCGGCGAGAATCAGGTCATTTTTGATCAGCAGCTGAATAACCTCAAAGGCTTTGATAAAATGCGCTGCATCCTTAACATTTGGCGAAGCGCTCCCCAACTGGTTTATCGTCTGCGCAAAACTGCTGCCTCCAAGGGAGAATATATCGCTGGAGAAATCTATGTAGACAAGTTTACTTCCTTGGATGGGTTTGAGATCAGGAGAAACGATCTTACGGATATCATCCACCTCGCCAACGGCAGAAATGATTACTGTCCCCGGAGAATAAACGACTTCACCGTTCGGGTACTTCTGTGTCATGGACAACGAATCTTTGCCTGTGGGAATATTAATGCCGAGCTGACAAGCAAAATCGCTTACGGCTTCAACTGCCGCATACAGTCGCGCATTCTCCCCGGGATTTTTGGCAGGCCACATCCAGTTCGCGCTGAGCGATACACCTTTCAATCCATGGGTGAGGGGAGCCCAAACGATATTGGTGAGTGCCTCGGCAATGGCCAGTCTGCTTCCAGCGGCTGCATCAATCAGTGCAGCGCCCGGTGCGTGCCCGATCGACGTCGCCACACCTTTGTTACTGAGGAAGTCTAGGGCCATGACGGAGACATTGTTCAGGGGAAGTTGAATGGCGCCACAGGTTTGTTGCGTGGCCACTCTACCTGTAACCGACCGGTCGACTTTGTTTACCAGCCAATCTTTGCAGGCCACACCTTCCAATTGAAGCACGTTGTTTACATAATCATGGATCTTCGTAGCATCGTAGTTGAGCGCGTTTCTTTTTTCCGTTGCAGTAGAATCCCGGAGAACGGTCTTGGGTGATGAGCCAAACAGATCACTCACCCGCAGGTTAACGGGAGGAATGCTTCCATTCTTACGCACGAAGGAAAGCGAATGATCGCCCGTCGCTTTACCTACTTCATACATAGGCGAACGCTCCCGCTCGGCAACACGACGTAAGGTATCCACGTCTTTCGCATGAATAGCAAGGCCCATGCGTTCCTGCGATTCGTTGCTGATGAGCTCCTTTGAGGATAGTGTCGGATCTCCGACCGGTAAGTTGTCTATATTAATAGTGCCCCCGGTGGCTTCCAGTAATTCGGAGAGGCAGTTGAGATGCCCGCCGGCCCCATGATCATGTACGGAAACAATTGGATTGGTGTCGGATTCCACCATGGCGCGAATGGCATTCATCACGCGCTTCTGCATTTCAGGATTGGAGCGCTGTACTGCATTAAGCTCGATGGCATTTCCAAATTGCCCGGTGGCAACACTGGATACCGCGCTGCCGCCCATCCCGATTCTATAATTGTCACCGCCCAACAGCACAATGGCATCGCCAGCCTGCACTGGTTCTTTCTGACTGTCTTTTTCTTTTCCGTATCCAACACCGCCGGCCAGCATAATCACCTTATCAAATCCATAATGCTTTTCCGGGTCCTGATGCTCGAAAGTCAATAGGCTTCCGCAAATGAGCGGCTGCCCGAACTTGTTTCCAAAATCACTGGCGCCATCTGAAGCCTTGATGAGAATTTCAAGCGGTGTTTGATAGAGCCATTTTCTTGGCGCAAGATTCTTCTCCCAAGGGCGGCCATGGTCCAGGCGTGGATAGGAAGTCATGTACACGGCTGTTCCCGCCAACGGCAGCGATCCTTTCCCACCGGCCAGCCTGTCGCGGATCTCGCCACCGGTTCCGGTTGCCGCTCCATTGAATGGCTCGACGGTAGTCGGGAAATTATGGGTTTCGGCTTTTACTGAAATGACGGACTGTACATCCTGAACAATAAAATAGTCGGGGATGTCCTGCCGCTTCGGGGCGAACTGCTCGATGACAGGACCTTTGATGAAGGCCACATTGTCCTTGTAGGCCGAGACGATAAAGTTGGGATGCTCTTTTGAGGTCTTCTTGATCAGTTGGAAGAGCGTCGATGGT
>JANPES010000309.1:0-2125 GCA_031423035.1 Cyclobacteriaceae bacterium | reverse complement strand
CAAGATGAGTGTGCTGAATGCGGTCAAGTGTAAATTGTTGGCAAGAGTAGTCTCCTGTGTGAATAACCAGAAAATGTATGTGAAGATAGCAGCATAAAATTATTCAAAATGTGCTTGCTTTGATCATAGAAATCAACGGATGAGTTCCATGGAGATTTATTAGGATTTACTCCTATGCTTCGCGTCGGTGCGACTGGCCTCACATTACCTTTTGAGCCTGACCGCGGGAAAGCCCATCGCCAAATCCTGAACGCTTATGAGCAAACTAGCCAACCTCTATGCCAACGAACTCAAGAGACACTTCAAGATTCTCTATGCCAATTGGGAGCCAGGGGGGCCGTTACATCTTGGGGACTACGGTATTCTCGATGGCAACATTTTCATACCTAAAGGTAACCTCAAGAACGATTTCATTGAGTTCAAAGGAAATGTTATAAAGATAACAGCCGACCCAACGGCTGATCACAAAGAGTTCAAGTCCGAGCGAGCGGTTGAGATTAATCTGGTAGCCAAAGGGACTGTGACCGCGGGGATTCCGTTGGCCAAGGCCGCCCTGGAGGTGAAGTTTGGAAGAAAGGATTCCATTTTCTTTAATGCAGCGGGATGCACGACAAACCGGATATCGAACAAGCTTAAGGTCGGAGAGATTCTGAAAGAACTATTAAAGGAAAAAAAGTGGGAGAAGGAATATTGTGTTGTTACTGATCTGGT
Organism: Cyclobacteriaceae bacterium; assembly: GCA_031423035.1. Classification (GTDB taxonomy): domain Bacteria; phylum Bacteroidota; class Bacteroidia; order Cytophagales; family Cyclobacteriaceae; genus ELB16-189. Next base: position 1,414 of record JANPES010000309.1, on the reverse strand, counting down.
CAAGGCTGGGCGCACTGTTATCGCTATTTCGCAGGGAAGAAACTCAACCATTTCTTTTGAGGCAGAAAGCCCTGCTGTTGAGCGTATTAACCTGGCCGATGCGAGCGTCAAGCTTAACCTGACATCTGAGCGCAGCATTGGTTACAAGGTAGATGGCGCCGAGGGCCTCGACATCCTCCTGGGTTTGTGCAAGATCAAGAACGCCTTCATCTGGGGAAGTGGCGAATTTGGACACAAAGCGATGCGGATGACGGAGTCCATGGAATTCCGGATCGAGAATTCATCTGCATTCAAAACCGAAGAGAGCCTTGATGAGCTGTATTTTGGGCAGATGGGGAAGGAGTAGACACCACCTATCTGGAGATTTTGTATGAAATTTATTTACTGTCTGCCTTTTGTACATAGCTATCCTTACTTAACCACATGACGCCTGACATCAAAGCCATTCTTCTCGGGTTCTTGCTTTACGGAATCTATGTCCTTTTGCCCCTCATCCCATCCGTATTGATCTACAAAATGTTCCCAGACAGTAAGGTAGGGGCTAATGGTATTCTTGGGAGTTTGAAGATCAATACGACTGGCGCGTTCGCTGCCTACATTATTGTGGTCATCATTGGCAGCACCGAGATATCCAAAATTCATGAAATGATTCGATCATCATACGCTGAGAGTTCTGCGTGGCTCGTGAACTCGAAGGTGGTCTTCCTTGAGCAAAACCAAAATGGCGAGTGGGTGAAGAGCAATAAGGTCACCAGTGATGATATAAGAGCAAGACTGGAGATCAAGACTAACCCAGACTATAATCAGAAGGATTTGGGTGCCGTCACCTTCATGACCTATTCACGGGCAGGACTACCAAAGTTGATTTTTTCGTTTCCGGACTATGAGTCGCGGACCATTGATCTTTCTGATGCTGCTGTGAAATTGGACTTGGCAAGGAAATCATTGGACCTGGGACTCATTGAAATGCGCTCAATTAATCAAGTGTTTGATCCCAGTAGATTCATACAGATTGCTCCCGACGCCGTCGTTTCGGATACACTAATTCCTTTCGGAGGTCCTACCATCAAGAACAATTGAATATGCAAAAGCTGTATTCACTTTCGTTGGTTTTATTGCTGTTTCTGCTTTCGGCTTTTGAGGGCAATCAAAATCAGTATCCGGGAACCAACCTGCGGGGAAGAATTCTTTCTGTGAACGTCAATCAACAGCAATTCCCGCTGGTTTCTGCCGAGGTGGAGATCTATTACTTTGACGGATATGCCAATCAATGGCGTGTCCTTACGAGAACGCTTACGGATGCCTATGGTTTTTTCTTTTTACCGCGTGTTCCGGTCGGATTCTACAGCATCCAGGTCAACCGGTTGAAGAACTACAACATTCAAGTAATCATGATTGATTACAACATGTTTCA
>JANPES010000308.1:0-5853 GCA_031423035.1 Cyclobacteriaceae bacterium | reverse complement strand
ATCATTTCATGCCCAATGAAATAGACATTGCCAATCGCGTCTTCGCGAATATTCAAAAGCTGAGAATTTTCACCCAATAGGGTTGTGAATAGTGGCTCAAGAGCAAAGCGATCCAGTTGTTTATCAAATCGGTAGACACCGTGCTCCGAGGTAAAAACTAATTGATTGCGAAGAGCATATACGTTTATAAGAATGTTAGAAGGAAATCCTTTGTCTGCCCCGTAATATGAAACCTTCTTGATTTCAAGCTTGTTCAGGTCGAGATCGAGTTTATAGACTCCCTTGTATCCATGAGTAATCCACAGATTGCCGTCCCGGTCTTGCTCCATGATACGCGAGGATTCAGTAAAACCATCTGGCCTTCCTGATAGCGCCCAATGCCCATCCTTTCGCGTAAAGAATTGAAGGCCATCGTACGCTCCGCCGATTAGTACGCCGGGCGCATTTTTCGGGAGTAAGAATATCCAACTTCCCGGAACTGGAGAAATAAGCGTAGCCTTATCGCCGTCAATTCGGAATGCTCCATTGTGATGGCCCATCAAGAGATCATCTCCATATTTTCCAATATGATAAACCTGTCCCCGAGTGCCTTCAATGAATTTGAAAGCTTGTGTTTTATCCGTCACACTGCGAACATAAAGCCCCGTGTTAGTACCTAGATAAAGGTGTGAATTGGTGAGGTAGGATGAGTATCCTGTACCCGGCAGGCCCATCTCCTCATTGATTTCGGTAAAGGAGGAACCCAGTTCGATATAGGCCAACCCGTTATTATTTCCGACCCAAAGGTTCTGCAGATCATCCTCAAGGAGACTTAGGACGGTTCTGTTTTCAAGACCCTGACCACTCGTTAAGTGCAAGAGGGTCTCTCCTTTCTCGGTAAGGATGAATAAACCAAAGTTCTGTGTGCCGATGGCATAATTTCCATTCTTCAGCCGAACCATGCAATTGATATTCGCTTGCCGGAAATATTGTTGTAGAGACTCATTCCATGGTTTTACTTCACCGGAACTATTCATCAGGTAGATTCCTTCTCGAAAAGTTGAAATCAGGTATTGGTTGTCATATGCATTAAGCACGGAAGAGATACCAATGTCTTTGAAGTATCCTCCACCTTCCATCAGGGTCAGTCGGTCATTTTGCAACTTCGTTAATCCAAGTCCCCGAACATTGACCAGGAGCTCCCGGTTAACAAAAAAGGATAGCTCTGCAGGACGCTCAGGTTGAACGATGCTGATCGCGTTATGGTCGTATATAAATATGTTTGAGAACGTGCAGAAGTAAACCTTGCCATCATCCAGAAACAGATTCCAGGTCTCATCAAAATTCCGAAACTTGTCCGGCAGGCTATCTGCCAACGAGGTGTATTCGAGCTCGCCCTGTTTACCTGGAAAAAAATATCCAAACTCGCCTTGGCAACCAACATAGATTTTGCCAGAACCATCCACAGCCACGCTCCGGATTTTTGATCCGTTCTTAACGGCATATACCTGCCAACGGTTTCCATCGTACTCCAGCAATCCCAGGTTGTTGGCGATATACACTATCCCACGGCTATCCTGGGCTATACTCCAGTTTTGGATTCCGGCCTTGTAATCAAGGGTATTGAAATTCCTGACTGACGGTAGGCCAGATATCGGAGACTGACTTCTTACAGGAAAAGCCGCAATAAGCCCAAAAAATGCAAAAACTAAGCGCAGCGCAAACGTCGTCATACCAATATGTACCGATTGGCATACAATGTAGTACTAAATACTTGTCCTGAAACATAAAAAGAGGCATTAAATGCTTTCAGAGGCTATTTCAATACATGCGATGTATGTTTGATGTAGTCCGAAATTGGGGATGATGTATTAATGATGAGGCTAAATAATTGGTGTCCGGTGTGCTTTCATGGAATTTTGAGACATATATCAAACGTTTGCGATAATCTATAGTTAACAAAGGATTGCGAAGAGATGTTTAAAGAGCCCATTAAAGTCAGAAACATGAGAATCACACGATTCATTACGTTGGCAGCCCTTTTTACCCTGTCTACGATCAGTTCCTGGGCCCAATCACAAATCTCGGGAACAGTCACTGATGCCTCAGGCATGGCATTGCCTGGAGTGAATGTTCAGATCAAAAATACAAGTTCAGGAACAGTAACGGATGTTCAGGGAGCATATCAACTCGAGGCTCCTGCTGATGCCATACTGGTATTCAGCTTTATCGGTTACAAGTCTTCTGAAGTAAGTATTACCGGTAAGAGCAACATCAATGTCTCCTTAGAGGAGGATATGACCACCCTTGGTGAGGTTATTGTTATCGGCTATGGTGTGCAGAAGAAAAGTGTGGCAACCGCATCGGTTTCCACTGTGAATTCAAAAGACCTTCAGGGCTTCGGATCTCCCCGCGTAGACCAAATGCTTCAAGGACAAGTAGCCGGCGTTACATTCAAGTCGTCCTCAGGTCAGCCTGGTTCTGCCCAAAACATCTTTATTCGAGGTGTAGGAACCAACGGCGACAACAATCCTCTCATCATTGTAGACGGAGTTAACGCTAACGATGGCTTTCTGGCAGCCCTCAACCCTGCAGATATCGAAAGCATCCAAGTCCTTAAGGACGGCGCCTCAACTGCAATTTATGGTTCCCGCGCTGCCAACGGGATCATTATGGTGACTACCAAGAAAGCTAAAGCTGGTGAAGCATCGTTGAACTACTCTTTCTATTACGGACAACAACAGCCCTGGAAGACGCCGGAACTTCTGAATGCTTCGCAATACGTTTCACTAATCACGGAAAAATACGCCAACGGCGACGGCAGCAATCCATCAACACTTCCTGCAGGATTCCCGGACCAAGCGGGCATTACGACCAACACGAATTGGATGGAAACAATTTTTGAGCCGGCCAGCACGCAAACCCATCAGTTGTCTGTTTCCAAGGGAACGGAAACCAGCAATCTCTTTGCTTCCCTTTCCTATTTCGATCAAAAGGGTGTTATATCACCTGACAAGTCCAATGCACAGCGAATTACAGCACGCGTTAATTCCGAGCAACAAATCAACAAATTCCTGACTTTCGGCGAAGCGATCTTCTTTAACCATGCCACCAATTCCCGAATACCGGAAAACAATGCGTTTGGATCCCCCATCAGTGATGCCCTAGTATATGACCCGTTGACACCAGTTTACTCCAGTACCGGAACCTATGGGTTTGCACAGTCTCCCTTCGTGCAGAAGGAATACCTTAATCCGCTAAGCAGAATCTACATCAGCAACGCCAACACTTCACAAGATGGCTTACTGGGTAACATATACTTCAAAATAAACCCTATCAAGAACCTGACTTTCAAAACTGACTTCGGCATTGACTACAACTATTACAATGGCGACGGCTTTGCCCCCTCCTACAAATTTTACGACACCAATGGAAATCAGTTGCCGCTTACAAACGCCGTTAATGATATTTATCGTTATTCCTCAAATGTATTGATCTGGCAGTGGGAGAATTACGCTACATACACATATAACAAAGGAAAGCATTCAGGGGACTTCACCTTGGGAACGACAGTGCGTGAAAAAACCGGCAGCGCTTTCAGCGGATCCTCTTCTGGTATACCGGAAGAAGTTCAGTTTGATCCTAACTTTCAATACATCGACAACACACCCGATACCTTACGCCGATCATCTGGTAACGGTGCAGAACGGGAAGCCCTCTCCAGCATCTTTGGGCGCGTCAATTATAACTACGACGAACGTTATCTTCTCTCCGTCACCCTACGCAGGGATGGCAGTTCAAAATTTGGTGCCAACAACCGGTATGGAATTTTCCCTTCGGTCTCTGCAGGGTGGGTCATCTCCAAGGAAGATTTCTTTCCCCAAGTGAAGATCGACTTCCTGAAGTTGCGAGCCAGTTACGGTGTAAACGGGAATGACCGCATCGGAAACTTAGGATACGCTTCCGTGATCGGCTATACAGGAGACTACCAATTCGGCAAGCCTGCCAATCAAACCATTGTTAGAGGATTTTCTTCGCTTTACCTGGATAATCCCAACCTGAAATGGGAAGAAAGTAAGCAATTGGACATCGGTGTTGAAGTAGGAATGCTGGATGACCGGCTCACGTTTGAATTGGACTACTACCGCAAGACGACCTCCGACTTGCTGATGCCCGCTACCACAGCGATTTACATCGGCAACAAGCCCCCTATCGCCAATGTTGGTGAGGTTGTGAATAGTGGCTTTGAATTGGAGGCCAACTACCGACAAACCATCGGCGATGTCAACCTGAATATTGGTTTCAACGCCGCCACGCTTACTAACGAGGTTACCAAAGTTACAGACAATGGGTACATCGACGGTTACCCGTGGCCAGTTCGAGGATCGGTCATCAGCCGGATGGAAATCGGTCAGCCGATTGGGTTTTTTCGCGGATTAAAATCAGAAGGTGTTTTTAACAATACGCAGGAAATCAATAGCTATATCAACAAGTTTGGCGACCCCATTCAACCCGATGCTGTACCTGGGGATCTAAAATTCGTTGATGCCAACGGTGACGGAATAATTGACAACAAAGACATCGTGAATATTGGCAAGCCTTGGGCCAGCGTCCAGTTGGGTTTGAATCTCTCGGCAACCTGGAAAGGCTTTGACCTGCGCATGCTACTTGCCTCAAGTCTGGGAAACGATATTTTCCGCTCATACGAACGTCAGGACGTTGTCAACAACAATTACCAGGTCGAATGGCTTGACCGATGGACGCCTACAAACGTCAACGGGAATTATCCTCGTCTCACAACCGGTGCGGATAAGCCTCCTGGATCCACGCAAAATAACGAACAGGCCTCAACCTTCTATGTTGAAGATGGATCTTACTTGAGACTGAAGAACCTTCAGATCGGCTACAATCTGCCACGCGAATTGCTCGACAAGGTTAGCATGAAATCGCTCCGTGTGTACTTGTCTGCCGACAATCTCTTTACCATTACGAGTTATACAGGCTTCGATCCGGAAATCGGAACTAACGGCTGGATCCTTGATACAGCGATCGATAAAGGATTCTATCCGCAACTAAAAACCGTAGGCTTTGGACTTCAGGCGTCCTTCTAACCGACACTACACCATGAAAGCAAAATACAAACTCCCGATACTCTTTATGGCCATCTTCCTGGGGACAGGCTGCACTGACTTCCTGGAAGTTGAACCACAGAACAAATACTTCTCGAGCAACTTCTATATTTCCGAGGATCAGGTATTTAGCGGTCTGGTTGCGGCGTATGATCCGATGCAATGGACGTTCGTTGATGGAAAATGGACCTCAACCGTTATGCTCGGTGAGATTTGGTCCGACAATGCTAACGCCGGTGGAGACCCAACAAACTTTGACCAGCCAGGCTGGCAGGAAATAGACGACCTCGCTGTCAACACGTTAACCATAGAGGCCGCAAGTTTCTGGAAAAAGAATTATTACGGTATTAACAAGGCAAATCAGGTTCTGAACAATGTGGATACTGTTAAACTCCCTGGAGCCGTTGTCAAGCAATACCAGGCGGAAGCAAAATTTCTGCGTGCCTTCTATCATTTTGAATTATTCCGGATGTTCGGCCCTATCCCCGTTATTACGAACCAACCACCGCCCAACGACAAGAGTGCAACCCGTAATACGATGACGGAAGTATTTACCCGCATTACGAAAGACCTCGAGCAAGCTATCCCCTTGCTTCCGGTTTCCTATTCAGCTGATTTTAGCGGAAGAATTACACAGGGAGCCGCTGAGGCACTCCTGGGCAAAGCCTATCTCTACTGGGCTGACTGGAAGAATGATGATGCAACACTGTTTAATAAGGCCGCACTTCATTTGGGAAATGTCAAG
>JANPES010000307.1:0-15506 GCA_031423035.1 Cyclobacteriaceae bacterium | reverse complement strand
GTAATTTTCCGTATTCAAGCGGTATGCAAGAGAAAAGCAGTGTATTTGATATGATTGGACCCGTAATGATCGGCCCATCAAGCTCCCACACTGCCGGAGTTGTGCGTATTGGCTTGGCTGCTCATAAGGTACTGGGAGCCGTGCCTGATGAGGCTGAGATTACGTTTTACAACTCCTTTGCCAGGACTTATGAAGGCCATGGAAGCGACCGGGCTATCCTGGCAGGACTCATGGGATATAAAACTGACGACAAACAGATAAAGGACTCCCTGGAGTTGGCAAAATCTTCCGGGCTGGCGTACCACTTCAAGTCGGTAGGAAACGCCTCAACCCTCCACCCGAATTCTGTCCGGGTAAAAATCCGCAAAGGGGATAAGTCAATCGAAGTCCTTGGTGAAAGTAAGGGCGGCGGGATTATAAACATCGCTGAAGTCAATGGGTTTAAGGCCGATTTCAGTGCAAACCTGCATACGACGATTATTACGGCAGAGGATGTGAAAGGAAGCGTCGCATTTATCGCCAGTGTTTTTGCGCATGACGACTGCAACATTGCCACGATGTCGGTTTCCAGAAGGGGCAAATTTGATGTTGCCTGTCTGGTTCTTGAGATGGACTCCGGGATCAAGCCTGTAACATTAGAGTACCTGAAAAGTCTTAGCTGGGTGAAGGAAGTAATCTATATACCACAAATCTAACCTGGATCAACTTGATTAATTTGAATATGCTACGCATAGTTATTATTGTAATACTGATTGTTCTGTGGAGTGTCCCTGGCGCACAGGCCCAGGAAGTGAGGAAGCTGACGCTTAAGGAGTGTGTCGATATAGCGCTGGAGAACAACCTGCGGATCAAGCGGAGCGTTTTTGGTGTTGAGACCTCCAAGGCAAACATGCTCCAGGCCAAGGGCCAGTTCCTACCCACGTTCAATGCTTTCGGGTCCTATACCAATAACTTTGGTCGCGCGCTCAACCCGACAACAAACCTTTTTGTCGACCGGAATTCAACGACCATTTCCCCCAACCTCTCCGGTAACCTTCCCATTTTCCAAGGCCTGAGGATCCAGAATAATTTCAAGCAAAACCAACGGGATCTCCTGGCCTCCAACCATGACCTTGAAAAAGCGAAGAACGATGTAATCCTGAATGTGGTCACTTTGTATATCAACGTAATCTTCAACAAAGAGCTCCTCGACAACGCCCGTTACCAAGTGAATTCCAGCCAACAGCAACTTGACCGCATAAAGAGGCAAGTAGAGGCAGGATCACTGGCCATGTCGAACCAGCTTAACCAGGAAGCCCAGGTTGCCACCAATGAACTAAACCTGATTAACCAGGAGAACACGCTGGCTCTTTCTTTGCTTCAGCTGAAACAGGCTATGCAGATACCTGGTTCTGAGCAGTTGGATGTAGAAGTGCCGGCCATCCCAACAGAAGATCTGATTCTGGATTCCAACCCGGAAAGCATTTACCAAATTGCAGAAGCCAATATGCCAGAAGTAAAGGCCGCGCTGCTGAGGGTGCAAAGCGCTGAATATGCACTGAAAGCAAACCGAGGCTCCTATGGTCCCCGTCTTGCGTTGAATGCGTCTATTTCCTCCAACTCCAGCGACCTCAATACCCTGAGGATTCCCACCGGCACAACATCCCAAGTTCCAATCGGTGTGACACAAAGCGGTGAGACTGTATTTACAACGGTGACGGACGTGACGCAGGAGAATTATGGACAAGGCCAACAGCTTCAAGACAACGTATTCCGTAACATGTCGCTGCAATTAAATATTCCCATCCTTAACGGATTCAACACGCGCAGCAGCGTGCAGCGCGCCAAGATTAATAAGGAGATCGCCGACATTACTGTCAAGGAAACACAGAACACGCTACGTCAGACTATTGAGTCAGCTTATAATGACGCGATTGCGGCTTCCCGTTCATACAGTGCCTCACAGAAGCAGGTAAATGCACAGGAAGAAGCATTTCGTATGAACAAGCAACGCTTTGATGTAGGTGCTCTGAGCATTATTGAATATCAGGTCTCTGAGAATGACTTGTACCGGTCAAAGTCAGACCTGACACGTGCTAAATACAATTTCATCTTCAAGAAGAAGATGCTTGATTTCTACCAAGGTAAACCAATCGAATACTAACCTACCCTATAATCTTTTCTAAGAATGGCAAAACAGCAAGCAAAAAAATCAGGTAAGCTCATGTACTATCTGATCGGAGGAGTGATCCTGCTGATCGCAGGATTATTTCTCGCAAAGTCAATGGGTTGGATTGGAAACGCAAAGGAGCTCGAAGTTGACCTGGCCAAAGCCAAGCGGACTACCATTATCGAAAAAGTGAGCGCTTCGGGCACGGTTCAGCCCGTGATTGAAGTAAAACTCGCCCCTGAAGTTTCCGGGGAAATTATTGAACTCAACGTAGAGGATGGCGATTCTGTAAGGTTTGGTCAACCCCTTGTCAAGATACGTCCAGACACCTGGATGAGTCAACTGGAGCGTTCGGAAGCCGGACTGAGCCAGCAAAAGGCCAACCTGGAGTCAGCCAGGTCTAACCTGAGTCGTTCAGAAGCTCAGTTCGCAAGGATTGAGGCCGAGTATAAACGTCAGGAAAAGCTATGGGCGCAGAAGGTTATTTCTGAAGCAGACTGGCAGCTGGCAAAACAGAACTTTGAAGTAGCGAAAAACGATCTCAATTCGGCCAAGCAAACCGTAGAGGCAGGGAAGTACATTGTCAACAGCACTGAAGCCACAGTGAGAGAATCCCGTGAGAATGTCCGGAAGACTACAGTTGTTGCTCCGCTAAAGGGCATTGTATCCAAACTAAGTGTCAAGCAGGGAGAGCGTGTTGTGGGTACTGCCACGATGGGTGGGACGGAAATGCTCCGCATCGCTGACTTGAACAAAATGGAAGTGCGTGTGAATGTCAACGAAAACGATATTGTCCGCGTTCACCTGAGTGACTCCGTGTTGATTGATGTGGATGCCTATCAGAATACGAACAAACAGTTTAGGGGACTTGTTACGCACATCGCCAACACGGCAAAGGACAAATCTTCTGCCGATGCGATAACTGAATTTGAAGTACGAATTCTTATCCTAAGCTCTTCCTACGCGGACCTTGTAAAAGCGGGCAATCGGTATCCGTTTCGCCCGGGTATGACGGCAAGTGTTGAGATCCTTACCAACCGTAGAGAAAACGTCCTTTCCGTTCCGTTGGCCGCAGTGACTACCCGAAACCCCGATGAAAAATCAGACGGGGGGCAGGGCGGACCTCAGGGTGGCGGAGGCGGAGATGGTGGCGGTCAATCGAACAGAGTTGTTGAGGACACCAGCAAGAAAGTTGAGAAGAAGGCTGATAAGATTGTTATCTTCATAAACGATAAGGGAAAAGCTAAAATGGTGGAAGTAAAAACGGGAATCAGTGATTACGACAACATCGAAATATTTTCCGGCGTCAGCGATAGCACCGAAGTCGTTACAGGACCATTTCTAGCTGTCTCCAAGCGCCTTAAGGACGGAGACGCCATCAAGCCCATGCCCAAGAATAAAGGCAAGGATGGGAAAGAGGATAAGTCAGAAGAGAAGAACTAGGATGAACCCCGCCGACAAGCGGGGTTCTTTATTACCTTTAGCCCATGATCAAGCACCCTTGGCATGAGGCCCCGGTTGGCCGGAAAATTCCTGAATTTGTTAATGGCATTATCGAGATTTCCACTGGCATGCGTGCCAAATATGAAGTGGATAAGGAGACCGGCCTTCTCAAGCTCGACCGCGTTCTCTATTCTTCGGTCTACTATCCAGCCAATTATGGGTTTATTCCCCAGACACTGGGAGAAGACATGGACCCATTAGATATCATGATCTTATCCCTGGTTCCCATTCAGCCCCTATGCCTTGTTCCTGCACGCGTCATTGGCGTCATGCGCATGGTAGATCAGGGCCTTGCTGACGAAAAAATACTGGCCGTTGTTGAGAATGACGCTAGCGTAGGTCATCTCAATGATGTACATGAGTTACCTCCTCATTTTACACTCGAGTTGAAGGAGTTCTTCGAGAGTTACAAGAAATTAGAGAAGAAAGTAGTGACGGTTCCGGATTTTCAAGATAAACAAACTGCAATGCGGATTATTGAAAAGTCCTTGCTGGACTATCAAAAGACTTTTGGCGCAAAGCCTGTTTAGTCCGCATGAAAGCTGCGCCAACCGTACTGATCATTCAGACTGCTTTCATCGGAGATGTAATTTTGGCTACCGCACTTATTGAATCCATCCGATCGAAATTTCCGCAGGCTAAGATTGATTTTGTTGTGCGCAAGGGAAACGAAGGTTTGGTCAACGGAAATCCGGGCTTACAACGTGTATTCATCCTTGACAAAACCAAAAAATACACCAGTCTCCTGAAGTTGATTGCAGAATTCCGCCGTTCGCGATACGACTATCTCATCAATGTTCAGCGGTTTGCTACCACGGGCCTGATGACGATTCTCTCCGGGGCTTCCACAACGATTGGATTCGACAAGAACCCATTCTCCTGGCTCTTTTCGAGGCGCATTCGTCATGCCATCGGGCAGACACATGAGGTTGACAGGAACCATAGGCTGCTTGAACCCTTGGGGGTCACCGATTGCTGCCGGCCGAAAGTTTACCCAACGCAACAGCAATGGGACAAGGTTATGACTTATAAATCAGGGCCTTATGTCACCATTTCACCCGCGTCAGTATGGTTCACCAAACAATGGCCGGCCGACCAGTGGATCGCTTTCCTTACACAGGTGAGCAAGTATAAAATATACCTGCTTGGCGGCCCAGATGACAGAAGCTTGTGTGAAGAAATTTGCGCCAGACTTCAGGGTAGGGATGTGACCAACCTTGCGGGCAAGTTATCCTTGGTGGAGTCTGCCGCATTGATGAAAGACGCGCAGATGAATTTCGTAAACGACTCGGCGCCCCTGCATCTGGCATCGGCCATGAATGCACCGGTCACGGCAGTTTTTTGCTCGACCGTTCCATCCTTTGGCTTTGGTCCGTTATCTGACCGGTCGATCATTATCGAAACGAAAGAAGCCCTGGATTGCCGGCCCTGCGGACTACACGGGTATCGGCAATGCCCCAAAGGGCACTTCCGGTGTGCTTCGTCCATTGATCCGGCGAGGCTGCATGAATCCCTGGACTAGTAGTCCCGTAGGTGCGTGTAGACCTTATGCATAGGCATTCCCATCACAGTGAAATATGAACCATTGATCTTCTCTATGCCTATCATACCAAGCCAATCTTGCGCGCCATAGGCCCCTGCTTTGTCGAACGGTTGGCAGGTGTCTACGTAGTATTCAATTTCCTTTTCGGTAAGTTTTCGAAACGTGACCTTAGTGGAATCGTCAAACAGATCCTGTTTTTCGGCCGACAGGATACACACGGCGGTGATCACTTTGTGGGTCTTGCCGGCAAGTTCTGAAAGCATCTGAATTGCCTCTTGGCGGTTCCGGGGCTTGTTGAGAATCTGTCCCCTGAGGATCACGACCGTGTCTGCCGTGATGACCCATTCGTCACGGAGCGTTACTTTGAAGGGCTTCGCCTTTTCTTCAGCAATAAACCGGGGTACCATCTCTGCGGGCATGAAGTCAGGGAAGCGCTCATCACTTTTTGGAGCCACCACACGGAACACATACCCGGCTTCTTTCATCAGAAACTGCCTGCGTGGTGAAGTAGAGGCAAGAATCAACGGTCGACGGGTGGTCATCATGAAAACGGAGAGTAGGATGGGGTAGCAAACTCTTCCTCCAGAATGGAGCCGAAGAGAAATCCGCAAATCATTTTTGGATAGAAGTATGTTGACTTCTGTGGCATGGTGTAACCGCTGTGGCATACACGCTTTACATCCTCCATGCTTACATCTTGCGTGATAATGGCCATCTGGGCCTCATCTCGCGATACCTTACTGATGCAGTCGGAGAAACTTCTGTCAAAGGTAATATGTGACGATTGGCGTTGCTCTTTTCCTGCAATACCCAATGCCCGCTCGATGATAAAGTAATGCATGACTGTAAGGTCCAGTCTTTTGATTTCATCTGGAAAGGGCCAATGGAAGTCAAGGAAAGCCTGTGGGAGCAGCCGGATTTTGTAGCTGTTTCCTTTGAAAACCAGTCCAAAGGCCCAGGGTTTTCCCAGAATAATTTCATAGAGGGAGTCGGGCTCCTCTATTGGTTTAATGGAAAAGAAGGGTGCCAGTTTTCGCAACACTTTCTCTTCTGAGAAATCATCGAGCCCATGAATGAGCCGGTGGGTGGGCAGAATGCGTAAGTCATCGGATTCCATGTTCGACAGGAACATCAGGTGATAGTGATATCCTTCGTTGCCCTGGGTGGCTGGTGATTGAAGACGATGCTTGAGCGCCAGTGAACTCTCATACCGGTGGTGTCCATCAGCCAGGATGATGGTTTTGTCTGCCAGTGTGTTGATGAACTTTTGAATCACCAACGCATCCTGAATTATACCCAGTACATCCCGAACACCCTGATAGTCCTCTGTTTCGTAAATCGGATGGCTAATGGCTTCATCCATATACGATTCGAGTTCAAAGGTTGGGTCGGAGTAGAGGCCGTGCGTGGGGCTCACATGCAGCATGGTCTTTTCCAGCAATTCGATGCGATCATTCACTGCCTGCGGTATGGTATTCTCATGCCGGAGGATCACCTGCTCCTCCCAATCATAGGCGCGGATGTTACTGATGAATCCCTTTCTGCAATATTCTTTGGGAGAGCCTGGCAACATGAAGTATTGGTAGTAAACGTAGAGCGCCGGCAAATTATCAAGAACGAGGATCCCGTCTTTCTTCCATTGCCTCAGCGTGTCGGCAGCCTTGCTTGCCGGGTCCGGCCCGAGAGGAACAGACAAATGAATGCTGTTCAAAGGATTTTTGTAAAGCACCTGCCGTTGCTTTTCCGAAACCACGTCAAACAAGGGTGAAGTTAATGTTTCAATTTCGTTGAAGTGTTCCGGGTTATATCGCCAGGCGCGCAGCGGTTTTATTTCAGCCATGAGGATTCAGGATTTTCTGGGATTCACGTCTGAGATTATTTCAAGCGGTTGTTTTTCCACTTGCTGCCTGTTCCTGAATGGCCGGAGGTTGGAACGGGCGCTGCCTGGTTAGCGAATACGGTTGCAGCCAACGCGGCGGCGATCACATCCTGATCTGGATTTTCCGATTGTACGTTCAACACGTCTGGGGTGAAATATTGTTCAACAAATTTTGTATCGAAAGCGCCAGAGCGAAATGCTGGGTGCTCCATAACAAACCTGCAAAACCCAAGTGTGGTTTCCACGCCGGTAATTTGATAGTCGTTGATCGCGCGGATTGTCTTCTCAATGGCCGCTTCCCGTGAAGCGGCATGGCAGATCATTTTAGCGATCATTGGATCGTAATAAAAAGATATGGCCATTCCTTCCTCAAAGCCGTCATCCACCCGTATTCCATGACCTTGTGGCCTGCGGTAGGTCTTTAGTGTCCCGATGTCCGGAAGGAAATTGTTGCTCGGATCTTCCGCATAGACCCGGACTTCGATCGCATGTCCGTTTATGCGAAGTTCTTCTTGCTGAAAAGGGAGTTCTTCACCTTCGGCAATTCTTATTTGAAGATTGACCAGATCAAGTCCTGTGATCTGTTCAGTCACGGGGTGCTCTACCTGAAGCCGGGTATTCATCTCCAGGAAGTAGAAGTTCATTTTATCATCGAGAATAAACTCAACGGTGCCTGCATTGAAGTAACCGCAAGACCGTGCAGCATCTACGGCAGCCTTTCCCATCTTGGCTCGTAACTCCGGAGTGAGTATGGAGGAAGGAGCCTCTTCAACTACTTTCTGGTGCCGCCGTTGGATGGAGCACTCCCGCTCAAACAGGTGCACCAGGTGCCCATGTTGATCACCCAGGATCTGAAATTCAATATGCCGGGGGTTAGTAACATATTTTTCAATGAACACAGACCCATCGCCGAAAGAAGAAATAGCTTCGCTTACGGCACGTTCCATTTGCTCGTCAAATTCCTCTTCACGGTTGACGACGCGCATTCCCTTTCCACCTCCGCCGGCACTTGCCTTTATCAATATCGGGTAGCCGATCTCTTTGGATACTTTTTTTGCCTTGACGATATCGCTGATTGGTTCAGCTGTGCCCGGGACCAGGGGTACCTTGAATTGAGCTGCAGCATTCTTTGCCGCCAGTTTGCTTCCCATGATCCGGATGGCTTCCGGGGGAGGGCCTACAAACAATAAACCGGCCTTGATCACGGCCATGGCAAAGGCTTCATTTTCAGAAAGAAAACCGTAGCCAGGGTGGATTGCATCGGCTCCGAGCTGGAGCGCAACGGCAATGATTTTTTCGCCACGCAGGTAGGATTCGGCAGATGGAGGCGGTCCGATGCAAATCGATTCATCAGCAAACCGCACATGGAGGGCATGCCGGTCAGCCTCACTGTATACAGCAACCGTTTGAATGCCCATTTCTTTGGCGCTGCGCATAACCCGCAGGGCGATTTCGCCGCGGTTGGCGACGAGTAGTTTGGTGATTTTCTTTCGTATCATGTATGACTGCAATGCTATGAATAATTTCCTAAATCCATAGAAATAAAGCCTTTTGGAGGCCAATTCATGAACATTCCCTTTTTTCCGCTATTTTTGCCGGAAATTCACGCAATAATCCAGTAACAATGGTAGACCTGTTTGACAAGCTTAAGATGGAGGCCGGACCGCTGGCCAAATATTCACACCTTCCTGACGACTATTTCTTCTTCCCTAAGCTGGAAGGTGAAATTGGTCCCCGCATGAAATTCATGGGTAAGGACGTCCTCAACTGGAGTCTCAACAACTATTTGGGTCTTGCCAATCATCCCGAGGTGCGGAAAGCCGATACAGATGCCACTGCGAAGTATGGCCTCGCCAGCCCGATGGGCGCCCGGATGATGTCTGGTAATTCTGTATTGCACCTGGAATTTGAAAAACAGTTGGCCGACTTCGTGATGAAGGAGGATGCCATGCTCCTCAACTTTGGATATCAAGGTGTTCTTTCTACCATCGATGCGTTGGTGGACCGGAAGGATGTTATTGTATACGATGCAGAGTGCCATGCCTGTATTATTGACGGTGTACGCCTTCATATGGGGAAACGTTTTGTGTATCCTCATAACAACATGGAGAACCTGGAGAAGCAGCTTCAGCGGGCAACTAAATTGGCCGATGAGACCGGTGGCGGTATCCTGGTGATCACGGAGGGTGTATTCGGGATGTCCGGAGATATGGGCGAACTCAAAGGAATCGTTGAGCTCAAGAAGAAATATAACTTCCGCTTACTGGTAGATGATGCGCATGGTTTTGGAACCATGGGCAAGACCGGTGCGGGTGCAGGCGAGGAGCAGGGCGTTCAGGATGAGATTGATCTGTACTTCTCTACATTCGCCAAATCGATGGCCAGCATTGGCGCGTTTATCGCTGGCGACAGGCACATTCTGAAGTACCTCCGGTATACTACCCGCTCTCAGATTTATGCCAAGAGTTTGCCTATGCCTCTGGTCATTGGAGGCATGAAGCGCCTGGAGCTGCTCCGGACCCAACCCGAGCTGAAAGACAAGCTTTGGCAGATTGTGAACGCCGTCCAGGATGGTTTGCGCGACCGCGGCTTCTACCTCGGAGCCACGAAATCACCGGTTACTCCTGTCCTCTTTAAGGGGGGTGTAGGGGAGGCGGCCAACATGTCGATGGACCTCCGTGAGAACTTCCATATTTTCTGCTCAGTTATCGTGTATCCCGTTGTGCCTAAGGATGTTATCATGTTTAGAATTATCCCCACAGCAGCCCATACCATGGCCGATGTTGAGGAGACCCTTACTGCCTTTTCTGCCCTGAAACACAAGCTTGACGATGGCTTCTACCGGAAGGAAGAGCTGGTGACCGTGACCAAAGGAATGTAAAAAATATCGTTTTTTGCTTGTATTTAAGGCATTTTACATAACTTAGCGACCACAAAATCCCTTGTTTTAACCATAAACTAAATAGCATGAAAAAATTTGAAGAACTGAAGAGCCTTATTACGTCCATCGAGAATGATGCAGACAAATTCTATAATAAGGGTAACAGCGCTGCCGGAACGCGTGTTCGCAAAGGTATGCAAGACCTCAAAAACTTAGCTCAGACGATCCGCGCTGAGGTTCAGGATTTGAAGAATAAGGAAGCCAAATAATTTAAGAAATTAAGGTAGCCGGATACCCGGCTATTTCAAGGGGACCGCAGTTTACTGTGGTCCTTTTCTTGTTCCCTGGTAAATCGTCCGGATTTTCTTCACCAGGCTTTCTGACGCCTGCACCAAAGGCAAGCGTACGTTGGGTCCGCATATGCCCATTTCATGCAGAAGTTGTTTGATCCCGACCGGGTTGCCTTCTTCGTACATGGCGCCGTTGATATCCACCAGTTTGAATAACTCCTTTTGTGCTTTCGTATAATCTCCCGCGAAAGCAAACTCCTTCATTTTTCGGAAGACCATCGGATAGGCATTGGCCAGTACGCTGATGACTCCTACACCGCCAATGGCATAAATGGGAAGGGTAAGGAGATCATCGCCCGAGATCAGCATAAAGCCAGGAGGTTTGTCCATGGCGATCTTCATGCATTGCTCCAGGTTTCCCGATGCTTCTTTGATTCCGATGATGTTCTTGTGCTTGGCCAACCTCAGCGTGGTGGCTGCGGTAAGGTTTGAAGCCGTTCTGCCCGGAACATTATACAAGATCACCGGCACAGGGCTGGCATCGGCTATGAATGAGAAGTGATGGATAATTCCTTCCTGAGAAGGTTTGTTGTAGTAGGGGCTTACGGATAGAATGGCTGTAATGTTTTTGAAGTCCGTGTCTTGTATTTCTTCGAGTATGGCTGCTGTATTGTTTCCACCAATCCCAAACACAATTGGAAGTTGCTTCCTGTTATTTTGGGCAACGAATGAAAGTACTTTTCGCTTTTCTTCTTTGGTTAGCGTTACCGACTCACCCGTAGTTCCCTGGACCACGAAGTAGTCAACTGCTTTTGATGTATGCACGAGCACTTTCTTGAGGGAAGCATAGTCAATATTTCCATACGCGTCGAAGGGGGTAACCAGCGCGACTCCTGTTCCGTGAAGTGATTTCATTAGTGCAGTTGCTTGGTGTACTTATACATATTGTCCATAAGTCCTTTCGGTGTTCCATTCCCGGCTATCATCAGTTCGAAGAAGGGTTCATTGCCATCCACGTGGCGGCCAACCCGGCAATGGGCGCGACTTCGGGCCAGTAGATTCAGCACAAGGGGATTTGGCTCCTGATCAATGTAGAAGAGGTAGTCGAAAGGGGTTTTGCTGAATTTCTCCGCCTGATCATTTTTTATCTTTCCCCAAATATTGAGATCCTGAACTGTGTAAAAATCAAAAAGGAATTCGTAGTTGTCTTTTTTCTTTGGAAGAAACTCCAATACTTTAACTTGCTTCCCATCCTGCTCCAGGTGCCGGATGAATTCTTTCACATCGTCGTGCTTTTGCCGATCCTCTACGCTGAAGATGATTCCTACGAGATTTGATTTCTTATAGGGCGTGCTGGTGCGCAGGCTTTTGTTCTTGCGTAGGGCGGACTGGGTTCTCCAACGGAGGAAGGTGAGTTTCAAAGTTGGTGTTTTTCTTTGGATCGCTAATTTATCTGAATTTTGATCAACCTGTCAGCCCCGGAGCATCTTTTGGAACTCTTCCTCTGAAATTATTTTTATCCCGAGTTTTTCTGCCTTTTCGCGCTTGGCGGGTCCCATGTTTTCGCCGGCAACCAGATAGTCTGTTTTGCCAGTAACCCCCGAGAGCACTTTGCCGCCGTGGGCGGTGATGACATCCTTGATTTCGTCGCGTTCGTAGTGGGCGAATGTTCCTGAGACCACGAAGTGTTTGCCGTCAAGCGCATTGCTTATTTTTGGAGCCTCCTGATAGGTGGACTCAAACTGAAGTCCTGCGCGCTTCAGGCGTTCGACCTCCTTGCGGTTTTGAGCGTCACCGAAATAGGACACCACGCTCTGTGCGATAATGTCACCCACCTCCGGCGCCCCGAGCAGCTCTTCCAGACTGGCCTTTTGGAGATTATCGATGGTTTTGAAATGGCGTGTCAACTTCTCAGCAACCGTTTTACCCACATACCGGATGCCGATTGCAAAAAGAACGGATTCAAACGGGGTGGCTTTCGAACTTTCTATTCCTTTTAGAAGGTTCTTCGTTGATAGCTCTTTAAAGCCTTCCAGTTGCATGATGTCTGTCTGACGCAGGTCATAGAGGTCGGCAGGGCTCTTGAGTAGCCCCAGGTCAAACAATTGCTTAATGGTCATTTCTCCCATCGAGTCGATGTCCATGGCTTTGCGTTGGATGAAGTGTTCGATGCGGCCCTTGATTTGTGGTGGACAGCCCTTCTCGTTGGGGCAGTAATGCGCGGCTTCGCCCTCTTGCCGGATCAATCCTGTGCCACATTCTGGACATTTTGTGATGTATTTCAATGACTTGCTCGACGCACGTCGCTTCGGAAGGTCTACAGCGGTTACTTTGGGAATGATTTCTCCACCCTTTTCTACAAAAACGAAGTCACCGATGCGCAGATCCAATCGTGCGATCTCGTTTGCATTATGCAGTGAGGCTCGTTTGACCGTAGTGCCAGCCAGCAACACAGGTTCCAGTTCTGCAACGGGGGTAACAGCGCCAGTTCGTCCGACCTGATAGGTAATGTCATTAAGTCGGGTGCTGACACTTTCCGACTTATACTTGTAGGCAATCGCCCATCGTGGGCTCTTTGCGGTGAAGCCCAGGAGCTGCTGTTGTTCCAGACTGTTTACCTTAATCACCACGCCGTCGGTTTCTAACGGAAGTCCCTGGCGCCGTGATTCCCAGTGGTCGATGTACTTAAAAACATCTTCTATGGTCTTGCATTTCTTGTAGGTTGGAGATACTTGAAAACCCCAGGCTTCCAGTTTACCGACGCAAGCATCGTGAGTATCTAGCCCCAGGTCTTCACCAAGGAGGTAGTACGTGAAACAATCCAGGCGGCGCTGGGCGACAATGGAAGAGTCCTGCATCTTCAATGTACCAGAAGCTGTGTTGCGTGCATTGGCATAGGTTTCCTCGCCGATGTCTTCACGTTCTTTGTTGAGTCGTTCAAATTCTTTTTTAGGAAGAAAGACTTCGCCACGGACTTCAAATTCCGAGGGAATGTTCTTGCCTTTTGCTTTCAGCGGGATGGTGCGGATGGTGCGCACATTGTGCGAGACATCATCACCACGCACACCATCGCCGCGGGTGACGCCCCGGACGAGGACTCCATTTTCATAGGCAAGGCTTATGGATACGCCGTCGAATTTCAATTCGCAGAAATATTCGTACGCATCTCCGTCCAACCCCTTTGCCACACGGCCGTCAAAGTCTTGTAGCTCCTCGCGTGAGTACGTATTGCCCAGCGACAGCATGGGGTAACGGTGTACGATGGATTTGAATTCTTTGGATATCGTGCCGCCTACGCGTTGGGTGGGGGAGTCGGGCAGTTTGAGGGCAGGGAATTCCTTTTCCAGCCGGTTTAGCTCTTCGAGTAGTTTATCAAATTCCAGGTCGCTGATTTCAGTCTGGCTCTTCTGGTAGTACTGGTAGTTATGGTGGTTGACAAGGTCGGTTAGGTCTTGGATCCGTTTCTTTGCCTCAGCGCTGGTCATAGACTTCAAATATGGGGTTTCTGACGAAGAAATGGGAGGAGTTGTCCAACAAATTGGAGGTGCCCCTGCAGTAATAGGGGCTTAGCTGGTATGTTTTTGTTTGAAACCTATTTTGCGAAGGCTACTTGCCTTTGGGGTCAGAAGTTCTTTCAAATAGTTAAAAAGGAGTTGGATATCATAGTCATGCTTGAATATCTGCTTCTCCAGTTGTTCCAGTTTTAACAGGATCTCCTTGCTGTTCAGAATAGCTTCTCTTAGATTGACAAAGACTTCAATGATTTTACACTCATTTTTAGTGCCTGAGTACTCTTCAGGACATTCGCGAGCATGCGTATGCCATGCTCAGTTTAAAGCGGGTAATCCGGATAGATCCGGATTACAAACCGGCTAGCTCGGTTTGGGGTTAATTTGTTGGAAGGCTTGCTTAGAATATTGATATTCGACCGAGGAATGTGGCATACTGGAATTATCTGCTTTGGGCGGACAAGGAGAGGCTCCGACAAAAGAGGTATATCACCAATACAGATGCACAGTTGTTGGCGGTAATGCCACCTGGAATCAAGCCTCGATCAAGAAATGACAAGAAATATTGTAATCAAGACCGGTCCGATAAAATTCAATATGACACCTTTTGGGTTTCATAAATACGCTTCGGACTATTTGGACACGGCTGACAAGTGGACTAATGAGTCAAATTATTCGCCCGTTCCATACTTTCTCTATTGCAGGGCAATTGAATTAGGGCTAAAAGCATACTTGTTGGCGAAGGGCAAAAACCTTGACTGGGTAAAGGATACGTTAAGACATGATTTGGCAAGCGGATTAAGTTACTCAATACAGAATTCAATGGATGAAGTTCTCAGTACTGAGGAAATGGAGAAGAAGGAAATTGAGAAAGCAAACAAATACTATAAGACGAAGGGCTTCGAATATTTCGATGTCTCCAATCATGTCACTGGACTCAAGGGCCTACCAAATTTGGGCGTCCTTAAGACATACGCACACAGGCTCTTAATAAACATTAAGCCGTTAACTGACAATACAGATGTTGATTAAAGCATATTTGCTGTACGACAATCATGACCATTAAGATATGAAAAGACTAGTCTACATTCTTCTGTTTACAACATCAATTAGTTCCTTTGGTCAAACCTTCGGACTGAATAATGAAACAAGATTATTGACTTTTGAAGAAGTGATTAGAGTGGACAGCATGAAATCTGAGGAAATCTATAACAAGGCAAAAGAGTGGGTCATCTTAACCTTTAGAAACTCTGAACAGGTCATTGTAGGAGACAATAAACCGACATTAGTAAAGGCAACCTACATTCAGAAAAGTATCATTGGCATCTCGTTGTTTGAGTACTATTCTACAATCACAATAAGAATCAAAGACGGAGCGATCAAGATCACAATTGATGACATGAGACTTATCAAAGGGTTCTATGATAAAATGGAGCCTACCATTTACAAGGATGACGGAACGATTAAATCTGGAAAATCAAAACTCTTCGAAGACATTGAAACCAAATGCAAAGCACTAACTAAGGATCTATCAAATTTCATAGCCAAGAAAAGTGATTGGTAGGTGGCACTACCGCCAACAATTAAGGCTTAAACGAAGCCGAAGGGCAAGGTAAGCGTCCGGTGAAGTACAGGTGCTTAATGTCGTGAAAATATCTTATTTAGACGCTGGTCGGAGTCCAGTTGTTGGGAAGAAGTTGATCCAGTTTATTGACGGAGTGAGAAGGAATTCGACGGAGTATATCCCGCAGC
>JANPES010000306.1:0-5227 GCA_031423035.1 Cyclobacteriaceae bacterium | reverse complement strand
GGCTTCGGGTCGGATTTCGATGGCGTGGGTGGGCCCGACAACCTGCCCCGAGGCCTGAAAGATGCCTCGCAGTACCCAAACCTGATTTATGCATTGCTCAAGCGGGGATACACTGAATCTGACATCGAAAAGATGTGTTCTGGAAACTTTCTTCGTGTCTGGAAGAAAGTAGAAGAGGTGGCGAAAAAAGGATAACCGCTCTTTTTGGATTTGCTTTCATCCCTTGAAATGCATGCAAGTCACATGTCGCCAGATAACTTG
Organism: Cyclobacteriaceae bacterium; assembly: GCA_031423035.1. Taxonomy (GTDB): domain Bacteria; phylum Bacteroidota; class Bacteroidia; order Cytophagales; family Cyclobacteriaceae; genus ELB16-189. Next base: position 4,966 of record JANPES010000306.1, on the reverse strand, counting down.
AGAATAATTCAACCTTATATTGTCAGCGATTTCGACCCCTTACTTCGCTCCCTTCGCTTGGCCCGTTGATGCTGTTCGATTGCCTCCAACTTCTGCCCATAATGCAGACTGGCATTTACTTCATAGCCAAACATCAGGACAATCGTCAAGAGTTGAATCCAAACCATTAAGGCAATCAGTACACCAATAGAACCATAGACCTTGTTATAACTTCCAAAATTTGTGATGTAGTACGAAAAACCATACGAGACTCCGATGCACCCCAGTGTAGCCATGAATGACCCGATAGAAAAGAATTTCCAATTGTAGTGGATGGCCGGGCCGAAATAATAAATAAACGAAACCCCAAAAAAGAAGACAACAAAAATGACCAGGAAACGGAGGGCGAGCAGACCATAAAGTGAATAGCCATCCAGGGGCACGTGACTCAGATCAGAAAGCTGGACAGTTACCTGACTTATCATTATCTCTCCAACAACCAGAAGCACAACGGCAAAAAGGAGAACGATGGCCAGCAGGAAGGTGAGGCCGGTAGCGATAAATCGCATGCGAATAAAGCCGCGCTTTTCAACGGTTTGATAGCATGCATTAAAAGCGCGCATCAGCGCCATCATCCCGTTTGTTGCCAAAAATGCAGCAAACAAAAAACCGAATGTCAATAGGCCTCCCCGTTGGTTGTGCAAAATATCCACGACGGTCGAGGATACGACCGTAAACATGCTCGGCGGCATGAACTCACCCAGGAAACGCATAATGTTGTCGCGGTCAATGGTCGGAAAGTACTCCGTGATGTAGGGGATCAGCGTAAAAAGAAAGATCACGGTTGGAAAAATTGCCAGCACGAAATTGTAGGCAACGCCGTTAGCGCGGTCAAAAATCTCATCCTTTTCAACGTTGGCAATAAAGATCTTGCCAAACTTGTAAAGCGACAGATGATCCCCGCCCCAGAATTTTACCTTCTTTAGCCATGCCCTCGCCGTGCGGGCAGATGGGATTTGAAGGATGCGTTTGCGAATCTGGTATTTCATAACCCGATAGCCACAAAGTTAGAAATATGGTGCTAAGACACGCTGAAAGGCTTCAGGCGGCCTGCAGGGCTTGCCCGTCTTCTGATTGACAAATGCCAGCAGCGTCTCGCCCCGATGGATTAGTGTACCCAGTTCGTTATAGATTTCGGAATGAAACCGAATGCGCACCGTCGGCTTTTCAGTGATGGTCACGACGATTCGGAGCAATTCATCATACAATGCAGGAAAGAGAAACTCAGAATGATTCTCTAGCACCGGCATGATGACTCCCATACCTTCAAGTTCTTTATAAGTAAGACCCAATTGCCTCAGCGCCTCCACGCGCCCAACCTCATAGTAGGTGGCATAATTCCCATAATACACATATTGCATCTGATCGGTTTCGCTGTAGCGAACGCGAATTCGGGTCTCTGAGGTGTACATCGTCGAAAGTTAATGAAAGTCGCGCGAGATACGTTTGCGATGGAATGCTACTTCCTTTTTCTCCGAAGGGCAGCCCCCTTACGTTGCTCGATGGTCAATGCTCGCTGATATTTGGCCGCATTGACGTTGTGGGCGCGAAGCGTGGTGGCAAAATTGTGATATCCGGAAAAATCCTCGCGGGCGCACATATAAATAAAGTTATTCTTGTCGAAGTTGAGGACAGCATCAATGTTGGCTATGCTTGCCATATTGATCGGTCCTGGAGGAAGACCAACACGCTTGTAGGTATTGTATGGCGAATCTACTTCCTTGTGTTCGTTCAACACCCGCTTTATAGAGAAGTCACCTGTGGCATAAACCAAAGTTGGGTCCGCCTGCAGGGGAATATTCTTCTTTAACCTGTTAATGTAAAGTCCAGCAACAATGGGGGCTTCGTCTTGTTTAACCGTCTCCGCCTGAACAATGGATGCCAGAATAGACACTTCAATGGGGGTTAGCCCGATGGCCAAAGCCTTGGTCCTGCGTTCTTCTGTCCAGAATCGCTTGTACTCCGCATTCATCCGTGCAACGAGCTCCTCCGGCACGACATTGAAATAAACCTGATAACTGTTTGGAATGAACATGGAAAGAATGTTCTCCCGCGTGAAGCCTTCCGAATTCCCAGCTATGAAATCATCCAGTGCATTTTCAAATTCCTCCGGGGTGACGCCGATGCTTCTCGTTATCCTTTCATCAAGATCAGAAAGAAGCCGCACGTGGGTAAACGTAATCGTCACTGGGTCGCGCCGTCCTGCAGTAAGCGCCTCAATGGCTTGAAGGTTGGTCATATTCCTTCGCAACAGATATCGGCCTGGCTGGATTTTCCGGTCATAGTTCTTTAGTCGTGCCAGAAATCCAAAAGAGACCATGTCGTTAACATAGCGTTGTTTATCCAGATCGGTGAGCACTTCACGGTAGCTTGTTCCCGATTTTATTACAAACAGCCGGTCACTTGCATCCACCAGGATGTTGGGTGTATAGACAATTTGATAGAAATAGAAGGTGAAGCTGATCAACAGGGTCGACCCCACCAAAAACAGGATCAGCTTCGCTTTTTGAAATTTGACCATAAAATTGAAAGTCCAAAAATAAGAAAACGAGATGGGATAGAAAGCGTTAGTTTTGAGCAATTCTACTTTTCTCAATGGCTTGCCCGGTTCTTTCTATTCATCCCCGCAATCCTGAACCTCGCAAAATCATGCATGTGGTGCAGTGCTTGCAGGATGGAGGTGTTATCATCTACCCAACCGATACAGTATATGGAATCGGATGCGATCTTATGAACCGACGGGCCATTGACCGCTTATGCAAAATCGTGAACATCAAGCCACAGAAATTTAATCTTTCCTTTATCTGCTCCGACTTTAGTCATCTGTCTCAGTACGTGCAACAACTCGCATCCAACGAATTCAAGGTTCTCAAGCATTGCTTGCCTGGCCCCTTTACATTTATTCTTCACGCTGGCCATCAGGTTCCAAAAATAATGGGTATCAACAAGAAAACCGTTGGCATACGGATGCCGGCTCACGCGATACCTCAAGAGATTGTGAAAACATTGGGGCATCCCCTGGTTTCCTCATCTGTCAAAAATGTTGACACTGTGAAAGAGTACATCACCGACCCGGAGGAATTATTCGAAGCCTTCAAAGAACGAGTTGACCTGGTCATTGACGGAGGAATTGGCGGCATTACTCCTTCTACAATTATAGATTTTACCTCTGGCGAACCCGTCATCACAAGGCAAGGGCTGGGTAACTTTTCGTACTGACCATGAGCGAACTCCTCATTGAGACACACTTTCTTCCGTGTGTCGAATATTTTTGCACGCTTGCTCTATATGACAATGTCGTTATTGAGGGACATGAACATTTTGTCAAACAATCATACCGCAACCGATGTCATATTCTGACTGCTCACGGAGCCGACCGGTTTTCCGTTCCCCTGACTGCAAAGCACGGCAAGGTATCTATCAGGTCAGTCCAGATTGACTATGGGTATCGGTGGCAGACGAATTTCTGGCGCACCCTGCACAGCGCCTACGCGAATAGTCCATACTTTGAACATTACAAAGACGATCTTCATCGAGAATTATTTTCAGGTGAAAAATACTTACTTGACCTTAACCAGCGGCTCCTGTCAATGTGTCTGACCTGGTTGAAGTGGAAAAAGGAAATCACCCTAAGTCAGGAATACGGACCAACAGTTGGCCAGGAAGACCTGAGAAATGCAATTTCTGTCAAGTCGGACTTCACCGATCGGTCTTTTTTTCAACCAATCCCGTACCAACAGGTTTTTGGCAAAGCTTTTGTACCCAACCTCAGTATCCTTGATCTTGTGTTTTGTACCGGGCCAGATGCCAGACATATAATTGAGGGTTCGTCACAACGGAGGTTGAACAAATAAAATCCCTGGGGCGTTTAAATGAAAACATAGTATAACTGATCGCGATTCAGGTTAAAACGGCCAGTTGCATTTGAATCGTTGTCAGCCTACATTTATAACATAAACCGGGATCCCCTGCATGGAAGCAAAATTTTCTAACCGCGTTAAAGAAGTCATCTCCCTCAGCCGGGAGGAAGCGTTACGGTTGGGACACGATTATATTGGCACTGAACACCTCATCCTCGGAATGATCCGCGAAGGGGAAGGTGTTGCCGTGGGCGTGCTCAAAAAGCTGGGCGTACCCATCGACGAGTTGCGCAGCGAAATTGAAAAAGTCTCAAAAGGAACTGCCACGCATCAGGTGAAAAATTTGTCAAACATTCCGCTCACCCGTGCTTCTGAAAAGGTACTTAAGATAACTTATTTGGAAGCAAAGGTATTTAGAGCTCAGCTGATCGGAACTGAGCATCTGCTCTTGTCAATCCTTCGGGATCCCGACAACCTGGCTACCCAGATTCTCAACAAATTTGACGTCGCTTACGATGTAGTGAAAGAAATGCTAGAGTATCAACATGACCACCCGACTGCATCTCAGGACACTGATGATCCTGATGACGATTCTTCGAAGATGTTTGGCGCAGGAGGCGGAGCCGGTGCATCGGGCCAGGGCAAGGAAAAGAAAGGCGCAGAAAAATCCCGCACACCCGTGCTGGATAATTTTGGAAGAGATCTGACCAAGCTGGCCGAGGACAACAAACTTGATCCGATAGTGGGTCGTGAAAAAGAAATCGAACGCGTTGCGCAGATTCTTTCCCGCAGAAAGAAGAACAACCCGATTCTGATCGGTGAACCCGGCGTAGGCAAGACGGCGATTGCCGAAGGTCTGGCCCTGCGTATTATTCAAAAGAAAGTATCTCGGGTCCTGTTCGGAAAACGAGTAGTAACACTTGATCTTGCCTCGCTCGTGGCCGGCACAAAATACCGAGGCCAATTCGAGGAGCGCATGAAGGCCGTGATGAACGAGCTTGAGAAATCCAAGGATGTCATCCTTTTCATCGATGAATTACACACCATCGTTGGCGCAGGCGGAGCCT
>JANPES010000305.1:0-1725 GCA_031423035.1 Cyclobacteriaceae bacterium | reverse complement strand
GGTACACCGTACGTTGAGGTTGGATATGGGGTCGAGAATATCTTCCATTTCTTTAGGATCGATTTTATTCATCGCGTGACCTACCTGGACCGTCCGGACGCCCGTTCATTTGGAATCCTGGGCACGATACAGTTTAAGCTCTAATCGACTGATTCCGTTAAATGTTGCATCTTTGCAGCCTCAAAATCTGGAGTAATTAAATGAGTGAAGTGAATATTACATTGCCTGATGGATCGGTCAGGTTATATCCTTCCGGTGTCACCGGGATGGCAATTGCGCAAAGCATAAGCGAAGGGCTTGCCCGCAACTCATTAGCAATTGAAGTGGAAGGTGAAATATGGGATCTGTCCCGGCCTATCAATAACAATTCCTCGATTCGAATATTTACCTGGAATGACAAAGGAGGCAAATACGCCTTTTGGCATTCTTCCGCTCACTTGTTGGCTGAAGCCCTGGAATCCCTTTATCCTGGAGTTAAATTTGGAATTGGCCCTCCCATTGAAAATGGTTTCTACTACGATGTCGATCTCGGCGATGTTCAGTTTGGTGAGGATGACCTGGCGAAAGTTGAAACCAGGATGATTGAGCTGGCCAGAAAGAGTAACCCCTATGTTCGAAGCGATGTTTCAAAAGCGGAGGCACTGGATTTCTTTACGAAGAAGGGCGATCCTTATAAGATTGAATTGATTGACAATCTCGTGGATGGCTCCATTACTTTTTATGAACAAGGAGCCTTTACAGATTTGTGCCGAGGCCCACACATCCCCAACACAGGATTTATCAAGGCGGTGAAGTTGCTTAACGTGGCAGGAGCGTACTGGCGAGGCGATGAAAAGAATAAGATGCTCACACGCATCTATGGCATTACGTTCCCCAAGCAGAAGGAATTGGAAGAATACCTTCATATGCTGGAGGAGGCTAAGAAACGGGACCACCGGAAACTGGGCAAAGAGCTTGAGTTGTTTGCCTTTTCAGAAAAGGTTGGAATGGGATTACCGCTTTGGCTCCCGAAGGGCACCGTACTCCGCGAACGCCTTGAGCAGTTCATGCGAAAAGCCCAGATCAAAGCAGGCTATGACCCCGTAGTAACTCCTCACATAGGGTCAAAGGCCCTGTATGTTACTTCCGGTCACTATGAGAAGTATGGCAAGGACTCCTTTCAGCCCATCCGCACCCCGGATGAATCAGAGGAGTTTCTGCTCAAGCCAATGAATTGCCCTCACCATTGTGAGATATATAAAGTAAAACCTCGTTCATACAAAGACCTTCCGATTCGTTATGCTGAATTTGGAACGGTCTACCGTTACGAGCAGAGTGGAGAACTACATGGGTTAACCAGGGTGCGCGGGTTTACACAAGACGATGCCCATATTTTCTGTCGGCCCGATCAGGTGAAGGAGGAATTCATAAAAGTGATTGACCTTGTACTGCATGTTTTCAGATCACTCGGGTTTGAGAACTACACGGCTCAGGTTTCCTTGCGGGATCCCGCCAACAAGCAGAAGTATATTGGTGAGGATGCTTTGTGGGATCGCGCAGAAAAAGAAATTCAGGAAGCGGCGGATGAGCGCAGCCTAAAAACGGTGGCTGTAAAAGGTGAAGCTGCATTCTACGGCCCGAAGCTAGACTTTATGGTAAAGGATGCGTTAGGGCGCAACTGGCAATTGGGGACCATCCAGGTAGACTACCAATTACCTCAACGGTTTGAACTTGAGTACATTGGTT
>JANPES010000304.1:0-7911 GCA_031423035.1 Cyclobacteriaceae bacterium | reverse complement strand
CAATGACTGGAGGCGGCCAACTGAATCGCGGCGATAGGCTTCATAGGTAAATTTTCTTCGGTCAACGTTGTATTTGTAGTCTGCTTCGGTCCGCTCAAAATCCTGCTTAGCAATCAACCTCTTTTCAAACAATATCGTCTGCCGATCATGCTGGGGCTTGAGGATGGCTAGCTGATTATCAATTTGTGCGAGCGTTTGCCGTTGATCCAGATCATTTCGCAAAATCCCCAACCGTGTGTCTCGCGATCGGTTAATACTCTCCACAAGCTGCGCTTCCTGCTGAAGTACAGCAATCTCACGGTTCAGGTTCGAGATCTCCATGATGAGATCACCTTTTTTCACCATCGCACCACTTTCTCTCACAATGTGCTTTATATTTCCACCTTCCAGGGCATCCAGAAACACCGTCCTGCTTGGTGAAACTTCGCCGGTCTGCGGTATGTATTCTTTGAACTGCCCCATCTTAATCTCCGAGATTGTGATTTTGTCTTTCTCTACTACGAGTTTGGACCGACGGTCGGCAAAAATGAACTGGTACCCAATAAAACCAACCAAAAGGGCGATTCCGCCGTAGGTCACTATTCGCTTTACTGTCCACGTCTTCTTAACGAGCTTCTTATCCATCCTGCTAGCGATTTCCTGATTTTGGGTGTCTTCTAAGGGCCTGGGTGCTATTCCTTGCCAACTTCCGTGCCAACGGGTAAAAGGCCAATAAGGTTATCCTTTTTGCGAAATCTACGTTCAAAGCTGAACGTCGCTGTCCGATTGCGGACGAAATATGGCTAAGTTTGGACACTTGTTTTAGGTAAAAATGCCCTCAGGCAGCATTCCAGGAACGGTATCAACTTTGCCGGAACCGGTTGACACGATTCATAAATGACTCCCTATGACTGACCAAAAACGAGGCAAAATCCTTATCGTCGACGACAATGAAGACCTGCTCAAGGCAGCCAAGATGTATCTCAAGCGGCACTTTGCTCACGTGGACATTGAGAAGAATCCGGAGGCGATTCCGGCCCTGATGAATAACGAAGACTATGATGTCATTTTGTTAGACATGAACTTTACAAAGGATGTGAGCAGCGGAAGCGAGGGCTACTACTGGCTGGAGAAAATTCTGCAACTGGATCCTTCTGCCGTCGTTGTGCTGATCACCGCATACGGAGATGTTCAAATGGCTGTAAAAGCTATCAAGGCGGGTGCAACCGATTTTGTGCTCAAACCCTGGGAAAACGAGAAACTCCTCGCCACCCTCTACTCTTCCATGCGCCTTCGCGAAACCCGTGATGAGGTGCAAACCCTGAAGATAAAGAACCAGGAAATCAATCAGGCCATCAACAACCGCTATCTGGAAATTATTGGAACAAGCCCTGCGATGTCAAGAATCTTTCAGACCATCGACCGCGTGGCGCATACAGATGCTAACGTCTTGATTCTTGGTGAGAACGGTACGGGCAAGGAATTGGTGGCACGGGCCATCCATCGCAATTCTCCACGTGGCAATGAGACCTTTGTGAGCGTGGATCTTGGGTCTATTACCGAAACCCTTTTTGAAAGTGAACTCTTCGGCCACAAACGCGGGTCTTTTACCGACGCCAAGGAAGACCGACCTGGCCGTTTTGAGCTAGCCAACCGGGGCACACTTTTTCTGGATGAAATTGGAAATCTCTCGATGCCGCTCCAGGCCAAGCTGCTTACGGTATTGCAAAATAGAAAAGTGAGCCGCGTAGGGTCCAACAAAGACACAGTTATCGACATTCGGCTGATCTGCGCAACCAACATGCCCCTCTACGACATGGTAAAAGAGAACCGGTTCCGGCAAGACCTGCTCTATCGTATCAATACCATTGAAATGGAAATACCATCGCTTCGCGACCGGATGGAAGATATCCCATCGCTCTCCAATCATTTTCTTAAACACTACACAGAGAAGTATGCCAAGAGTGTGATGAAAATCAGTGAAGGAGCGATGAGCCGAATGAACAAGCATCCCTGGCCGGGAAACATCCGGGAACTGCAGCACGCCATTGAACGCGCAGTAATCCTCTCCAATAGCTCCGTACTTCAGCCGGAGGACTTTACCTTCAATACGCCCTCAGGCAAGGACAGTGAGCAGCCTCTCAACCTGGATCAATTTAACCTTGATGAGGTAGAGAAGCTCTTAATCAGAAAAGTGCTGAAAAAATACAATGGCAATATCACCCAGGCCGCCTCTGAACTTGGCCTCACCCGTTCTTCTCTTTACCGACGGCTCGAGAAGCATGGGTTGTAGTAACCTCCAGGCGCTTAACTACTTTACTTCGCATCAAAACCACTACATTCGGAACCCTGCATATTACACAGATGAAACTTTTTCGTGACTTCCGCTATCGTGTAGCTTTTCGGGTTGTTTTGATCGGCTTGATCATGAGCCTCTTTGTGTACATGATTAATCATCCCAACATGATCTTTGCCGCCATCCTCACGGGCCTGATCATTATAGGGCAGATGGTGGAGCTGTACGTGTTTACTTCCCAGACTAACCGCAAGCTAACGCGCTTCCTGGAGTCCGTGAAGTACTCTGATTTTATTTCAGGGTTTAATGCAGACAACAAGCTTGGTGCCAGCTTTCGCGATCTCAACGTCGCATTCAACGAAGTACTTGAGGCCTTCCGCAAGGCCCGTTCAGAGAAAGAAGAACACTGGCAATATCTCAACACGGTGGTGCAGCAGGTACGCACTGGCATTCTCTCATTTGACCCCGACGGAAACGTCCAGCTGATCAATGCAAACGCAAAGAGGTTTATGGGTGTTAATTCCATGAGGAACATCCAGGAGCTGAAGGAAAAGAATCCCGACCTCCTGCAAGCCATTCACGATGTAGGTCCGGGAAAAAGCACGCTCTTTAAATCGAACCTGGACTTCCAACTCACGATTCAAGCAACAGAACTTCGGATAAGGGGAAGCAGTATGAAGTTGTTAACCCTACAGAATATCCAAAGTGAACTACAGCAACAAGAAATTGAAGCCTGGCAGAACCTGACACGTGTACTGCGACACGAGATCATGAACTCCATTACGCCCATTTCCTCCCTGACTTCCACCTTACGCGAGATTCTTGATCACGACATGACGAAGAAGAGCACGCACTATGAGTTGAAAGATGAGGGTGCGGAAGACCTCCGTGAAGGGTTGAGTACCATTGAGAACCGAAGCAAAGGGCTCATCAAGTTCATTGACGCATATCGCGAATACACGTCCCTTCCTCAACCGAAACTCAAGACTGTTATCGCCCGTGAATTTCTTGACCGGGTTAGTCAATTGATGAGACCGGGAATAAAACAGACATCTGTGGTGCTGACCTGCACTTGCGAATCGGAATACCTTACAGTAAATGCTGATGAGGAAATGATTGAGCAAGTGTTGATCAACCTGATTAAAAATTCACTTGAGGCACTGACGGAAACATCCAACGGAGCGATTACCGTGTGGTGCTATTATACGGGATCACATGTAGCCATCGATGTAAGCGACAACGGGCCTGGGATTATCAAGGAAGCGCTGAACAGGGTGTTTGTTCCATTCTTCACAACAAAAAAAACAGGCTCCGGCATCGGGCTGAGCCTCTCCCGGCAAATCATGCAGATGCACAACGGCAATCTGAGCGTAACTTCTGTGCCAGGTGTAAAAACTACATTTACAATGAAATTCTAGTTCGGGATTAGAAAGTGATGCCGACGCAGGTCGGAAGAACAACTCAGCCCAGAAATTCATCCCATTCGGCCTGATTCATTCCACTCAGATCACGAAGAAAAAGGGTGTAAGAAGGCTTGAATGGGTTCTTGCGAATCGACATACCCGTTTCTTCGGGGGTACAATCTCCCTTTCTGGTATTGCACCTTTTGCACGCTGTAACCAGGTTAAGCCAGGAGTGCGGGCCACCCCGCGAACTGGGAATAACATGGTCCAGCGTGAGTTCACGGCGTGTGCCACAATAGACGCATTCAAAGTTATCGCGCTTGAATATATTTTGACGCGTAAGGTTCACCCCTTTATATGGCGCATTGACGTAACGATTCAGGCGTATGACTGAGGGCATGGGATAACTGCGGGAAATGCTGCGCAGTTGATGACCGTTGGCGGAACGCACCATTTCACTCTTGTTAAGGTAAACCAGCACGAAGGCCCTTTCAACAGAGCATACCATTAACGGGCTGAAGTCCTGATTAAGTACAAGAACCCTACTATCCATGGTGAAAAGATAGCCTCAATCAGTTGATTCTGCAAGGATTTCCGCCTAGCCAGTCATGCGGCGAATAGAATGGAGGAAATGTGTATAGACTTTTGTTTCGGGAACAACGATTCCTTCCTCCGTAAGTACATCAATTCGTACATGACCAAATGCGTGGATGATCCGGTAATCATCAAGCAAGATGCCGCAATGTGACACCGTATTGCCTTTGGCCGCCAGAAATATCACGTCACCCGCCCGTGATTCGTCGAAAGACTTAACCTTCTTTCCGTGCAGCACCAACTGCTTAATATCGCGGGGCAAAGGATAGCCCGCGATCCTGAACACCATTTGTACCAGTCCTACATGATCGATCCCAAATGGGCTCTTCCCGCCCCACTGGTAAGGAGCAGAAAGATACTTTCGGGCCGTGATCGTAATGAAATCCGCATCGCGACGCTGCCCAAGTCCCTTTGACTCACCGTTAAACGCAAACTGTTCTTCAATTTTGAAAAGCTCTGAACTGGAAATAGGCACAACGCTTCCCATGACAATGGTCAACGGTGATTTTTTATACAGTACAGGCGAAGCTATCTCTGTGGTGATTTTATAATCCGTCTTATTGATTTGTTGAAAATATTCCTCTGAGATCGAATGGTGCTGCTTCCAATCCATCCATCCTTCGCTCTGGTCAGCATACTGCCGTATGAGGCCCCATTGGCGGTCACCTGATATCTCCATGACCTCATAATGATCTCCAAAAAGCAATTGGGTTACCTGTACCGCGCCGTGATTCGGATCGCTTCGCACCGGAACAACTGACAATCTACAAACGCCATATTCGAGGATGCTCATGAAGGTCGAATATAATTTAGAATTTTATCCGTTGCAATTCCCGCTTAATGTCCCGCTCCTTGATGCTGTCGCGTTTATCATGGACCTTCTTGCCTCTCGCCAGCGCAATCTCCAGTTTTGCGTACCCGCGATCATTGATAAACAGCCGGGTTGGAACGATCGTTAGTCCTTTCTCTTCTGACCGTGCCTTTAGCCGGGTGATTTCGCTCTTCTTCAGGAGTAACTTCCTGTCGCGAGCCGCCTCATGATTATAGTGCGTTCCCTGCGTGAATGGTGAAATGTTGATTCCTTTTACAAATGCCTCATCTTTGTTGAAATAAACATAGCCATCCTGCAGGTTGACTTTTCCTTCTCGAATCGATTTGATCTCGGTGCCCTTAAGAGCCAAACCAGACACATAGGTGTCAAGTAATTCATAGCCAAAGGATGCCTGACGGTTCCTTATGTTTACAGTTTTCGAGAATCGATCCGTTGCCATATCAGGGCTTGGTAAATAGCGCTTTCAGTCTTTCTTTTTTCAACATTTTCTGTCCTGTCATACCATCGGCAATCACGCGACCATTCACCAGAGCCGAAATCGTACAGATCAATTCGTTGCCCCGCAACGTATCAACTGTAGCCGTTATTACCACCTCCTCACCGGAAAATGCCGGGCCCTTGTGATTGATTTGCAAAAAAGTACCTACGCCTTCCTCGTCAGCCTCCAGCATATCAATGAAAAACAACCGGGAAGACCATTCAAAGTCTCTGCCCATCGCAAAGGTAGAGTAAACCGCGTGCAATCGTTTACCGAGAAAGATCGCGTGGTCATCGTCTGTAATGGTTCTTCGAAATATTTTCTGATCTCCTTTCGCAAACAGATGCTTCATATGGTCAACCGTTCATGTGAAGGTTAGGAACTGGCGAAATATCAGGCGAGGCAAAGAGCCCCTTAAGGAATTTGAAATGTGCTGCCATAGCGATCATGGCTGCATTGTCTGTACAGTACTGGAATTCGGGGATGTAGGTATTCCAACCTAGCCGTTGTGCCCGGCCAATAAGATCCTTCCGCAGCCCTGAATTTGCAGAGACACCGCCAGCGATCGCGATCTCACGGATGCCAGTTTGAATGCTGGCTTGCTCGAGCCGGTCAAGCAGCATGCGCACCAACTTGTGTTGGAGGCTTGCGCAGATGTCTGGCAGGTTTTTTTGTACGAAGGCGGGATCAAGTGCTGTTTGGTCCCGGATAAAATACAGGAATGCAGTCTTGATTCCGCTAAATGAAAAATCTAGGCCTGGCATATCCGTGTCTGGAAACTTGAACCGTCCAGAATTACCGTCACGGGCGTAGCGGTCAATCAGTGGCCCTCCCGGATACGGGAGCCCCAGTACCTTGGCTGCCTTGTCAAAGGCTTCGCCTGCGGCATCGTCTTGCGTTTCGCCTATGATCGTCATATCAAGGTAATCGCTCACCATGACAAGTTGCGTGTGCCCACCGCTGGCCGTCAGACATAAAAAAGGAAAATTAGGCATCGGATCGCTGATAAAATGAGCCAAAATATGGGCCTGCATATGATCAACTGAGATCAGCGGAACTCCTGTTGCCCAGGCAAGGCCTTTAGCAAACGATCCGCCAACCAAAAGGGCACCCATTAGGCCGGGACCGCGGGTGAATGCCACCGCGTCCAGATCCCGAGGTTTGATGTTCGCCATGGACATGGATTCGTCAACCACATCGACGATCTGCTTCTGGTGTGCACGCGACGCCAATTCAGGAACAACACCGCCGTATTTGTGGTGCACATTTTGCGAGGCTATAATATTATTGAGTACCTTGCCATTCCTTATCACGGACGCGGACGTCTCGTCACACGAGGATTCAATGGCAAGGATCGTTGGCCGCATATTGATCTAAATGATTTGGCAAGTTATCAAAATTAAGATTCTGCAAAGACTGAAGCGGATCGTCCTATACTGTCTTTATGGAACCTTGGTTTTTTTTGTTGTGGGGTTCAGTATCCTTCAGATTCCGGCTGTCCAAAAGGCCCTCCTTAGCCAGATCACCGACAAGTTTTCCAACCTTTCCGGTTTCAAAGTTGAGTATGACCGGTTCCATCTGTTATGGTATGACCGTCTTGAAATCACCAGCCTGAAAATAACGGATCCTCAAAAAAATACCCTGATAGAGGCCGGCCGGCTTTTTATCAACTTCCGCATCAGCAGTATTTACAAACAGAAGAACATTTACCTTGATGCGGTATCCCTACAAGAAGGCGGCGTGCACCTGGTCACCATCCCCACCTCCGACTCCACCGTGGAGCTAAACTTCGATGTATTCATAGCCGAAATTAATCGGCAGTTTCCGTCAGGCGGGGGCGGAGGCAGTGCAAAAATTAACATTGGCGAGGTGCTCATCGAACAATCGAGGTTCTCTATGAACCAAACCGAATTTGATTCCGTCGCGAAGGGTTTCGACCCTGGCCACTTTCGTCTCGCGCTCGATGACGGCAACCTGAATAATTTCAAAATCATTGGTGACACTATTGAATTTAACCTCACTTCCTTGCGCATAAAAGAAGCCAAGACCAATCTCACCATCAACGATCTGCGCACCTTCTTTCGCATCAGTCAAACGTCCATGGAATTTCTGGGTCTGGATCTCACGGCTAACCAAAGCCATGTTTCGGACACCATCATCCTCTACTACAACACACAGCGCGACCTCAGCCACTTTGTTGAGCGCGTAACCATCGACGCCCGGTTAACCAATACCCGGCTTCATCCAGAAGACATTTCTCACTTCACGCGAGGCCTCGAAACCTGGAAGAAGACCGTGATGCTCAAGGGTCGGTTCCGTGGAAAAATTG
>JANPES010000303.1:0-8436 GCA_031423035.1 Cyclobacteriaceae bacterium | reverse complement strand
GTTACGTTTGATCCCGGATTGCCGGTGGATGTCAGATTAGAAAATTTGGGAACAGCATAGCCTTCGGAAAAATCAAGAAGATCCGTAATTGCCAATGTTTGCCCGTTGGTGTAGAAGTTGGCCCGTGGGTCTTGAGCTATTGGTATAGTAGGGCCGGCAAATTTTGCCACCATGTCGGTTGTCGTCCTCATTCCACCCCAGCCGCCAGAAACGCCATACAAATCAACGTCTTCTGTAGGATAGTCCGTAGTGTTGTCTGCATCGTCTTTCTTGTCGACCATCCTTCTTCCCAAAGCGCCATGCACGAGGAAGGTAGTCGATCCCCAGCTTTGAGACTGCACACCGTCTTGCGGTAAAGTAAAGATGAACTCAGTAGTTGCGAACTGATGATTGTCAGCCATGAAGAGATGCTTGTACGTGGGGGCAAGTGTATACCCTGCCAAGATAATTTCCTGACAGGCCGCAGCGGTTTCTGTGAAAGGATTTCTTCCTCCACTGATGGTGATTCCCTGGGATTCTGCATTCAAGAATATTTTTGCCTGGAGCATCCATGCAGCGGCCCTGTCTGCACGTCCATATTCGTTCGTCATGGGGTCAGCCAGATCGGGTTCGATTGCAGCCAATTCATTTTCGATAAAAGTAAACAACTCCTCCGGTGTGGACTGCACGGGTAGGGCTGCGGTTATGGCTGTGAGAATCGGCACGTTTCTAAACAGATCAAGCGCATGCCAATAGGCCAAGGCACGAAGGAAACGGGCCTCAGCACGGAATTGCTTGATTTCTGTTTTTTGAGCGGCGGTCATACCTCGCTCATCCAATAAAGCATCTGTAGATTGACCGAGGAAATCATTGGCGTAAGCGATAATGTAAAATATGCGGTAATACAATACGCGCACGAATTGGTTGGTCGAACTCCACGTGTGTGTGTGCAGGTCCTGGATACCGGCATCCGTCCAGGAGATTACGGCCTCATCGGTCGTTAGTTCCTGTACCTTCCAATACGACCGGATGTAGCTGGTAAATCCTTCATCGTTTACAATGGTGATGTCAGGTTGCCCGCTGGGTCCTTGCTGGCCAGTAAGTGAAAAGGCCGCGTAGACTTTAGCCAAATACTTGCGATAGGATTCGAAGTCTTTGAAAACAACGGAATCAACATCACCGTTCGCCGGCTTAAGGTCCAGATCGGTACAAGCTGAAGAGAAAATAATGATGAGAAATATGATCTTTTTCATAGTTCAGTTATTTAAAAGTTACATCAACACCAATCGACAAAGTGATAGATCTTGGATACAAGTTATTATCGATCCCATTAAAAATTTCAGGGTCTATGCCTTTGTATGGGGAAAAGGTGAGCAGGTTTTGGGCGGTCAAGAAGGCCCGAACGCGCCCGAAGGAGAATTCATCAAAATTATAGCCGAGACTGACGTTGGCTAATTTGACGAAAGAAGCGTTCTGCACATAATAATCGGAGAAAGACTGCTTGCCTTTAAAGTTGGTATCAAATGCTGAAGAATGAATATTATTGGTCACCACTTGGGTTAACCGTGTGAAAAATCCGTTTGCAGAAGAAACGTTATTATACACATAATTGCCAAAGCTGGCCCGAAACGTAAAGGCCAGGTCCCATTTCTTATAGGTCATGTTTGAGGTTAATCCCATGATGACATCGGGGTTCGGCTTCTTGTAGATGATGCGGTCGTTTTCATTGATGATGCCGTCGTTATTCTGATCCTTGTACATTTCGGTATCCTCCTGGAAACCGTCGCCATCGACGTCCAGCACCAGGGTGCCGTCGGGGTTACGTTTATGCTCGTAAACATAGAATGCGTCTACGGGCTCGCCAACTTTCCTCCGCTGGATGGTTTGACCCACATCGCCGGAGATCCCGCCATTTTCATAACCGGCAAAATTAGTGAGGTTGCTCCCGACGAGGTTGTCAAGTTTGACGATTACGTTCTTGTTGTAAGAGATGTTGTATCCCAAATTCCATTTGAAATCTGGCTTGTTGTATACAACGCCTGTCAAAACAAGTTCAACGCCTTTGTTATTGACCTGGCCGATGTTTGTTAAAACGCGATCCGACAAATTGCTGCCTGCGGGTACGGCAACACTGAAGATTAGGTCGTTTACGTCTTTGTTATAGAAGTCAATTGAGGCTGTCATTCGTCCATCAAAGAACCCCATATCAATACCAATGTTGGTTGACACGGTCTCTTCCCATTTGATGTTGGGATCAACGCCCGTGGGTCGAATGGTGGGAGAATACTGATTCCCAAACTGGTAGTTGGCGCCGGCATAACTTGGATAGTAGTAAGTGGAGTAGAGATAGTCAGGGATTTGCTCGTTACCCGTGACACCATAGCTTCCGCGGACTTTAAGTTCATTAAATATGTTCGAGAGCCCTGAGGCAAAAGGTTCTTCCAATACACGCCAGGCCACCGCCACAGCAGGGAATAGCCCCCACCGGTTTGTCGGGCTAAATCGGGTTGAACCATCACGGCGCAAGGAAGCGGTAATCATGTACCTGCCATTGTATTCATAATTAGCCCGGCCAAAATAGGAAATCAGTCGATTCTCAACCGGAAAGGAAAGTGTATCTACAGAATAGGTTGGCTCATACTTGCCATTGATTTGCTTGACACTATCCCCTGCAATCTGCTTGAATGTTCTATTAAAATTTTGCCAGGCATATCCAAGTGTAGCCTCGATGGCATGTTTCTTGAATGTATTCTTGTACGTTGCGAAGTACTCGTACAATTGATTAGTCTTGGTTTCGTCCTGCGTGGTTTTTGAACCACCGTTGTCAGCGCCTTCTTTGGCCTGCGGGTAAGTTATTCCAATAAACTGTCCCTGTGTATAGTCATAGCCGAAGTTGGCTTTCACGGACAGGCCTTTGACCATCGGAATATTATACTGAACCGAAACGCTCGTCAACGTTCGGAATGTGTTCCCCTGGTTATCGGTAAGGTTTTGAGAAGCCACTGGATTGCCCGGCGCCAGGGTCTCCAGCCATTGGTAGTAGCCGCCGCGCAGCACGTTGGCTGGATCAAGTACAGGGCGCGTGGGGTCATAGCCGGCGGATGTTCCCAGCACGTTGGGCCCATATAGGTCTTTGGTAAATGTGTTTTTGGTATTAAGCGACAGGATCAGGTTATCATTGAAGAGTTTTTGGTCGAGCTTTAAAGACAGGTTAAGTCTTTTGTTCTGCGTGAAACGTAGCACCCCATCATTGAGGAGATAGTTGACAGAACCATAATAGGCGGTCTTGTTCTTTCCGCCAGAGAGCGTGATTGTATGTTGGGTGCTCTGCGCCAATTGCGTGGCTTCCTTCACCCATTCGGTGTTCTCGGGGCCGAGGTTGGGAATTTCTTGGGGTGCCTTGGCATTGATGGCTGACCGAAATTCAGAAGGGGACAGGAAGTCTGGCTTCCGGGTCAATATGGACATAGAGTAAAACCCGTTATAGTTGATTCTCATCTTTCCTGCTTTTCCGGATTTCGTGGTTACGATGATTACACCATTCGCGCCACGCGCTCCGTAAATTGCGGAAGCTGAGGCATCTTTCAGCACCGTCATATCTTCAATATCACTGGGGTTTATCAAGCTCAGTGGATTTCTGCCGCCCACCACACCACCACCACCACCGTCCAGGGGAACACCGTCAACTACCACCAGGGGAAATTCACCATTAATTGATACGCCCCGTAATCGGATGGCGCTACCGCCTCCCGGGTCCCCGTTGCTCACGACTTGTAAGCCGGCCACTTTACCGGCGATCAACTGGTCGGCTCCGTTGATGAGTCCTTTATTAAAATCTACTGAAGTTACCTTGGCAATACCGCCGGTTACATCCTTTTTCTCTACAGAACCATAACCAATAACCACAACTTCAGATAATTGTTCTGCGGAAGCCGCCAATCCTACGTCGATCGTTGTTCTTCCTTCAATTGCAATTTCTTGCGTCGTGTAGCCGATAAAGGAAACCACCAAAGTACCATTGGTTGGTGCAGGCAGGGAGAACCGGCCATCCAGATCGGTCGTCGTTCCGGCCGATGTGCCTTTGAGTAAGATGTTTACGCCGGGCAAGGATTCACCCGTTGATCCATCGGTGATTCGCCCGGTAATCGCCACCTCTTGTGCAAAGGCGCTGCCCGTTGCAAGCAGTGCGATGAATGCGAAGAGGGATATTAGCGACCTGGTTTTGTAGAGTTTTGCCATATTTCCGTTTTATGAATTTTACTTTAAGAAGGGTAGATAATAAGTGAGGGGCTATGCTGACTCCCGATTTAGCATACCGCTCAACCTGGCACTAAAAAAAATAAGCCTGAACAAAATTTGCTCAGGCTTATTTTTTAAACTATCAAATTAATCAACTTTTAACGACCAGGTAGCACCAGCATCGTTCGTAGAAAGTTCAAAAATATAGGATCCTGTCGGAGTAGCCTTGAAGTTTCCACCTGAGTTACTAATCTGACCCACTTTGGATCCGCTCAAAGTAACATCGCTGAAGCCTTTGCTAAACGTCCAGCTGTCATTGGTTCTGAATTTGAACTCGCCAGAACCAGCGGTACCGTCATTCGTAATAGTGAAGGTTCCACCCCACTTATACACTCCTCCTGTTACGCCATTATAATTTAGGTCGGTATCGGCACCCCATCCAGTTGACGTGCCGGCACCAATAATTCCCCAAGCGTAATCGGAAGGATTAAATGTAATCGGATCAAGAGGAGCGGTTTTGGTTACGGTAAATACCATACCACCAGCAGGTGTCCAGGTTGCAGCGAATGTATAAATTCCATCTGCTCCAGTCGCAATTGCGAAGTTTGCACCACCGGGAGCAAGTGCAGCTGGCGTGCCACCAAAATTGGTAAGCGCAGCGTAGCCATTTGCAAATTCGTGGCCAGGAGAGGCAGCAGGATCAATCCTTCTGTCGATTTTCCAACGGCAGTTGAAACGCAGTTTGTATTCACCGGGTCTCATCGTCAATCCTGTAACTTCCATTGCGGCACCTGCTGCAGTTCCCGTTAAAGGCATTTCCTGATCAACGGAATTAGACCAGCCGGCTGCAGAAGCCGCACCAATGATCTGACCCTTTACAATATTGTAAAAGACAAACTCCTTGGTTTCGTTATCCATCATGACTTTATACAAGCCTTCGGTTGCAATCACAATCGCAGCACCAGCTTCTGAGAACTCCTCGACCAAGGTGTAGGCATGGAGGTCGCAATCAGAGCTTTCCGTGTTGGCAGGCACAGGGTCACCGGCACTAACAGCCGCACCACCTAGTGTTTTAGCGATCTCCTGATCAATAACACTTACAATGTTATAGGATCCTGCCGTCAAATAGATGTAGTTGGCAAGGAACCCACTTCTGTCCTGGACACCAAAAGCGTCCGCTTCTACTTTTTCAGCAACCAACTGGCTGCTTGAAACCGGGGTAATCCCGACTTTAGTCACATAAAAACCATCAGCGACAGGCACACTTCCGCCTGTACCGATATTGGTTGTTGTGCTTTCGCTGCACGATGAAACGAGCGCTATCATGGCAAATGCCAGAAAGCCACTCGCTATTCGAATTGATTTAAGCATAGTTTTGATTTTTAGTTTATGCAAAGGTAATTGAATTGTTATTTCGCAGTGAATTTCGCCGTTTTTAGCTATGAATTGCAAGTATAGTTTGAAAATTTTACCGTAAACGGGCCCGCAATCGATTCCGTGGAGTCAAGCCAGATTGGGGGATTTCTGATGATAGTAATCCGAAACCGATTGCAGAGCCGGTTTAGCGAAAAATGTGTTTTTTGAGAAGTCTTTTGAGCGCGGATCGCCTTACTTTCACCCTTTGAATCGAATAGAGCTAACTGATGGTTAACCGACTTGCATTCTTACTCTTCCTGAACATCTGCGCCGTTGCTACTTCTGGTAGTCAACCATTAACTCCAACCATCAGCCCGGCTTTCTTTCAACGCACCGACCTTATTACAGTAAGCTATGATGTAACAGCGACTCCACTGGCATCCTTGAATGAGGCTTATTTGTGGGTATGGATTCCCGGCAAAAACATCAATGCAAAGTATAATATCAATCCGGCCAGCTCAAATCCCGGGTTAACCAATGTCATCGGACCCAACGGACCAAAATTCACAAAGTCGTTTCCGGCCGGGCGCACCGTCTTCACCATTTCTTTTGTTCCGGCAAACTTCTTTGCTGTGAGTATTGCCGGTGAAACGAGCATGGGCATGTTGCTCAAGGGGAATGATTGGCCCAACGGCCAAACCTCTGACTATATAGTAGACTTCTGGGACGGGAGTTTTCAAATCCAGTTGTCATCGCCAGCGCAGTTTCCGGTATTCGTTGACACCAATGATCTAATTTCAATCACGGCGCAGTCACCCATTCCGGCGAATTTCGATCTGTTTATCAATGATATCCTCGTTGACGCGGCAACCAATGTCTCCAGCTATGCCTATATCCACACAGTTATGGAGACTTCCGGGTTTTCCGTTGTTAAACTGGTGGCCAATTCGATTGTCGGTTCGTTAACCGATGAAGTTGAATTTCAATATATCCTCTCTTCGGCAAGCCCGTCTTTCCCGCGACCCGACGATATCATTCCGGGAATAAATTACAACGCAGCCGATGCCAGCAAGGTGACCTTGTGTTTGTGGGCACCTGGAAAAACTTCCGTGTATGCGGTCGGGGATTTCAACGACTGGCTGATCACAACGAACTACCTGATGAAAAAAGACGGTGAGTTTTTTTGGATTGAACTCACTGGTGTTACACCGGGAATGGAATACGCCTTCCAATACTTAGTGGATGAGCAAATCCGGGTGAGCGATCCTTATGCTGACAAAATCCTTGATCCGGATGATCAATATATTTCACCTGCCACCTATCCAAACCTGAAAACATTTCCCGTAAAGGCATTGAGCAGTCATTCCTACGAAAACAGAACCTCAGTTTTTCAGACAGCGCAAACGCCTTACGCGTGGCAGGTTAATAACTTTGTAAAGCCTCCAAAGGAAAATCTTGTCGTCTATGAGTTGTTGCTCCGCGACTTCTTTGGTGACGATAACCGAAACTATCAGACGCTGATTGATACCCTTGGATATTTCAAACGCCTTGGCATCAATGCCATTGAGCTCATGCCCATCATGGAGTTTAACGGCAATGAAGGGTGGGGCTACAATCCGACGTTCATGTTTGCACCCGACAAGTATTATGGTACGAAGAACAAACTCAAGGAATTCATTGATACTTGCCACGCGAACGGCATTGCAGTGATTCTAGACATTGCCATGAATCATCAGGATGTACCTAATCCCTATGCCTTGATGTATTTTGAGTTCGGCGCGGATGGAACATTTGGGAAACCGGCAGCCAATAATCCTTGGTTCAACAGGGATGCCAAACATCCATACAATGTCTTCTTCGATTTGAATCATGAGAGCACCTATACGAAGAAATATCTCGACACGGTGACGCATTATTGGTTAAATGAGTATCGGGTGGATGGCTACCGTTTTGATTTATCAAAGGGATTCACGCAGAACACACGCTGTAGTGGCAGTCAATCCAATGAAAGTTGCTTTGGGCAGCGAGACGATTCCCGCATAGCCCTCTTGAAGCGGATGGCCGATGAGATTTGGGAACATACTTCAGATGCTATAATTATCCTTGAGCATTTCGCAGACAACAGTGAAGAAAAGATTTTGGCGGAATATAGGTATGCGGAAGGCAAAGGAATGATGCTGTGGGGCAATTTGAATTATGCTTACAATCAGAATACGATGGGATATTCGAGCAGCTCCGATGTAAGTTGGATCTATCATAAAACCAGAAATTGGGCTGTTCCCCATGTAGTGGGTTATATGGAGAGCCACGACGAGGAGCGAATCATGTACAGGAACTTAAAATTTGGTGCCAAGTCTGGAACTTATGATGTTAAAGCAGAGTCGACGGCATTGGCAAGGGTTGAGGCTGCAGGACTTCTGTTTTTTACAGTCCCCGGGCCAAAAATGATGTGGCAGTTTGCAGAACTTGGCTATGACAAGAGCATAAACCTTTGCGAAGATGGTTCCATAAGTTCGAATTGCCGACTCTCTCCAAAACCCCCGGTATGGGATTATCAGGATGACTATGCCCGCAATAAACTATACGAGCACACTGCAGACCTCCTTCGTCTCAGAAATGAGTACGATGTGTTCACCGTAGGCGATGCTACCCTGTCAGGAGGCTCGGATTTGTCGAAGCAACTTACTTTAAAGAACTCACCGTATACACCTTCACCCTCAACTTCAGGTGATATGAACGCACAAATAGCGGTGAACTTTGATTTAACGCCAAAGACAATTGACGTGAGCTTCCCACATACAGGTACCTGGTATGACTATTATAACTATGGT
This sequence comes from Cyclobacteriaceae bacterium, assembly GCA_031423035.1. GTDB lineage: Bacteria > Bacteroidota > Bacteroidia > Cytophagales > Cyclobacteriaceae > ELB16-189. The sequence goes on along the minus strand of JANPES010000303.1, from coordinate 31 downwards.
TCACCGGTGAATGTTTCTTCGACAACTGTGT
>JANPES010000302.1:0-1747 GCA_031423035.1 Cyclobacteriaceae bacterium | reverse complement strand
CAGGCTGATTATACTTTCATGACGTCCAAATTTCTTGAAGAAGCGGAGATCCGCAGATATACCATCAGGGAGATGGGTACGTGGGGATTGGCTGAAAGTGGGAAGAGGCGCCAAATCACTTTCCTCGAAATATTCTCCAAGATTGATAGCTCAAAACGGGGTGTAGTCATGCGCTATGGTGTGACAAAGGCCAATGAGGTGACGGAAACTTTTTATTGTATCCCTACCCAAAGCGCATCGGATCAAATATGGACAGAGGCTTTTAAGGCGGTCAACAACCAGCATGACGAAAAGTTACTCAAGACATTTGTTTGGGCCCTGATGAAGTATAGTCAGCAGGACTAGACAGGAGGTGTGGGAAAGGAGATACTGATCCCTCACTGGCCCAGCGGTCCATTCAAATGCAACAGGCCCTTCTCATGCGCAAACTTTACCAGCCCTACATTACCACGGCAGTTGGTTTTCTCGAGGATATTGGCGCGGTGGTTGAAAAATGTCTTCTCGCTGATTTGCAACCGCTCACTGATTTCACCGGGGCTTAGTTCCTGGCAGATCAGCAACAGGATTTGCAACTCGCGTGAAGTAAGTTTCTGGTAGGTTTTGTCGGGGTGCACCCCTCCATGAAGTTGTTGAAGGGCCCGTTCCATGATGTCGTTACGATAGAAGTCTTTATCAACAATGGCGTAGAGCGCCTTCTCGACTTCATCCGGACCGCATGATTTGTTGAGGAACCCATGTACACCGAGATCCATGAGTCGAATAACAAAGATCTCCTCGGTGTGCATGGTCAGAATCAGAATCTTCACGTTGGGAAAATGTTCGGCAAGGTGCCGGGTGGTCTCGATGCCGCCGAGCACGGGCATCTCTAGATCCAGGATAACGGCATCCGGTTGCCTTTTCTCAACGAGCCGGATGAGCTCTTTCCCATTGGATGCTTCATCCACTTCGCCAACCCGGTTAAAAGTTTTTAACAAGCGTAACATTCCCTTTCTCACTACTGTGTGATCGTCTGCCAGATAGACAAGTAAGTTATTCTTCATGGGCTCAAAGGTAGCGTTGCGGTTACGGCGAGGCCTTTTCCAATAGGGGATTGTCCTATGGAGAATTTTGCGCCGATTTGTTTGGCCCGGGTGCGCATGCTCCACCAGCCAACCCCGTCAGATGAAGGATGGGGGCTATAGCCAATGCCATCGTCTGCAACGGTAACGCTCAGGATATCATTGTGGCAGGACAGGGCCACCGAGATGCTTGTTGCGGCGGCGTGTTTGATACTGTTGCTCAGCAGTTCCTGTACGATCCTAAACAGCTGAAGGGCCCGACTGTCATTCCATACATCCTGGTCGCAGCCCGTGTAACTTACCCGTATCCCTTTTCCATCGATTGTGTTGCAGAGTCTTTCGAGTGATTTAGAAAGTCCTGCATGTTGAAAAGCTTCGGGCGTGAGCTGCCAGGCAATTCGGCGGATGGTTGCGATGGCCTGATCGAGGATGAACATAAGTTCTCCATGTGATTCCCTCGCTTCCGGGGTGAGGGGTACAGACCGTTCAATGAACGTCGCGTTCAGCTTAGCGCCCCAGAGCAGGGAGCCTACGGAGTCATGCAGGTCGGCGGCAATGCGGCTGCGATCTTTTTCCTGGGCTTCCAGCTGGGACTGGCTCATTTGTTCCTGGAAATCAATTTCAATTTTCTGTTTTTGCTGTTGGAGCAGGAGGATCCGTTTATGGTAGATAAAGAAGAAGAGAATGAT